>NZ_CP121663.1:1200000-1500000 GCF_029714285.1 Rhizobium sp. CB3090
CGGAGTTCGCCGAGCGTTGGCGCATCGGCATGATCGGGTCGAAGAGAGGGACCGGTATCGGGCAAGAGGTGTTTATCGAGCATGGGAGGCTCGCTGCAATTTTGAAATCACATCCGTCAACCGATTGCCGGTATGTTTGTTCCATATCAGATCAGATCGATCCAGACGACCAGGACAGGAATGGCTGAGGGCCAGAAACGCGTCTGACGATCTCTTCACCATACGTATCCATCGTCCTGTATCAGATGCGCTTCGAGACAGGCCATGACAAAGGCTTCGCGCGCAGCCTCCAGGGTGGCGCGGTGCGAAATGGCTGCGAGGCATTTTTGCATTGCCTTTGCATAAGATGAGCCCCTTTCGGACGGCCATCTGACGGACAGGAAATGAATTGCGTCTTCAGGTCCGTTCACGCGCGAGGTAAAGCGGCCGCCTACCGCTACGCAAACCGGTGCGTCCCAGAGCATCTTGAATTTGACGTCGATGATCTCGTTCATTTGCTCCCCCTGTCACTTGCCCACCAAACAAGGCGTCGGGATGATTGTTCCCGCGGGATGGAGCGCTATTTGCTGGATACGACATTGCATGTGCAGTGCTGGGATATCCCTGCATGCCGCATGCGCAGGCATCGCATTCCTCATCATCACCAACATCGTCTGGCCGGCTCGGGAACAACCGCTGCCCTTGAATGTTCGTCGATGTGCGGGGCAGTTTCTGGATCAAAATATGAACGACTCGACGGTGACATATCGCCAGATGTTTGCGGGCAAGCGGCTCTTGATCGTCGAGGACGAACATTTCCTCTCCGAAGGGGCGTGCCAAAAATTGCGGGAACTTGGCGCTATCCTGAGCGGCCCTGTCGGCAAAGTCGAAGACGCTCTCGAACTCATCAAGGGCAAGAAAGTGGATGCGGTGATCCTTGACCTGCATCTCGATGCCGGATTTGCATTTCCGATTGTAGAAACCCTACAGAGGCTGAAGCTTCCCCATATATTCGCAAAGGGCTATGGCCCGCCCATCGTTCCCGCCGGCTTTACCGGCTTCATCCTGTGCGAAAAAGCCACTGAGATCGAACACATCGCCAAAGCACTGTTCGGCAGGCGAAAACGGGACCTCTGAAGGCAGCATGCGGTTGGCGATGTGGCTCTCGATTGTGCCGACCGCATAGCCGACCTTCGCCGCATCGTCGTAAGAGCTGCCTTCACAGACACTCTTTTGGCTGTTTTGATCACCGTTCGATCGTGCCGGTGCGGCGGATTTTGCGTTGCAGGAGCAGGATGCCATAGAGCAGCGCTTCCGCCGTCGGAGGGCACCCTGGTACATAGATATCGACAGGGATCACCTTGTCGCAGCCCCGAACGACGGAATAGGAGTAATGATAATAACCGCCGCCATTGGCACATGAGCCCATCGAGATCACATAGCGGGGTTCAGGCATCTGGTCGTAGACCTTGCGAAGTGCCGGGGCCATCTTGTTGCATAGGGTTCCCGCCACAATCATCAGGTCCGATTGTCTTGGACTGCCGCGTGGCGCGGTGCCGAAGCGCTCGACATCATAACGCGGCATCGACATCTGCATCATCTCGATTGCGCAACAGGCGAGCCCGAACGTCATCCACATTAGCGATCCCGTTCGCGCCCAGGTGATGAGTTCATCGGTGCTTGTGACCAGAAACCCTTTATCGGCAAGCTCATTGCTGAAGGTACCCATAAGAGGATCGCGCAGCGGTGCTTCGCCAGGAAATTGGAAATTGCCGATACTTTGATTGTGATCAGGCGGAGACATTGCTTGTTCCTCCGTGAAACAATGCCCCTAACATCAATAAGGGGAGCATGTTCCGGAGGTGGCCTTTTGATTTCCAGCCATTTCGCGGCACGTCGTCATAGGAACCGAATCCGGCAATGTCGGATCCGGATCGCTGCCTATTTGGTGTAGAGGGCTCTGGATCGCTCCAGATGCTTCATGACCGCAGCTTCTGCACCATCGGCATCATGGACGGAAAGCCGTTCCAATATTTCTTCATGCTCCACAAGCGTGAACTTTTCCTTGCCGGTCCAGATAAGCATCTCGGTATGGTAGGTCTTCAGCCACGCCAGCATCGCCTCGCTGACCGCGACGAAGATCGGATTTCCGGAAATCTGGGCAATCCGGGTGTGAAACTGCATGTCGGCCGAAATGAATTCCTCGGCACGCCCCAGGGAGGCCCGCTGGCGTTCGATAATATCCCTGAGGTCGGCGATATCTTTTTCGGTTGCGCGCGGTGCGGCCTCCCGGGCCATGCCGCGCTCGAAGAATATGCGCGCGCTTTTCAGATGCTCGAGAGAGTCCGAAGACTGCGACAGCATGATCTTCGCCGTCAAATCGACCTGCCGGAAAATCGATTTCGCGGTCAGCTGCAGCACTTTCGCCCGCTCCCCATGCGAGATGCTGACCAATCCCATATTGGCAAGCGACTGCATCGCCTCGCGGATCGCCGGACGCCCGACACCGAAGCGCTCCATGAGAACACGCTCGGACGGCATCTCGTCGCCGGGTTTGAGTTCTCCGGACGTGATCAACCGCTCTAATCGGTCGAATACTTCGTCGGAGAGCTTCCGACGTACGATCTGTTCGACTGGCTGGCTCATGGCATCTCGCTGGCTCAAAGCTTTTCTCCCTTATGCAATGTCAGACAGCGCCGAGAAAGCCCGTTCGGAACGAGTTAGGCCTCCTGAACAAAAAAATCGTTGCACAAATTGGAATACTCATTATACCAGATCACGAGTTGACGCCACGACAAAATCGTTGGCGAGAGGAGCAACGGCTGCTTATGAGCATTACCATTACCTACCGCATCGAGACCGCCGGCCACATCGAAGCGATGGCCGACAAGATTGCCAGCGATCAGTCGACGGGCACCTTCGTGCCGGTTCCCGGAGAAACCGAAGAGCTGAAATCGCGGGTGGCGGCACGAGTCCTGGGTATTCGGCGGCTGGAAGATGCCGAGCGGCCGACATGGCCCGAAGTTGCCGCCGGGCACGGTCCTCTTCATCGCGCTGATGTCGACATCGCCTTTCCGCTCGATGCCATCGGCACCGATCTTTCCGCGCTGATGACGATCGCGATCGGCGGCGTCTACTCGATCAAAGGCATGACGGGTATTCGTATCGTCGACATGAAGCTGCCGGGGGCCTTTTACGGCGTGCATCCGGGTCCGCAATTCGGTGTTGCCGGCAGCAAGCACCTGACGGGCGTAGAAGGACGTCCCATCATCGGTACGATCGTCAAACCGGCGCTCGGCCTTCGCCCCGCCGAGACGGCCGAACTGGTCGGCGAGCTCATCCGCTCAGGCGTGGATTTCATCAAGGACGATGAAAAGCTGATGAGCCCCGCTTACTCGCCTCTGAAGGAGCGTGTCGAGGCGATGATGCCGCTGATCCTCGATCACGAGCAGAAGACCGGCAAGAAGGTGATGTATGCCTTCGGCATTTCCCACGCCGACCCTGACGAGATGATGCGCAACCACGATCTCGTCCTGAAGGCCGGCGGCAATTGTGCGGTCGTCAACATCAACTCCATCGGTTTCGGCGGCATGAGCTTCCTTCGCAAGCGCTCCGGGCTGGTGCTGCATGCCCATCGTAACGGCTGGGACGTGCTGACGCGCCATCCGGGCGCGGGCATGGATTTCAAGGTCTATCAGCAGTTCTGGCGTTTGCTCGGCGTCGATCAATTTCAGATCAACGGCATACGCGTCAAATATTGGGAGCCGGACGAAAGCTTCGTCGAGTCCTTCAAGGCCGTCAGCGCGCCGCTGTTCGATCCGTCCGATTGCCCGCTCCCCGTTGCCGGCTCGGGTCAATGGGGCGGCCAAGCGCCGGAGACCTACCAGCGGACCGGCCGCACCACCGATCTGCTCTATCTCTGCGGCGGCGGCATCGTCAGCCACCCTTTCGGACCAGCCGCCGGCGTCCGTGCGATCCAACAGGCGTGGCAGGCCGCCGTCGCAGACATCCCGCTCGAGGTCTATGCGAAGGACCATCCGGAACTCGCCGCTTCGATCGCAAAATTCAGTGACGGCAAAGGCGCATGATGGCGACGGGCAATCTTCTGATCAGCTATTACGGGGACGATTTCACCGGCTCGACCGACGTGATGGAAGCTCTGGCTTCGAACGGCGTTCCGACGGTGCTTTTTCTTGGCATTCCGGATGCTGCGCTGCTGGAGCGCTTCAGCCAATGCCGGGCGATCGGCATTGCCGGCACAAGTCGCAGCGAGACCCCGGAGTGGATGCAACAGCATCTTGTTCCGGCATTGCGATGGCTTAAGGGGCTCGAAGCGAAGATATGCCATTATAAGGTCTGCTCCACCTTCGATTCCAGTCCGGCGATCGGCAATATCGGCAAGGCGATCGAAATCGGCAGGGAGCTTTTTTCGCAATCCTCCGTGCCGGTCGTCGTTGGTGCGCCGCAGCTCAAACGCTATACAGCCTTCGGCCATCTTTTCGCAGCCTATCAAGGCCGAGTCTACCGCATCGATCGCCATCCGGTCATGAGCCGCCATCCGGTCACACCGATGGATGAAGCCGATCTGACGCTGCATCTCGGCAAGCAGACCTCCCTCCCCGTCAGCCTTGTTGATGTCGTGACCCTGATGGCCACGGATGCGAATGATCGGGTCGACGAATGTGCGGCCGAAACAGCCGGAATCATACTGATCGACGTCGACAGCGCCGAAACACAGGCCGCTGCGGGAACTCAGCTTTGGCGCCGCGCAGCAAAGGACGGACCCTTCGTCGCCGGCTCTTCCGGCATCGAATACGCGCTTCTGAATGCTTGGCGTCGCGAAGGTCTGATTGGCGAGCGTCCTGTTTTTGCCTCGCCCGGAAAGGTCGAACGCCTGGCCGTCGTCTCGGGCAGCGTCTCGCCGACGACGGAAAGGCAGATACGTCACGCAATGACGGATGGTTTCGATGGCATCGATCTCGATCCTCTGGCGCTTGTCGGCGAAAGCGGTGACCGGGCGATCGACGATGCCGTCCATGCCGGCATTGCCGGCCTGAAGACAGGCCACAGCGTCATCCTGCATACGGCGCTTGGCCCTTCCGCCGACCGCGGCAGCGCGATTGACCGCGTTCCCGGCGCCCGGCATCGGCTCGGACAGGCCCTTGGCATCATCCTGCGGCGCCTGGTTGAAAGCGAAAAGCTGGGCCGCGCGGTCATCGCCGGCGGCGACACATCGAGCCATGCGCTCAGGGAATTGCGCGTCGAAGCACTGACGACGCTACTCCCTCTTCCACAGACACCAGGGTCGCCGCTCTGCATGGCTCACGGCAGCTACGCCCCGACCAATGGACTGCAGATCGCGCTGAAAGGCGGGCAGGTGGGAACCAATGGCTATTTCCTGCAGATCCGCGATGGAAGCAGCGCTTAGAAAAATGAGGTTTATACATTTCGGATAATGGAGTGATCATTGACTCATTATACCACTTGCGATACCACAATTTGAAATCGACGAGGAAGAAAACATGACTGCAATTGCTCTTTTCGGTGCCGGTGGGAAAATGGGGTACCGGCTCGCCAAAAACCTCAAGGGTTCGCGCTTTGATGTTCGCCATGTCGAGGTAAGCGATGCCGGTAAGGCGCGCCTGAAGAACGATCTCGGTCTGTCATGCGTGTCTGTTGATGAAGCCCTCAATGGCGCCGAAGTCGTCATTTTGGCCGTGCCGGACACGGCCATCGGCAAGGTCGCCGCCGGGATCGTCGACAAGCTGAAACCCGGAACAATGGTGGTCGCGCTCGATGCCGCAGCACCTTTTGCGGGCCACCTGCCGAAGCGCGATGACCTCACCTATTTCGTCACCCACCCCTGCCATCCGCCGATCTTCAACGACGAAACCGATATGCAGGCGAAGAACGACCACTTCGGCGGCCTGTTCGCCAAGCAGCATATCGTGTCCGCGCTGATGCAAGGGCCGGAAGCTGCCTATGCGCTCGGGGAGGAGATCGCCAAGATCATCTGGGCGCCGGTCATGCGCTCGCATCGGGTAACTGTCGAGCAGATGGCGATGCTCGAACCGGGGCTCTCGGAAACCGTGTGCGCATCGCTGCTCGTCGTGATGCGGCAGGCCATGGACGAGTGCGTCGCGCGCGGTGTGCCGGAACAGGCTGCTCGCGATTTCCTGCTTGGCCACATGAATGTCCTCGGCGCCGTGATCTTCAACCAGGTCGAGGGTGTGTTTTCGGATGCCTGCAACAAGGCGATCGAATTCGGCATCCCGGCCCTGATGCGCGACGACTGGAAGAAAGTTTTCGAGCCCCAGGAGATCGCAGAAAGCATCCGCCGCATCACCTGACCAAATCCCGGGAGGGCTCGCCCCTCTCTTCTTCGCCCTGCTGGGAATGGGGCCTGTTTCATAATTGGGAGGAAACCATGAAACTGACACGCAGATTGACTCTTGCCGCCTTTGCCGGCGCGCTTGCATTGGGCACCGCAATGCCTGCCTTTTCGGCAGATCTGATCGCCATCATCACGCCCGCCCACGACAATCCGTTCTTCAAGGCGGAGGCCGTCGGCGCCGAAGCCAAGGCGAAGGAATTGGGCTACGAAACGCTGGTCATGACGCATGACGATGATGCCAACAAGCAGTCGCAAGTGATCGACACGGCGATCGGCCGCGGCGCCAAGGCTATCATCCTCGACAATGCCGGTGCCGACGCGACCGTAGCTGCCGTCAAGAAGGCCAAGGATGCGGGCATCCCCTCCTTCCTCATCGACCGCGAAATCAATGCCACCGGTGTCGCCGCCGCCCAGATCGTCTCCAACAACTATCAGGGTGCGCAGCTCGGCGCGCAGGAATTCGTCAAGCAGATGGGCGAAAAGGGCAATTATGTCGAGCTGGTGGGCAAGGAATCCGACACCAATGCCGGCATCCGCTCGCAGGGCTACCATGACGTCATCGATGACTATCCGGACCTGAAGCTGGTCGCCAAGCAATCGGCAAACTGGAGCCAAACTGAAGCCTATGCGAAGATGGAAACCATCCTGCAGGCGAACCCTGACATCAAGGGTGTGATCTCGGGCAACGACACCATGGCGATGGGCGCGATTGCCGCACTTCAGGCTGCGGGCCGCAAGGATGTGATCGTCGTCGGCTTCGACGGCTCCAACGATGTGCGCGACTCGATCAAGGCCGGCGGCATCAAGGCGACCGTGTTGCAGCCTGCCTATGCACAAGCCCAGATGGCGGTTCAGCAGGCCGATGCGTACATCAAGAACAAGACGACCCCTAAGGAAGAGAAGCAGCTCATGGACTGCGTTCTCATCACGGCGGCAAACGCCGACAAGCTTGAGACCTTCGCGCTGAAAAATTAACGGCGGACCAAGCATTGCGGAGGGCGTGGCAAAGCCACGCTCTCCTGACGTTTTCTGTGAGATGAGGTGCATTGCATGTTGAGGATCAGAGGCGCCGTTGTGGCCCTCATATTGGCCGCAGCACTGCCCGGCTGTAAGATCATCAAGACGCCGACGGCCGAGGAAAAGGCGGCGCAGGCGGCAAAGAGCGCCTTCGATCCCGCGGCCAAGGTCGACGCGATCTGGCAATCGCAGGCGGTACCCGACCTTGAAAAGCGTGCCGGCGATCTCAAGGCGGTGATGCAGGCTGCGGCATCGAACCCGGACGAGGCCGGCGCAAAATACGGCAATCCGCGGAAGCAGAGCACATCTCCTTGGACCTATGCCGTGAAGCTCAAAGGCAAGATTGTCGCCGCCGACACGGCGTCCCGTGCCGCAACGCTCGACGTCGATGTCGACGGTGACGGCAAGGCCGATGCGAAGGTTCAAATCGGTCCGGCAATCCGCGGCACGGCATTACGCGATGCTTTGGATTTCGTCGACTTCAACGAATTCAAGAACCAGATCGAATGGGCGCAATTCGGCAAGGCTTTCAATGAGAAGGTGAACACGTCCTTTCTCGCCGCTCTGCCGAGGGACGGCCTGACGGGAAAGACGGTCGAGGTAACCGGCGCATTTCCGCTGCCCGCATCGGGCCAGCTTCCCCTGATTACCCCGTCGGCGCTGACGCTGGGACAATGACAATGAGCAACACGACCCAGGAAGACATCATCCTTCGTCTAGAGGACGTGTCCAAGGTTTATTCGGGCATCGTCGCGGTCAAACGCGCCAACCTCGAACTGCGGCGCGGCGCGGTCAATGTGCTGGTCGGGGAAAATGGCGCTGGCAAATCGACGTTGATGAAGATCATCGCCGGAGTAGAACGTCCGACCGCCGGCCGCATCCTCCTGGAGGGCGAAGCCGTCCATTTCGACAGTCCCGCCGACGCGCAGGCGCGCGGTATCGGCATGATTTTCCAGGAGCTCAATCTTTTCGCCAACATGACGGTCGCCGAGAACATTTTCACGACACGCGAAATCACTCGCGGCGTTTTCGGCATCGACCACAAGGCGCAGATCAGCAAGGCCAACGAATTTCTGAAGAAGCTGGATGCAGGCATCAGCGCCGAGACCATGGTCGAGGATCTGCCGATTGGACAGCAGCAGCTTGTCGAAATCGCCAAGGCCATTTCGCTCAATGCCCGCATCCTGATCATGGACGAGCCGACATCGGCGCTTTCAGCGGCTGAGGTCGACATTCTTTTCAAGGTGATCGCCGAACTGAAGGCGCAGGGCGTCGCGATCGTCTATATCTCCCACCGGCTGGAAGAGCTGATGCGGATCGGCGATTACATCACCGTGCTGCGCGACGGGCAGATCACCGGCCAGGCGATGGTACGCGATATCGATACGAGATGGATCGTCCGGTCGATGATCGGATCGGATGCCAAGGATTTTGCCCGGGACGGCGGCCACGCGATCGGCAAGGAAGCCTTTCGTGCAGAAGACGTCAGTCTGCCGCGGCCGACCGGCGGCCTTGCCGTAGACCACGTCTCGCTCTCCGTTCGCGCCGGTGAAATCCTCGGCATATATGGTTTGATGGGCGCAGGCCGCAGCGAGTTTTTCGAATGCGTCATGGGCCGGCATATGCATTCCACCGGCAAGATCTTCATCGACGGCGTCGAGGTCCATGAACGTGACACGACCCGCCGTATCAGGCGCGGCCTGGCGCTGATCCCGGAGGATCGGCAGCGCGAGGGTCTGGTGCAGGTGCTCTCCATCGCCAGCAATCTGACGCTTGCAAGCCTCGGCCGCTTCGCCCGCTTCTTTCATATCGATGCCGGCGCGGAAAAGCGCGCCATTCGCGACATGATCCGAGATCTCTCCATCAAGGCGCCCAATCCCGATTTCGAAGTGACATCGATGTCCGGCGGCAATCAGCAGAAAGTCGTCATCGGCAAGGCTTTGATGACGGACCCCAAGGTTCTTCTGATGGACGAGCCGAGCCGGGGCATCGATGTCGGCGCCAAGGCCGATGTCTTTCGCACCATGCGCAGGCTTGCCGGCAAGGGTCTCGCAATCCTGTTTTCAACCTCGGACCTTGAAGAGGTCATGGCGCTTTCCGATCGGATCGCTGTCTTGAGCAACGGCCAGTTGGTCGCCGTTTTCGACAGAAACGAAGCGACGGAAGAGGCCATCGTCGCCGCATCGGCCAAGGGACACGGACATACAAGGGAACTCGCGTCATGACCGCGGATACATCTTCTTCATTTGCGGCCAAGCGGTCGAACGGCTCCATTCTCCTGACGTTGATGAAGCTCCGGACCTTCATTGCCCTCTTTGCCGTGATCATCTTCTTCGCCATCTTCGCGCCGAACTTCACCTCGACGGCGAACATGATCCTGATGTCGAAACACGTTGCGCTCAACGCCTTCCTGGCGATGGGCATGACTTTCGTCATCATCACCGGCGGCATCGACCTTTCGGTCGGCTCGATCGTCGGCCTATGCGGAATGGTCACCGGCGCTTTGATCCTCAACGGCGTCGAATTGCCGATCGGATATACGGTCTACTTCAACCTCTATGAGATCGTGCTGATCACCCTTGCCGTCGGTATCGTCATCGGGCTGATCAACGGGCTGCTCATCACCAAGCTCAACGTTGCGCCCTTCATCGCGACGCTTGGAACGCTGTACATCGCGCGCGGCATGGCGTTGCTGTCTTCCGACGGCCAGACCTTTCCGAACCTCGTCGGCAGGCCGGAATTCGACACGACCGGCTTCGATGTCTTCGGTGCGGGAAGGCTGCTCGGTCTCCCGGTTTCCATCTGGATCCTCATCGTTCTGGCATTGCTCGCCGCTTATGTCGCCCGCTCGACACCGATCGGCCGGCATATCTTTGCCGTTGGCGGCAACGAGCGCGCGGCGCGCATGTCGGGCATTCGCGTCGATCTGGTGAAGATCTTTGTCTACATGTTCTCCGGATTGTGCGCTGCGATCGTCGGCATCGTCATTTCGTCGGAGCTGATGGCGGCGCATCCGGCGACCGGCGAAAGCTTCGAGCTCAACGCCATCGCCGCGGCCGTCCTCGGCGGCACCTCCATGTCCGGCGGACGGGGGACGATCGGCGGCACGATCATCGGCGCTTTCGTCATCGGCATCCTCTCAGACGGATTGGTGATGATGGGCGTCTCCTCCTTTTGGCAAATGGTCATCAAAGGGCTGGTCATCATCATTGCAGTGGTCGTCGACCAGGCGCAACGCCGTCTCCAGCAGCGCGTCACACTCATGCAAATGGCAAAGGCGGGTTGAGATATGGCGGAACTCAAGGGTGCGCTCATCGGCTGCGGCTTCTTCGCGGTCAATCAGATGCATGCGTGGAAGGACGTCGATGGCGCTGAGATCGTCGCGATCTGCGATCGTGATCCCGCGCGGTTGAAGATTGTCGGCGACCAATTCGGCATCGAGCGCCGCTACAACGATGCGGCGGCGCTTTTCGCCGATGGCGGCTTCGATTTTGTCGATATCGCGACAACGGTGCAAAGCCACCGTGCTTTGGTGGAAATGGCAGCGGCCCATAAGGTCCCGGCCATCTGCCAAAAGCCTTTTGCGAAGACGTTGAGCGACGCCAAAGCCATGGTCAAAGCTTGCGCCGACGCGGCAATCCCCCTGATGGTTCACGAGAATTTCCGCTGGCAGACGCCGATCCAGGCATTGAAGGCCGTCCTTCAATCGGGCGCGATCGGCGAGCCGTTCTGGGGCCGCTTTTCCTTCCGCTCCGGCTATGATGTCTTTTCCGGCCAGCCCTATCTTGCCGAGGGCGAGCGCTTCATCATCGAAGATCTTGGTATCCACACGCTCGATATCGCACGCTTCATCCTGGGCGACGTCGCGACACTCACCGCGCGCACCAAACGGGTCAATCCGAAGATCAAGGGCGAAGATGTCGCAACGATCATGCTCGACCATCAGAATGGCGCGACCTCGATCGTCGACGTCAGCTATGCGACCAAGCTTGGGACTGAGCCTTTTCCCGAAACGCTGATCGAGATCGACGGAACGCTGGGAACGATCCGGCTCTCGCAAGGCTATCGTCTCGAGGTCAACAGCGCAGAGGGCACGGCGGTTTCGGATGCCTCGCCCAGGCTACTCTCCTGGGCTTCCCGCCCGTGGCACAACATCCAAGAAAGTGTCCTGGCCATCCAACAGCACTGGACAGACCGCCTCGCATCCGGCGGCGAAACGTCCACATCAGGCGCGGACAATCTGAAGACCTTTGCCCTTGTCGAAGCAGCCTATGACAGTGCCGCTCACGGGAGGACAGTCGATATTGGGGCAATGTTGCGATGACCGCTGAAATCGACCCGTTTCAACTTTATGGTACGCGCGAAACCGAAGTGCCGCCGCAGCGGCTTACCGCCGGTAGGCTTGCCGTCGACTTCAAAGACGGCAACCTCCGCACGATCACCTATGATCGAAAAGAGGTGCTCCGCGCCGTCTCTTACCTCGTGCGCGACCGCGATTGGGGCACTTACGCTCCGCGAATATCGGACTTGAAGATCGATCAGGGTCAGGACGGATTTTCGGTAGCTTACCTTGCGCACTGCACCGGGCCCGACGATACGGCGCTTGAAATCCGTATGCATATCTCCGCCAAGACCGGAGGTGCCTTGATCTTCGAAGCGGAAGCGGTGTCGAAGACTGGGTTCGAGACGAACCGTTGCGGATTCTGCATACTGCATCCGATCGTCGGCGTTGCCGGAACACCGGTCTCGGTGGAGCATGTCGACGGTCGCCGCGAGGACACGCGCTTTCCCGATCTCATCGAACCCTGGCAGCCCTTCAAGGACATGCGTGCGATTACGCATACTGTCATGCCGGATGTCACGGCGGAATGCCGCATGGAAGGCGATACCTTCGAGATGGAAGACCAGCGCAATTGGTCGGATGCTTCCTATAAAACCTATGTCCGCCCCCTTGCCCTCCCCTGGCCTTACCAGATACCGGCTGGCCAACCTGTCAGCCAGCGGATTATCCTGAGCTTTGCCGACAAGCGGCCAACGCTGAGTGCCCCTGCATCCGTCCGGCCTGAAGGCCGCGCGGTCACGATCACAGAAGGGAACAAGCGCGGCACGATGCCGTCGATCGGGTTGGTGATCACGCCGGAAGAAGCGAAGGCGACGCTTGAGGCACGCGACGTACTGGCGGAGATCGGGCCGCAAGAATTGCTCTTTCATTTCGATCCAAATGCCGGCCATGACGCTACCGCCTTCAAAGCGATCGGTGCCATTGCAAAGCTGCACGCCGGTACGTCGACACTTGAAATCGCATTGCCATGTCAGTCGCCGCTTGCCGAGGCGCAGGAGATCGCAACCTGGATGAATGCGGCGGGTTTCAAACCGGACGCAATCGTCGTATCCCCTTCCGTCGACAGACAATCCACTCCTCCGGGCAGTCAATGGCCAGCATGCCCGCCGCTTGAGGAGGTCTATGCCGCAGCACGGTCCGCCTTTCCCGAGGTGCGGCTTGGCGGCGGCATGCTCAGCTATTTCACCGAACTCAATCGCAAGCGCGTTCCCTCCGGACCACTCGATTTCATCACCCATTGCACGAACCCGATCGTCCATGCGGCCGACGACCTCAGCGTCATGCAGACGTTGGAAGCGCTGCCGTTTATCACCCGCTCGGTCCGTGCCATCTATGGCGACAAGCCCTATCGCATCGGCCCCTCCACCATTCCGATGCGCCAGAACCCCTATGGCAGCCGGACCATGGACAATCTCGGCGGTCGCCGCATTCCGATGGCAAACAGGGACCCCCGGCACAATGGCCGTTTCGCGGAAGCCTTCGCACTCGGCTATGCGGTTGAAGTGCTCGATGCCGGATTGGAATGCCTGACGCTTTCGGCTCTGACGGGGCAGTTCGGGCTGATCGCCGGCAAGGACGAACCCTCTCCAGCCGGCGGCAAGCGCCCGATCTTCAACACGGTCGCTATGCTTGCCCGGCTTGCTGGTAGCCAATGGCGGGAATGCGTCTCATCCGATCCGACTGCCGTTCTCTCCTTTGTCGCGGCGCCGGTTGATGGAGCCCCGCAAATGCTGCTGGTGAACATCACTGCCACGGCGCAGCAGGTCGAGCTTGGATCCTTCCGCCTCGCCGAGAAAGGCGAGAGCGGCAGCCTGACGCTGCAGCCTTTTGCCGTCCATTCGATCGCTTTGAAGGATTGACCTGACATTCGAGAAGGGCAACTTAGTCTTCCGAAACGAGATGACCGGGAGGACTCACGTGAAGACGAAGAAGCTTATCAATGATGGCGCGGCCGCCGTGGACGAGATGCTGGCGGGCGTTCTGGCGGCTCACCCCCGGCACCTCCGCGCCGTCGAGGGATCGCCGCGCTCCATCGTCGCAAATGAGGGGCCGCGGCCCGGCAAGGTCAGCCTGGTCATTGGCGGCGGATCAGGGCACGAGCCGACCTTCCTGGGTTATATCGGCAAGGGGCTCGCCGATGCCGCAGCCATCGGCAATGTCTTTGCCTCTCCGCCACCCGATCCGATCATCGAGTGCGCCAAAGCCGTTAATGGTGGTGCCGGCGTGCTGTTCATGTATGGCAATTATGCCGGCGATGTCATGAATTTCGATATGGCAGCCGAAATGCTCGCCATGGATGACATCGAGGTCCGCACCGTGCTGACGACGGACGACATCGCCTCCGCACCCATCGAGCAGAAGGAGCGCCGTCGCGGCGTCGCCGGCAACGTCTTCATCTTCAAGGCCGCGGGTGCGGCCTGCGATCTCATGTACGGCTTTGACGACGTCGAGCGTGTTGCACGCTTCGCCAATGAACGCACCTACACCATGGGCGTCGCGCTCTCGCCTTGCTCCCTGCCGCAGACACGGAAACCGAACTTCGAGATAGGGCCCGACGAGATGGAAATCGGTATGGGCATCCACGGCGAGCCGGGCGTCGCACGCGGACCGATGCGATCCGCGGATGAGGTCACGAGCGAGCTGGTCGGCAAGATCCTCGACGAGATGAAGCCGGCGCGTGGCGATCGGGTCGCCGTACTCGTCAACTCATTGGGTTCGACGCCGCTCATGGAACTCTACATCATGATGCGCAAGCTCAAGGCGATGCTCGACGATGCAGGCCTTGTCATTCACCTGTCGCTGGTCGGCAATTACTGCACGTCGCTGGAGATGGCCGGCGCATCGATTACGCTGATGCATCTGGACGACGAATTGCAGCGGCTGATCGATCACCCTTGCGATTGCGCGATGTTCCGCTCCGGCGAGGCGCTGCAATGACGACGGTCTCAACGGAAGACCTGAAGGCCCTTTTCGTGCGGATCGCGGAGGCGATGGCACGCGAGAAGGATCGCCTCTGCGAGCTCGATGGCGTGATCGGTGATGCCGATCATGGCATCGCCATGGAGCTCGGTTTTTCGGCCGCCGCCAAAGCGGTTGCGGAGCTGGATTCCACGACTGTCGATCCGACGCTGGTCTTCAATACGGCAGCGAAATCCTTCCTCAATGCTGTCGGAGCCTCTTCCGGCCCGCTCTATGCGACAGCCCTGATGCGCGCAGGCGCAGTCGCAAAGGGGAAACCATCCCTGAACGACGACGACATGGTCGAGGTATTTGCGGCCTTTGCCAAGGGCATTCAGGATCGGGGCAAGGCGGAGCTCGGCGAAAAGACGATGGTCGATGCCTGGGCGCCCGCTGCTGCAGCCTGTCGAGCCGCCCGGGATCAAGGCTTGCCCCTTGCTGAATGTTTCACTGATGGCCTCAAGGCTGGTGAGGCGGGGGCCGAAGCGACGAAGGATATGATCGCGGCAAAAGGCAGGTCATCGCGCCTCGGCGAGCGGGCTCTCGGGCACATGGATCCGGGAGCGGCCTCGGCTGTGGTGATTATATCCTGCTTTAAGGCCCACTTCACGTCAGAGTGATGATGACCTCATCATACCAGTTGACATGTTGATAACGATTTGTCAAAACCACCTCAGCTTTGCTCAGAGGAGGACTGGAGATGGCTATCAACTCCAAATATGCGCGTTGGTTCGCTGCCGCTGCGATGGCTGCGGCAGCGTTTTCGGCGACCAATGTCGCTGCGGAAGACCTGACGCTGTGGACGCTCAATTTCGACAACGGCGCGGCAAACGGTGCCCTCAAGAAAGTGGCGACGGATTTCGAGGCGGCCAATCCCGGCACCCATATCGAAATCGTCCAGCGCGGCGTCGATGAACACAAAACTGCGCTTCGCGTCGCGGCAGGCTCGAGCAAGGGCCCAGATATTTATTTTAGCTGGGCTGGGCTTGGTCTCGGCGGCGAATATGTGAAGGCCGGCCTGTCGCTGCCGCTCGACAAGTACTATACGCAGTACAAGTGGAACGACGAGCTGCTTCCGTCTGCTGCTGCCTTTGCCGATCTCTATCCGGGCGGCAAGCATGGCGTCCCCTTCACCTTCAAGGGCGAAGCAATCTACTACAACAAGAAGCTCTTCCAAAAGGCCGGCATCACTGGGGAGCCGAAGACCTACGAGGAACTGCTGGCGGCGGCCGACAAGCTCAAGGCGGCTGGCATTCCTGCCTTCACCTTCGGCGGCTCGGTCAACTGGCACGTCATGCGCCTGATGGACGTGCTGCTTGAAACCAAATGTGGCGCCGATAAGCACGACGCGCTGATGGCCATGAAGACCGATTGGACCAAAGAGCCCTGCGCGACCGATGCCTTCACCGATTTTGCCAAGTGGACCAAGGACTACACGCTGAAGCCCTTCATGGGCATCAGCAACCAGCAGTCCTATACCCTGTTTGTTGCCGGCCGTGCCGCGATGATGCTCGAAGGCGACTGGCTGGTCAGCCAGTTGAGCGGCAGCAAGGTCAACCTCGACGATTATGGCGTCGTGCCGTTCCCGACGAACACCAACCGTCTCTATGGCTTTGCCGAGTACAATTACATCAGCACCAAGAGCAAGGATCCGGATCTCGCTGCCAAGTTCCTCGACTATTTCCTGTCGACCAAGGTGCAGCAGGATCTCGTCGGGCAGATCAGCTCGATTTCGGTCAACAAGAATGTCCAGTACACCAACCAGAAGCCGCTCGAGGCGAAATGGCTGGATATCTTCAAGACCTACAGCAAGGTCTACATGAACGGCGATCAAGCCTTCCCGCTCGATGTCACCACCGAATACTTCCGGGTGATCAACGACGTCGCTTCCGGCAATATCCAGCCGGCCGATGCTGCCAAGCAGTTGCAGACCTTCATCGCGGGTCGCACCTGATCTCTCGAGGGAAGCCACCACTCCGATTGCGAATCGCGGCGACGGCTTCCCTCATACGATGCCCACGCGTCAGTTGCCGCCGGGAGCAATCAGAATGTCATTCCGCAATCGAACACATGACCCGCGCGTTCAGGCAGCGATCCTGCTCGCCCCGGCCATGCTGATCTACGCGATTTTCGCGCTTTATCCGATGCTGAACGTGGTGGTGCTGAGCTTCCAGAAATGGAACGGCCTCGATCCCCAGCGCCCGTTCGTCGGCATGGCGAACTATCAATATATCTTCACGCAGGATCCCGTCTTCTGGGTCGCCTTCCGCAACACTGTGATCTGGACGATCATGTGCGTGATTTTTCCGCCAATGATCGGCCTGCTGCTGGCGCTGAGCCTCAACCAGAAGCTTTTCGCCCGCAATACCTTCCGGGCGATTTTCTATCTTCCGGTCATCATCGCCCCGATCGCGGTCGCGACCATGTGGAAGTGGATGTACGATCCCTTTTTCGGCCTCTTCACCGAGATCCTGACCTCGATGGGGCTGCAGGACTGGATCCAGGACTGGCTCGGCAATAAGGACATTGCGCTCTATTCGGTCTTCGTCGCCTATCTCTGGCAATCCGTCGGCTTCTCCATGGTCCTGTTTCTCGCGGGCCTGCAGAATGTTTCACAGACGCTGGTCGAGGCCGCACGCATCGATGGCGCCGGTCGCTGGAACATTTTCCGCTATGTCACCCTCCCCGCACTGCGCACCACGCTGACGATCGTCCTGGTGCTATCAGTCATCTCGTCGCTAAAGGCCTTCGACATCGTCTATGGCCTGACGGGTGGGGGACCGGCGCAATCCACGCAGATGCTGGCGCTCTGGGCCTTCACGCAGGCCATGCAGATCTTCGATTTCGGCCGCGGCGCTGCGATCTCCGTCGTTCTGCTGCTCATCACCATCGCCATCGTCATTCCCTACCTGCGATGGACGCAGAAGCATGAGGAGGCCGAACAATGACGGCTGCATCGGCAACATCCATGTCGGACGGCTTCGAGACCGTCATCCCCGCAAAGCGCAAGCGCGATCCTGTCCTGATCGGCTTGTGGATCGCTCTGCTCCTGGTCGCCGCGATCTGGCTTGCGCCCTTCGTCTTCATCGTCTTCACGTCGCTGAAAACGCAGGCCGATGTGACGACGACGGGCGCCTTCGTGCCACCGCTCAATCCGGCCTTCGACAACTATTCGAGCGCCTGGGGTCGCGGCAATTTTGCCAGCGCCTTCCTGAACAGCACGATTATCACCGTGATCAAAGTGCCGCTCGGGCTCATCCTGTCGGCGATGGCGGCCTATGCGCTTGCTAAGATCCGGCTGAGGTTCAGCAAAGTACTGCTGCTCCTCGTCGTCTTCGGCACGATGATCCCCTTTCAGGTCATGCTGGCGCCGCTGTTTACGCTGGTCAACTCGCTGGGCCTCATCGATACCTATCCCGGCGTGATCCTCCCCTACATCGCCTTCGGCGTGCCCTATCAGGTCTTCATTCTGCATGGCTTCTTCAGAGGCATTCCGAAAGAGCTGTCGGAAGCCGCGCTGATCGACGGCGCAAGCCATTTCACCATCTTCCGCCGGATATTTCTGCCGGTCTGCCTGCCGGTGCTTGCGGCGCTGTTGATCCTGGATTTCGTTTCCACATGGAATGAATTCGCAATGGCGCTGGTGCTTCTGCAGGATCAGCACATGTGGACGCTGCCGCTCGGGCTCATGTCGTTCCAGGGGCAGTTTTCCAATGATTACGGGCAGTTGAATGCGGCGATCGTCATGACCGTGCTGCCGGCGACGCTCGTCTACCTCATCTTTCAGCGCTACTTCGTCTCCGGCCTCACCTCCGGCGCTGTCAAGGGCTGATCATCAACCGAATTGGCAAGTCTTTCGAGGAGAATATCATGTCCAGTGCAACCGTCGAAAAATGGGGCGTCTTCGAGGCGGCTTTCAACGGCCCTTCGGGCGGCAATCCCTATCTCGACGTGGCATTCGATGCCGTGTTCAGCCAGAACAGCCGCGAAATCCGCGTGCCCGGCTTCTATGATGGCGACGGCGTCTATCGCGTGCGCTTCATGCCCGACAATGAAGGGGAATGGTTCTTCCGCACGCGCTCGAAGACGGCAGACCTAAATGGCAAGACCGGCTCGTTCGTCGCGACCAAGCCGTCTGAGAGCAATCACGGCCCGGTGCATGTGCGCAACAAGTTCCACTTCGCCTATGCCGACGGCAAGCCTTTCCTCTCGTTCGGCACGACCTGCTATGCCTGGACGCATCAGCCATTGGAGATGCAGGCACAGACGCTGGAGACGCTGAAGAAGTCGCGCTTCAACAAGATCCGCATGGGCGTCTTCCCAAAGGACTATCCCTACAACGTCAATGAGCCGCTTTACCCCTGCTTCGAAAAGGGTGCCGACGGCAAAGAGGATTTCGACAGGCCGAACCCCGTTCTCTTTCGGCACTTCGAAAAGCAGGTGGCCGCGCTTTGCGAGCTTGGTATCGAAGCCGATATTATCATGTTCCATCCCTATGATCGCTGGGGCTATGCCGACATGTCGGCAGAGCAGGACTTCCGCTATGTCGCCTATCTCGCCGCGCGGCTTGCCGCCTACCGGAACGTCTGGTGGGCGCTCGCCAACGAATACGACTTCCTCCTCGACACCAAGCCGCTGCAGCAGTGGGACCGCTATTTCCATATTCTCGAAGAGAACGATCCCTACGGCCACCTGAAGTCCATCCATAACGGCGAGCCGACGATGAACTTCGATCATCGCAAGCCCTGGGTGACGCATACCTGCATCCAGAACTGGGATGTGAAGCGCACGCAGGAATGGCGTGAAGCCTATGGCAAGCCCGTCGTCAACGACGAGCCGGAATATGAAGGCAACATCATCCAATCCTGGGGCAACCTGACGGCACAGGAGCTGGTGCATCGCTTCTGGATCACGGTGACGCGCGGCGGCTATGCCGGCCATGGCGAAACCTATTCGCATCCGCAGGATCTCATCTGGTGGGCCAAGGGCGGCG
This sequence comes from Rhizobium sp. CB3090, assembly GCF_029714285.1. NCBI lineage: Bacteria > Pseudomonadati > Pseudomonadota > Alphaproteobacteria > Hyphomicrobiales > Rhizobiaceae > Rhizobium > Rhizobium sp. CB3090. Next base: position 1,219,684 of record NZ_CP121663.1, read on the forward strand.
AGCTCCGCGGCGAGGCATGGAAGCGCATCGGCTTCCTGCGCGATCTGCTGGAGCAGGATGTCGTCAATGGTCTCGAGCCGATGGCGTCCTTCGGCGAATGGCCTTGGACCCGCGTTTCCGGCGCACGCGACGGTGATATCAGCTACATCTACCTCGGCGAACACCAGCCCGTCGTCTGGTCGACTGGCCTGCCCAAAGACGGCAGCGATTACGATGTCGACATCATCGACACCTGGGAAATGACGAGCACGCCCGCCAAGAAAGTCGAAGCTCCGATCCCGCATCCCACCCGGCACGGCCCGATCGTACGCGGCGGCAAGGCGGATGCGGCCTTCGGCGTCGAACTGCCGGGTAGGCCATACCAGGCCCTTCGCATCCGCAAGAAGAACTGATCGGGTCTACAGGAGGAATTTCATGTCCGGATTGGCCATCAAGAACGTCAGGAAATCCTATGGAGCGGTGGATATCATCCATGGCGTCGATGTCGATATTTCGGACGGCGAATTCGTCATTCTCGTGGGGCCGTCGGGCTGCGGCAAGTCGACCCTTCTGCGGATGATTGCTGGGCTGGAGGAAATCACCGGCGGCGAAATCTCGATCGGCGGCCGTACGGTCAACAACCTGCCGCCAAAGGATCGCGACATCGCGATGGTCTTCCAGAACTACGCGCTTTATCCGCAGATGACGGTCGCGCAGAACATGGGCTTTGCACTGGAACTTGCCGGCGTAAAGCGTGCAGAAATCGACCGGAAAGTCGGCGAGGCGGCAAAGATCCTTGGCCTGCAGCCGCTGCTCGGCCGCAAGCCGGCGCAGCTTTCGGGCGGCCAGCGCCAGCGCGTCGCCATGGGGCGCGCCATCGTGCGCGATCCCAAGGTCTTCCTGTTCGACGAACCGCTTTCCAACCTCGATGCCAAATTGCGCGTCAAGATGCGCGCCGAAATCAAGGCGCTGCATCAGCGGCTGAAGACAACGATCGTCTATGTCACGCATGACCAGATCGAAGCGATGACCATGGCCGACAAGATCGTCGTGCTGCAGGGCGGGAAAGTCGAGCAGATCGGAACGCCGCTCGAGCTTTACGACCGGCCAAGAAATATTTTCGTAGCGGGCTTCCTTGGGTCGCCGGCGATGAACTTCTTGGAAGGCAGGCTTGCCGGCGGATCGAATCCGAGGCTGCTGCTGCAGAGCGGCGCTGCGATCGAACTGTCAGCAGCTCCGGATCAATCGGACGGCAGAGAGGTCGTCATCGGCATCCGTCCGGAGGACATAACCTTTGCCCGCGAGGGCGGCGTGCCAGCCAAGGTTACTGTCGTCGAGCCGACAGGCTCGGAGACGCATGTGGCACTCGATCTGGAAGGGCGTGAACTGACATGGGTCATGCGCGAACGCGCGGAATTGACGCCTGATCAGATGGTGAACCTCTCTCTCAGATCGTCGAACGTCCACTTCTTCGACAAAGGAACCCAGCAGCGCCTGTAGGAATTCGCGTCATTATCGCGGCGCGCGCCTCTCGGCATCGCTCATCACCGTCAGGACACGTTTTACGAAGGCAGCGCCATCGAACTGCTTTGGCGCTCCCGTAGTGGAATGATCCGGCCGCTCGAATATGAACGCTTCGACATTGACCACCGGCAAGTGCAGGCGGCTGCGCACCCGTCCGATCATCGCCGTATGCGTCACGACAACCTGGCAACCTCTCGGTTCGAATTCCGCATCCATCCCGGAAGCCGGAACGGCCGCAACCGTCAGCCCGCGGGCGGACAGGACCGAGCCGATACGCGTGGCGACCTGCGGATTGTCGAGGCAGATCAGCACATCCGCCTGACCGGCTCTGAAGGAGAATCTAAAAGCATCCAGCGACCTCTCATTCAAACTCGGCCGAACATAGTGCTTTTCGGTGTAACGCAGTGTTGTATCTTGTTGCGTTTTGTTTCAGCGGCGTGAAGCATCTGCAGCTCGCAGCGAAGGACTTGGCCGCCGCAAACTAAAAGAATTTGCCGCAATATAATGCAACACATGCGGTCAGTAAAAGCTGGTTTCCTCTGCCTGCTCGATTCGAGCAAGGAGGCAGAATGTGAAGCCAACCAGCAATGCGGGACAGAGCAATCCGGGTCCAATTTTGAATGGATCGACCGTTCTTAAGCGCTTTCTCGGCAGCCAGAAACGTGTCTATCTCTGTAGCCTCTGCCTGTGCTGCAATCTGATTTTCTGCACGATTGGCGCGAGTCCCCGTCAGTTCATCATTTTCAACATTCTCATGCTTCTGGTTTTCGGCGCCAAGACCATGGAAGCCGAGCCCCTCGATATCGAGACCTCCTCCACAGCAACCGGCAATCGGAATCCCGCTGCCCGTGACTGGAGACCTATACTGAGCTTTTCAGTTCAACTGCTTGTCGCCTGTTATGCGGTAACGGTGCTTATCGACAATCTTGCCGCAACCTCGATACTGCTCAGTTCGATCCGCTAAGGAAGTTCCAGCCGGAAAGTAACCGCGGCGGATTGCCGTGAATGCATTTTGCGGGAATGAATTCGCGCACCCTATCCCTTTGTTTTTACGCATTCCAGACGGAAAACCGCTTCGCACTTTTCCTGGAAGTGCTCTAGGCTGTGGTGACGATTTAACTATTTAAGCCAGATCATGATGCTTGCGATCTTGATGAAGCCGAGGAAGTTGGCGGCGAGTTTGTCGTATCGCGTTGCGATGCGACGCCACTGTTTGAGCTTGGCAAAGAAGCTCTCGATGCCCCATCGCTGTTTATAAGCAATGCGATCATAGCCATGCTGATACTTGCGATGACGACGCGGCGGGATGACCGGCTCGCCGCCTTGGTCAAGGATGATGTCGTGCAGGCTGTCGGCATCGTAGGCGCGGTCAGCGAGCACCTGGTTGGCAGGCAATCCCCGCACGAGATCACAGGCCGGCGCCATATCGTTCTGCTGGCCTGGGCCAAGGTGGAAACGAACCGGTAGCCCGAGTGCATCCACTACTGCATGGATTTTGCTACCAAATCCGCCACGGGAACGACCGAGAGCCTGGGCTTTCGTTCCCCCCTTTTACGGCGCCCGCCAGCCGCTTGTGCCTGCGCCCGGATCACCGTGGCATCGATCGACAGCCACTCCATGTCCGGAGCGGCTGTCACCGCTTCGAAAATCCGGTCGAATACGCCCTGTTCGATCCAGCGATAGTAACGTCGTTTGACCGTCTGATAGGGGCCGAAACGATCTTCAGGCAAGTCACGCCAACGTGCACCGGATCGGGCCAGCCACAAGATCGCATCGAAGAACCGGCGCCCGTCGCTGCGGGGGCCGCGTCGACCTTTGCGCCCGCCGGGAACGAACGGCTTCAGACGCTCCCATTGATCATCTCGAAGAATTTCACCATCCATCGCCGACCTCCAAAAGTCAGCGTTGAATCTGATTTGCTCCCAAAACGGAACCCCAATTCCTTAATTCGTCACTACAGCCTAGCATCCAAGAGATTCGAGGAGAGGATTTCATATGTATCTCGGTACGCAGTTTCAGGCGCGGGACGATGATGATTATCGCGTCATGGCGCAGTTGGGCGTCAGGCACGTCAATGCCGATCCCGCCGGAAATCCGCACGACTGGACGCTCGATATTCTGAAAGCCCACCGTGAGCATATCGAGAGTTTCGGTCTCATCCTCGATATGATCCAACTCCCGATGAGCTCACGGGTGATCGAGGAGCAACACAGCCCGGACATCCTGACGGCCGGGCCGAACCGCGACCGCCAGATCGACTCCATCTGCCGCTTGATCGAGAATGCCGCCGCCGTCGGCATTCCCTCCGTCAAGTACAATCTGAACATTATCGGCATCCCACGCACCGAATTGGAAATCGGTCGCGGCGGGTCGAGAAACGAGGCCTTTCGCTGGGACAAGGCCGATCACGATGCGCCGCTTTCGATCGCCGGCGTCCTCAGCGAGGAGGAAAACTGGGAGTGTATCGATTATTTCCTCTCACGTGTCGTTCCGGTCGCCGAATCCTGCAAAGTGCGGCTTGCCTGCCATCCGCACGATCCATACACGCCGCCCGGTTATCGCGGGGTCACACGCGTTCTCGGCAGCATCGAAGGCCTGAAGAAGTTTGTTCAGATGCACGAGAGCCCCTACCATGGGCTGAACTTTTGCCAGGGCACAGTCGGCGAGATGCTCGATAATCCGGCCGAGGAAATTTTCGACGTCATCCGCTGGTTTGGCATAAGAGGCAAGCTCTTCAACGTCCACTTTCGCAATATCCGCGGCCGCAAGCTCTCCTTCATGGAGACCTTTCCGGAGGAAGGCGACATGGACATGTGGCGTTCGCTGAAGACCTACGCCGACGTCGGCTATCAATACATGATCATGCCGGATCATGTGCCGCGCGTTTCAGGACGCGACCCGGAAAACACCGCCTTCGCTTTCACCTATGGCTACATTGCCGCCATGTTGCAGGTTCTGGAAACCTTAGGGTTACCTAACCGCTAGAGATCAGATCGACCGGCTTCCATTGTTCGCTTTTCCGCACAAGCCGTACTGATTGCATCGGATTTTCATGCACGACTACAGCGCCTATCTTCCTGTCATCTCTTGAAAGGAGTTAGGTCATGTCCATTATCGATCAGTCCGGTACATACACCCTCGGCGACCGCAGCGTGAAGCGGCTCGGCTACGGCGCTATGCAGCTCGCGGGGCCTGGTGTGTTTGGCCCGCCTCGGGATCATGAAGCGGCGTTGGCAGTGCTGCGCGAGGCAGTCGCAAGTGGTGTAAATCACATCGACACCAGCGACTTCTATGGTCCGCATGTTACCAACCAAATCATCCGTGAAGCGCTTCATCCCTATCGCGACGATCTGGTCATCGTCACCAAGATCGGCGCGCGGCGCGGCGCGGACGGATCATGGAACCCGGCCTTCTCCCGCGAAGATCTGACAAAGGCAGTGCACGACAATCTCCGCAATCTCAGCCTGGATGTGCTTGATGTGGTCAACCTTCGGATCATGTTCGACGTGCATGGCCCTGCCGAAGGGTCGATCGAAACGCCTTTGACAGTCTTGGCCGATCTCCAACGGCAAGGTCTGGTCCGTCACATCGGGCTGAGCAACGTCACACCCAGGCAGATCGCCGAAGGCCGCGGAATCACAGAGATCGTCTGTGTGCAAAACCAGTACAATCTGGCGCATCGGGCCGACGACGCCCTGATCGACGATCTTGCCCGCGACGGCATCGCCTACGTGCCGTTCTTTCCGCTTGGCGGATTCACGCCGCTGCAGTCGTCCACTCTGTCTGATGTCGCCGCACGCCTCGGAGCCACACCCATGCAAGTGGCGCTCGCCTGGCTGCTGCGTCGCGCGCCAAACATTCTTTTAATTCCGGGCACTTCGTCCGTTGGTCATCTGCGAGAGAACCTCGCCGCGCCGGGGCTCATGTTGCCGGATGACCTTGTCAAGGAGCTGGACCACATGGCGAATATTGCCTCCTAGCGGTATCAGAGCGCCGCCGGCGATCCGATGCTACGCCAGGTCTTCACACGTGGCGTAGCAGAGGCGTCGAACTTAACGGCAGATAGCAGAAAGTCTCTTCTACACTTTTTCCCATTGATGCCTTTCGCTCCGCCCCTAGATTTGGAGTATGGAGGGCTCAATGCGCATTGAACATGCCTTTCTATTCGATCTTGACGGCACGTTGGTAGACAGCGTCTATCAGCATGTGCTTGCCTGGAAAGAAGCCTTGGATGCCGAGGGCATAGACCTCTCGATATGGCGGATCCATCGAAAAATCGGAATGAGCGGCGGGCTGTTCACCTATCAGCTGCTCCGTGAAACCGGCATCGAAATAACCGATAAGAAAAATGAGCGGTTACGGCAACTTCACGCCGAAGCCTATCGCCGGCTCGGCGCGCAAATACGTCCTCTTCCCGGCGCAAGCGAACTTCTCCAATGGCTTTCGGAGGCCAACATTCCCTTCGCAATCGCCACAAGCGGCCGCATGGAGACGGCGGCGGTCAATATCGCCGCCTTGGGGGTCGACCCGGAAGCGTTTCCAGTCATCACCCGGGACAAGGTCAAATATGCCAAGCCCGACCCTGACCTCTTCATTGCCGCAGCCGAAGCCCTGGGCGTCGCGATAGAGAATTCGATTGTCGTTGGAGACGCCATTTGGGACATGCTTGCGGCGACGCGTTGCAGGGCGCTCGGTGTCGGCCTCTTGAGCGGCGGCTATGGCCAGGAAGAACTCAGGGATGCCGGGGCGATCCGCGTCTATGAAGATCCGGCCGACCTGCTCTATCATATCGATGAAGTGGGCGGACGGCGCTGACGGGTCAGTTCCCCGCAGGCATATTATAGGGTGTGATAATTTCCACTGCGGACAGCATGGCCGGCGCGACACGCTCCTTCATGAGGCCGCTCATAATGGCTCGAAATGCCGAACGCGCATCCGTTCGCAGGTCGTGATGCAACACAAAACCGATCTTACCACCGGCAAGCAGAGCGCGATTGTCGGCATCGAGATCGTGCGCGACAAAAATGCGGATTTGCCTGCCGGCCTCCTCGAAGGCGGCGAGTACGGCCCTGTTTCCGCCGCCAATGGAATAGACCGCATTGATCATCGCATCCGCCGCGATGGCGCGGGCGGCAAGGATGCCTGTGGCAGCGTCGGCGCCGTGACCCTCGCTGATTTCGGCAACACCGATCTGCGGATAACGCTCGCGAAGAACGCGGCGAAAACCGATCTCCCGCTCCTCCTCGCCGCGAAAGCGGCCGCTTGACAGCGTCACGAGCACCTTGGCGACGGCCCCATCAAAACAATTCCCAACAAGATAGGCCGCCGTCTCGCCGGCGGCACGATTGTCGGCGCCTGCGTAAACTGCGCGCGAAGAATTTGGGAGGTCAGTTACCAATGTAACGACAGTGATCCCGGCATTGGTCGCACGCTCGACTGCAGCCGCAATCTCGGGAATATCCGGAGCCTTCAGCACAATCCCGTGGGTGCCTCTGAGCCGAATGCGATCGAGCAGTTGCACCATTTCAACCGGCTTCATGACTTCCGCAAAATGAAAACGGCAGCGGAAGACCGTCGGCAGAAAGGTCGCCACTTCCGCTTCGAAAGCGGCTCGTACGGCATTGGAAAAGCGCTCCGGCGTCTCCATGACGATATCGATCGCCAGCGTTCGTCCGCTCGCCGCGACACCCGCCTGCTGCTTTTCGAGCTCGGCAATTGCCGCCTTCACCCGCATCTCCGTCTGCCGCCGCACGCCTGCCCGTCCGTTCAGCACTCGGTCGACGGTGGCGGTGCTAAGCCCGGCTTGAAAGGCGATGTCCTTGACGAGAAATGGATGCGACATGCGGTTCATTCTGATGGTTTTTTGATGGATTTGTGATCTATAACACACCAGCATCTGCCGTATAGTGCCTTCATCAGAGATGGAGGAGCATCCGATGAAATCAGACAATCTTCAAAAACTGCGCGCCGACCGAGTGTGGCTGACCGAGGACGCCTGTGACCTCGACGATTTTCGCGCGCTCGCCGAAAAAACCACAACGCTTTCAGACTATCCGACCGCCGATCATGTCGAGAAGAATGTCCTGATCTACGACAGCCGCAAAGTGCTGACGGCCATTGCCACCCCTCAAGGTCGCCGCGCTGTGCTCGCCGAAATCTGCGAAGCCTTCGGTGAAGGCCCAGGCGTCGTCGTCTTCAAGCGTGCATATGAAGACACATCCGTCATCGATCGCGCCAGCGCTATTTTCAACGAGATCATCGAGGAGCAGCATCGCACAGCCACCGGCGGCGGAGACCATTTCGCCAAGCCCGGCGCCAACGACCGTATCTGGAATTCGCTGGAAAAACATTGCCTCGCCGATCCAGAAAACTTCGCGGAATATTATGGCAATGCCATTGTCGCCATTGCCAGCGAAGCCTGGCTCGGGCCGAGTTATCAGATGACGGCGCAGGTCAATCGCGTCAATCCGGGCGGTGCAGCACAATCCGCTCACCGCGACTATCATCTCGGTTTCCAGTCGCCGAAAGTGATCGAACAGTTCCCCGCCCATGTGCACAAGCTCTCGCCGGTTCTGACGTTGCAGGGCGCAGTCGCCCATTGCGACATGCCGCTCGAAAGCGGGCCGACGCTTTTCCTGCCACACAGCCAAACCTACGTGCCCGGCTATCTCGCGCTGAAGCGCCAGGAGTTCCGCGATTATTTCGATCGCAACCATGTTCAGCTTCCGCTCGAAAAAGGCGACGTCGTTTTCTTTAACCCTGCCCTTTTCCACGCGGCCGGCAATAATTGCTCTGCCGATATCAAGCGCGTGGCAAACCTTTTGCAGGTTTCCTCCGCCTTCGGCCGCGCCATGGAGACGGTCAACCGCCAGCGTATGAGCGCCCGCCTGTTTCCAGCGCTGAAGGCGTTGAAATCATTGGGCAAGCTCTCGGAAACTGAAGTGTCGAACGCCATTGCCGCCTGCGCCGAGGGCTATTCCTTCCCCACCAACCTCGACCGCGACCCGCCCATTGGCGGCCTCGCCCCAAAGACGCAGGCGCAACTGATGCATGAGGCGCTTGAGGGGAACTGGAGTGATGAGGCTTTCAGCAAGGCGCTTGCAGAGCAGGCGGAAAAGAAGCTGACCTGACAGCGTTGAGGCGCATCATTCAACAAAATCAGGCCTCTCGCATCGCGAGGGGCTCGCCGCATATCGCATCAAACCATGTCTGGGAGGAACCACATGAGCACAGACCACAGCCGTCTCGACGGCAAGATCGCAATCGTCACCGGCGGCACACAAGGGCTCGGCGCCACCATCGCCCGCCTCTTTGCCGATCGCGGCGCCAAGGGCATCGTCATCTGCGGCCGCAACGAGGCGAAGGGCAAAGCCAAGGCCGAGGAAATCTCGTCTGCAACAGGCACGAAGGTTGTCTACGTCGAAGCCGATCTCGGCGATGTCGAAGAGGCGCGGAACGTCGTGCATGTCTGCGACCAGACTTTCGGCCGCGTCGATGCGCTGGTGAATGCCGCCGCCATTACTGACCGCGGTACCATTCTGGATACCAGCCCCGAGCTTTTCGACGCCATGTTCGCCGTCAATGTCCGCGCACCCTTCTTCCTGATGCAGGAAACCGTCAAGGTCATGCGGCGCGAGAAGATCGAAGGCACGATCGTCAATATCGGTTCGATGTCGGCCAAGGCCGGCCAGCCCTTCATCGCCGCCTATTGCGCCTCGAAAGGCGCGCTGGAGACGCTGACGAAAAATACCGCCTACGCACTGCTGCGCAACCGCATCCGCGTCAATGGCCTCAATATCGGCTGGATGGCCTCAGAGGGTGAAGACCGGATCCAGAAGGAATATCATGACGCGCCCGCCGACTGGCTGGCAAAGGCAGCGGCAAGCCAGCCTTTCGGCCGTCTGGTCGACCCGCAGGAGGTGGCCCGCGCCTGCGCCTATCTGTCATCCGCCGAATCCGGCCTCATGACCGGCTCCGTCATCTGTTTCGACCAGTCGATCTGGGGCGCTTACGACGGATCGCCGCATCCGACAGCGGCCCTCTGAAAATCGCGAAAGCGGATCGCCCTATGGGATAGGCTGGGCTCCGTCGAGACTTTAGAGTAATCTTATATATGTGTGGGGGATTTCAGCGGAGAGTGTGATGGCTATCTTCATGGATCGGCATGATCTGGAGGGGATCACTGCGGCTGATATTGCCGAAGCACACCGCAAGGATCTCGACATTCAAGATCGCTACGGGGTCAAGTTCCTCACCTACTGGTTCGACGAGCGGCGCGGAACTGCATTTTGCCTGATGGACGCGCCCGACGCGCAAACGGCTCAATGCGTGCACCGTGAGGCGCACGGCTTCGTTGCCGGTGAGGTTGTCGAAGTCGCCTTATCGGCGGTCGAGGCTTTTCTCGGCCGAATTCACGATCCAGAGCCGGCATCCGAACAGTCTTCTGTCGAAATGGATGCCGCTCACAGGGCGATTTTGTTCACCGACATCGTCGGCTCGACCGAAATGACATCCCGTCTCGGCGACCGGATGGCGACCGAACTGGTGAGGGCCCACGACGCCGTTGTGCGCAGATGCCTCGCCCGTTGTTCCGGCCGCGAGGTGAAACACACCGGCGATGGGATCATGGCGACGTTCGTCTCGACGACTGCTGCCGTCGATTGCGCAATCGCGATCCAACAGGGATTCGAGCGTTACAACCAGGGCAACATCGAGCCGCTTCACATACGCATCGGCTTGGATTGCGGCGAGCCCGTCGAGGACAGCAACGACTTGTTCGGTTCGACTGTTCAACTTGCAGCACGATTGTGCGCCTCGGCCTCCGCCGACCAGATCCTTGTATCGGAAAGCATTTTCCGAGAATACGGCACCGCCGATTTCTTCGCGCATGCGACCCACCGGCGGCTGAAGGGTTTTTCGAAGCCTGTCCTGGTCTTCCAATGCGACTGGTGCAAAGCCGCCATCCAATAGTCGAACTTCCTCAACATGCGGGAACTTCCTTCGCAGCAGAACACGTCGGCGAGCCGACCTTACGACATCCAAAGGGAACAAAGCAGCCTCGACGAAAGTTCTCATGTCGAATCCTCATGTCAAACCAACGTGAGCAGCGGCGATGACATCAACTGCGAACGAGGGGTTGCCGAGCACTCCACCCCAAATTTACTACGTCAATCCACTGCTTCTCAGAGGGATCGATGCGTGGCGCGAGGTCTTCGATCACGCAAAAGACACTGGTTTCGATACTGTTCTGACGGCGCCTCTTTATGAGCGCGGCGGAAGCAGCGTATTCGCGCCCCGAAATTTCGAAAATCTTGACCCTGATCTCTCGCTTGGAACATCTCTCGTCGATGGCCTGGAAGCTTTGGCAATGGAGGCTCGAAAGCGCGGCGTGGCGCTTATGATGGATCTCGTCCTCGATAGGAAAGCGCGCGACGCATCGCGAGATTCGCACCCGATCGATCCGCGGCTCTCGCCATTGGATGAAAGCAGCTCGATCATCACCCTCGCCGCAGACGATCAGCAATCGCTGCTATTGGGAGAGTGGGCAAAACGGCTGCAGATGCTGAGCCGGCTTGGAATATCCGGCTATCGCTGTCTTGGCATCGATCGTGTACCACCGGAGCTGTGGCAATCATTGATCTCCGAGGTCCGGGAAAAGGCGCCGAACGTGCAGTTCTTTGCCTGGACGCCCGGCACTGCTTTCGAGGCGAGAGCTGCACTCAGCGGAGCCGGCTTTGACGGCTGCTTTTCATCAATGGCCTGGTGGGACTTCGACGAAAGGTGGTTCATCGAGGAGTATCGTGTCCAGCAACCGCTTGGCTGGCAAATCGCTTTTCCGGAGCAGCCTTTTGCCGAACGGATGGCGCACGGGACGGAAAGTCGGGAAATACGCGAACGACGGTCGATAAGGGCGTTGCGCCTTGCGACCTCGCTTGGCGGCGGGCTGATGATCCCCATGGGTTTCGAATATGGCGCCCCCCTGCCGCTCGATCCGACCCACGGAGACGGATCGGGATTGCGGGGCCTTCGATATGACCTTGCTTTCGATATTTCATCCGAGATTCGCGCTGCCAACGGGCAAATCGAAGCGAATGGCGCGAAGTTTCATTCGTCGCTTTCGCTCATCCGCAGCGCAAACAGCCCCGTATCTGCTCTTCTTCATTCGGATGAAGAAGACCTTCGGAATGCAGACCGTGTAGAGATCATCCTCCTCAACAAAGACCTTCGGCGAAGCGCGCCTGCACCTCTGACGGCGCTGCGCGAAGCAGCGTCGGGATTTCTTCCCTTCTCGAATGGGGTCCATGCGGACCTTCGCCTGCGGGCGGGAGAAGTCATCGCGTTCGAAGCGGCGGCCTCATCGCCAATCACGATTGCCCCAACGCTTGACATTACGGAGGCAACCGCCTCGCCGCGCCTCGCGATCGAAAATATCATGCCGCGGGTCGATGATGGCCGATTTCCGGTCAAGCGCATCGTCGGCAACATCGTCACAGTCGAGGCGGATATCTTCGCTGATGGACATGACCCGATCGCCGCCGCTCTGACGTGGCGCTCCACGGATGCGACCGCATGGAACGAGGCGGAGATGCGACTGGTCGAAAACGATCGCTGGCGCGCCGAATTCCCGCTGGAGCGCGTGGGCCGGTATGAATTCGCCGTCGAAGCTTGGAAGAGCCTGTTTGCGGTCTTTCGCTACGAGCTCTCCAAAAAGAGTGAGGCGAGGCTCGATCTCAAGCTGGAAATCCAGGAGGGAATGAACCTCGTTCGCACAGCACTTGGCGAGACGCGGGATACCGCGCTTCGAACCGAACTGCAGGCATTGCTTGAGAGGCTCGAATTCTCGTCCCAAGCAGAGCGGACGGCGATTCTGCTCAATTCGCATACATCAGAACTGATGGCGCGAGCCGATAAGCGACCATTTCGGGTTCGCTCAGAAGCAAGCGCAGTCGATGCCGAGCGCAAGGCCGCGGCATACGCAAGCTGGTACGAGATATTCCCACGGTCGCAGAGCGGCGATCCCAGCAGGCACGGCACCTTCGATGACGTTATCGCACGATTGCCGGCCATTCGCGACATGGGCTTCGACGTGCTCTATTTTCCGCCGATCCATCCGATCGGTTCGACCAATCGAAAGGGCCGCAACAACAGCCTGCAAGCCGGACCTGACGATCCAGGAAGCCCCTATGCCATCGGGTCTGCCGCCGGCGGACATGACGCCATTCATCCGGAACTCGGCACTTTCGACGACTTTCGTCGCCTGATCAAAGCGGCTGCGGACCATGGGCTTGAGATCGCACTCGATTTCGCCATCCAGACATCACCGGATCACCCCTGGCTCAAGCAGCACCCGGGTTGGTTCGACTGGCGGCCGGATGGAACGCTCCGTTACGCTGAAAACCCGCCCAAAAAATATGAAGACATCGTCAACGTCGACTTTTACACCAAGGACTCGGTGCCCGGGCTGTGGCTTGAGCTGCGGAATATCGTGCGGTTATGGGCGGATCAGGGCGTAAAGCTGTTTCGTGTCGATAATCCCCACACCAAACCATTTCCTTTCTGGGAATGGCTGATCGACGATATCAGGGCGCGTCATCCCGATGTGGTTTTCCTGGCGGAAGCGTTCACCAAGCCGAAAGTCATGTACCGCCTCGCGAAATTGGGCTTTTCGCAATCCTATACCTACTTCACCTGGCGCAACAGCAAATGGGAGCTCGAACAATATATGCGAGAGCTCACCCAGACGGCCGTGAAAGATTTTTTCCGCCCGCATTTTTTTGTCAACACGCCCGATATTAATCCCGACTTTCTGCAGGATGCCCCTCGCCCGGCCTTCCTGATCCGCGCAGCACTCGCGGCAACCCTTTCAGGTCTGTGGGGCGTCTATAACGGCTTCGAACTCTGCGAGGGACGTCCGGACGCCAAGCGCAAGGAATATGCCGACAGCGAGAAATATGAGATCCGCGCCTGGGATTATGACCGCCCGGGAAATATTATTGCCGAGATCCGGATGCTCAATCGGATCAGGAGCGAAAACAGCGCGCTGCATTCGCACCTGGGGCTGACGCTTCTCAACGCAGCCAACGACAATATTCTCTTTTTCGAAAAAGCGAGCCCGGCCCGCGACAACGTCCTGCTCGTCGCCATCACCCTCGATCCTCAACACCCGCAGGAGAGCGAGGTCGAGATACCACTCTGGCTCTGGTCACTCGGGGACGACGGCACGTTGGACGCCGAGGATCTCATCGGCGGCGGCCGCTTCAGTTGGACAGGCAAACGGCAAAGGGTCAGGCTTGATCCGCACAGCCTCCCCTTCGCGATCTGGCGCGTCCGGTCAAGGGAGGCATGAATGGACACGATGCACCGCGGCAGGGAACTCGATCCGCTCTGGTACAAGGATGCGATGATCTACCAGCTCCATATCAAATCGTTCTATGATGCCAATAACGATGGCGTCGGCGATTTTGCGGGACTGCACCAAAAGCTGGATCATATCGCGTCGCTGGGAATCAACGCCATTTGGCTGCTGCCTTTCTTCCCCTCGCCGCGTCGCGACGACGGTTATGACATTGCCGACTATGGCAATATCAGTCCGGATTACGGAACGATGGAGGATTTTCGAGGTTTCGTGGACGCCGCCCATCGGCGCAATATCCACGTCATCATCGAGCTCGTGATCAATCACACCTCGGATCAGCACCCATGGTTCCAACGTGCTCGCCAAGCACCGGCAGGCTCCCCCGAACGGGATTTTTATCTCTGGTCGGATACCGATCAAAGGTTTTCGGAAACACGCATTATTTTCGTCGATACCGAAAAATCCAACTGGACATGGGACCCCGTCGCCGGCGCCTATTATTGGCATCGGTTTTATTCGCATCAGCCGGACCTGAACTTCGACAATCCGCTGGTGATGGAAGAATTGCTGAAAGTGATGCGCTTTTGGCTGGAAACGGGCATCGACGGTTTTCGTCTGGATGCCATCCCCTACCTCGTCGAGCGGGACGGCACGATCAACGAGAACCTGCCCGAAACCCACGCGATCCTGAAGCGGATACGCGCGGCGCTGGATTCGACCCATCCCGGTGTGATGCTGCTCGCCGAGGCGAACCAGTGGCCGGAAGACACGCGCGAATATTTCGGCGATGGCGACGAATGCCATATGGCATTCCACTTCCCGCTGATGCCGCGCATGTACATGGCGATTGCCAAGGAAGACCGTTTTCCAATCACCGACATCCTGCGCCAGACGCCCGAAATTCCGGATATCTGCCAATGGGCGATATTCCTGCGCAATCACGATGAACTCACCCTCGAAATGGTGACCGACGCCGAGCGCGACTATCTCTGGGAAACCTATGCCTCCGATAAGCGCGCGCGCATCAATCTCGGTATCCGCCGGCGCCTTGCGCCGCTGATGGAGCGCGACCGCCGCCGGATCGAACTTATGAACGCGCTTCTCCTATCCATGCCCGGAACGCCGGTGATCTACTACGGCGACGAGATCGGCATGGGCGACAATATCTATTTGGGCGACAGGGACGGCGTCAGGACGCCGATGCAATGGTCTTTCGACCGCAATGCCGGCTTTTCGCGTGCGGACCCTGCGCGCCTCGTTTTGCCGCCGATTGCAGATCCGCTCTATGGATTTGAAGCCGTCAACGTCGAGGCGCAAAGCACGGATGCGCATTCGCTTCTCAACTGGATGCGCAGGATGCTGGCGCTGCGCGGCAAACATCCTGCATTCGGACGCGGCGCGCTGCGTTTTCTCTCTCCAAGCAATCGGAAGATCCTCGCCTACCTTCGCGAATACGAAGACGAAACCATTCTCTGCGTAGCCAATCTTTCCCGCCTTCCGCAGGCAGTGGAACTCGACCTGTCGCAGTTCGAGGCGCGTGTGCCGATAGAACTGACGGGCATGTCGCCGTTTCCACCGATCGGCCAGTTGACCTATTTGTTGACGCTACCGCCCTACGGCTTCTTCTGGTTCCAGTTGGTCGCCGATGCCGATGGACCCGCGTGGCGGACAGCGCCTCCTGAGCAGCTCTCCGACCTGCTGACGATGGTCATCCGCCGAAACCTGCTGGAGTTGGTGGATGAGCCCAGACATTCGAACATCCTGAATTCCGAGATCCTGCCAGCTTATCTTTCCAAGCGCCGCTGGTTTGGGGCGAAAGATCAGACACTGCAGGCAGCCCGGCTGATTTCCGCGACACCGATTCCATTTGCCGAAGGCGTCGTGCTCGGTGAATTGGAGGCGGTGCTTCCGAACCATACGGAAGCCTATCAGCTTCCGCTTGCCGTGGCGTGGGATGACACACAGCCACCCGTACTCGCCCAGCAGCTCGCGCTCGGCAGGCTCCGCCAGGGTAGGCGCGTCGGCTTCCTGACGGATGGATTTGCAGTGGATGCGATGGCGCGCGGGATCGTGCGCGGGCTTTGCGAGCGATCTCACACCACGGGCCGCACCGGAACCATAGAATTCATAGGCACCGATCAGCTCGATCATCTCGATATGACCAGCGACATGCCGATTCACTGGCTCTCGGCGGAGCAATCGAACAGTTCGCTGATCATCGGCGACTTGGTCATCATCAAGCTGATCAGGCACATCTTTCCCGGCATGCATCCGGAGGTCGAGATGACGCGTTTCCTGACCCGGGCCGGCTACGATCACACAGCTCCCTTCCTGGGCGAGGTCGCGCATACCGATTCTAGCGGGCGTCGATCCACGCTTATCATCGTCCAGGGTGCGATCCGAAACCAGGGCGACGCCTGGAACTGGATGCTGAGCAATCTTCGCCGCGCCGCCGACGAGTTCGCCTTGAGTGATCCGGCCGCTCAACCGCGCGACGATTTCTTCCAGTCGCTGACGAACTTCGTCGGCATGATCGGTCAGAGGCTCGGCGAACTGCATGTGGTTCTCGCCAAAAGCACCGATGAGGAGGCTTTCAAGCCGATGACAGCAGGCGATGCCGAGATCGCAGCGCTGAAGAAAACGGTCGCGGGCGAAGTTTCGTATGCATTCTCGAAGCTCGCGGAACTGGACGAGACCGCCGATCCGGATGTCGATGCATTGGCCAAGCCGCTTCTGCAGCGCCAGACGGCAATTATCGACCTGGCCGATACGCTGACGGAAAGCGTCCGCGGCACGCTTATGACACGCGTGCACGGCGACTTCCATCTCGGCCAGATCCTCGTCAGCGAAGGCGATGCGGTGATCATCGACTTCGAAGGTGAGCCTGCGAGAAACCTTGCCGAGCGCCGCGCCAAAACAAGCCCCCTCAAGGACGTGGCAGGGCTGTTGCGGTCGCTGAGTTATCTGGCCGCGACCGCCGACCTCGACAACGACGCGGTGATCGAGCACGAGAACGAGCGGCGGCGAAAGGCTATCGCCCGCTTCGCGGGGAAAGCGGAACGGGCTTTTCTCGACGCCTATTTCGAAGCGATTTCAGTGTCGGCGGCGTTGTCCATGCCGCCCGAGCAACGACGCAGGATTCTCCACGCCTTCCTTCTGGAAAAAGCTGCTTATGAAATCGCCTACGAGGCGCGCAACCGGCCAAAATGGCTGCCCATTCCATTGGCAGGGCTTTCGGGCATCCTGTCCAATCTTCTGGAGGCTCGCTAGTGGATATCGAACGCTCCGACCTTCTCGCCGGCATTGGACAGGATGCGATTGCGGCGCTGACGCAAGGACGCCACGGCGATCCGTTTGCAATCCTCGGAATCCATAAACACGGCATGTTCACGATCGTACGCGTCCTCATGCCCGGCGCAGATGCGGTCGATATCATCGACACCGCGAGCGGCAATGTCCTGACGACCTGCCAGCTTGTTCACCCGGCCGGATTGTTTGCGGCCGCGATTGCTTCCAAATTGGACTATTGCCTGCAGATCAAGTGGCCGGATGCAGTTCAACTGACTGAGGACCCCTATAGCTTTGGGCTTCTGCTGGGCGAACTCGATCTCCATCTGATTTCGGAGGGAACCCACTACAATCTCAGCCGAACCCTCGGCGCCATCGCAATGGAGGTCGACGGTATCGCCGGCGTTCGCTTTGCCGTATGGGCACCGAACGCTCGGCGAGTCTCCGTGGTCGGAGATTTCAATTCCTGGGACGGCCGGCGCAACCCCATGCGCCTGCGCGCGCGCGCGGGCGTTTGGGAGATCTTTATTCCGCGGCTGACACCTGGAGAGCGCTATAAGTTCGAGATTATCGATGCAAATGGCAACTGCCTTCCGCAGAAGGCCGATCCGGTGGCGCGGGCGAGCGAAGCTGCGCCGTCCACCGCTTCCATCGTCGCGTCCTCAATACCGTTCCGCTGGAGCGATGACAAATGGCTCCATGCCCGGCAATCGGCAAAGGGCCTGGAGGGGGCGATCTCTGTCTACGAAGTCCATGTGGGTTCGTGGCTTCGAAATCTCCAGGACGGCAACCGGTCTTTCGACTGGATCGAACTCAGCCAGCGGCTCGTCCCCTATGCGCGTGACATGGGATTCACCCACATCGAGTTGCTTCCTATCATGGAGCACCCGTTCGGCGGCTCCTGGGGCTACCAGCCTCTCGGCCTTTTCGCCCCCACCGGACGCTATGGTACGCCGGAAGACTTCGCCTATTTCGTCGATCGATGCCACGAAGCAAATCTGGGTGTGATCCTGGACTGGGTGCCAGCACACTTTCCGACCGATGTCTGGGGACTGGCCCGCTTCGACGGCAGCGCCCTATACGAACATGAGGACCCCCGAGAAGGTTTCCACGCCGATTGGAATACGCTGATCTACAATCTCGGCCGCAACGAGGTGAAAGGCTTTCTGATCGCCAGCGCCTTGGAGTGGCTGGAGCGCTATCACGTGGATGGCCTGAGGGTGGATGCCGTGGCTTCGATGCTCTACCGCGACTATAGCCGCAACGAAGGCGAATGGATTCCCAATCGATACGGCGGCCGGGAGAATCTGGAAGCGGTCGAATTCCTCAAGCACCTGAACAGCATCATCCATCAACGATGCCCGCACGCATTCATGATCGCCGAAGAATCCACGGCCTGGCCAGGGGTGACGAAACCGCCGGAGCAAGGCGGTCTCGGCTTTGACATCAAATGGAATATGGGCTGGATGCATGACAGCCTCACTTACATGTCGAAGGATCCCGTTTACCGCAGACATCACCATGACATGATGACCTTCGGCATGATCTATGCCTATTCCGAACACTTCATGCTGCCGCTCTCCCACGATGAGGTCGTCCACGGAAAGGGCTCCCTTCTGACGAAAATGCCGGGCGACGACTGGCAGAAATTCGCCAATCTCCGGGCGTACCTCGCTTTCATGTGGGGCTATCCGGGCAAGAAGCTCCTTTTCATGGGTGGGGAAATCGCGCAGCCTGGCGAGTGGCAACACGATCAATCCGTAACCTGGGATGTCCTCGACCAGCCGCGACACGCGTGCCTGCAGCGTCTGGTAAGGGATCTGAACGGCATTTACGGCAGGGAGGAAGCCCTGCAGTTCGGCGACCTTGATCCGCAGGGCTTCGAATGGGCCGTGGTCGATGATGCGGCCAATTCCGTTTTCGCGATGCTGCGGTTTCCGCGAGACCGTTCTTATTCCATTCTTGTCGTGTCGAACTTTACGCCCGTCCCGCGTCATGATTACCGCATCGGCGTTCCGACGGAAGGGATATGGATCGAGGAGCTCAATAGCGATGCCCATGAATATGGTGGCTCCGGCCTAGTGAACGGGGCAGTGCCGGCGGCTTTGTCTTTGCTGAACGGTCGCCCCGCCTCACTATCCCTTCGGCTGCCGCCGCTTTCTACCATCTTCATCAAAGGACCTCGATGATGGCGCGGGCAGTCAAGAAAATCCTGTTCCGTATCTCGTCGACACTTTGATCGTTGCATCGTTCACGCGAACAAGGCAGCATGCTCTTCCTTGGCGCAGCAACAGATCAATAGATTTTTGTATTTCTCCGAATTGCTACTTATTGCCGGGGATGCGGGGCAAAGGGACTGACACCGTAATGGTGACGCGCGCGCAGCAAATTGGCGTCGTTATCGGCCTAGCGATCGTCACAGCGCTGACGATCCTGCGGGTAAGCGATCCGCAATTGCTGAGGCTCGCCCGTGATTTGACATTCGACCAGTATCAGCGCCTGGTGCCCCGGACCTTCGAGACCCAGCCCGTCCGGGTGATCGACATAGACGAAGCGTCGCTGCGCGAATTCGGTCAATGGCCCTGGCCGAGAAACCGGATTGCCGCGCTTGTGGACAGGCTTTCCGACATGGGCGCCTCCGCCATCGCTTTCGATGTCCTTTTCGCCGAGCCCGACCGCCTGTCGCCTCGCAATGTCGTGCGCGACGTCACCGGCATCGATCCCTCACTGCTTGGCAAGCTGCCGGATAATGATGAGATTTTCTCACAATCGCTGTCCGGAAGGCCCGTGGTGCTGGGCTTCGGCCTCTCCAACGAAGGGACCTATCTGCCGTCGGTCAAGGCAGGATTTGCCTATACGGGTGAAAGTCCCTTCGGTGCGCCGCCCGTGCTCAAGGCCGCGACGCCGCTGCAGCCGCAATTGGAAGCCAATGCCGCCGGCATCGGCCATATCAGCCTCAATCCGGGTGCATCATCGGCGGTGGTGCGCGCGGTTCCGCTTTTTCTCAGCGACGGCAAGCAGC
The DNA here is from genome assembly GCF_029714285.1 of Rhizobium sp. CB3090. Taxonomy (NCBI): domain Bacteria; kingdom Pseudomonadati; phylum Pseudomonadota; class Alphaproteobacteria; order Hyphomicrobiales; family Rhizobiaceae; genus Rhizobium; species Rhizobium sp. CB3090. The sequence continues at coordinate 1,239,852 of NZ_CP121663.1, forward strand.
TTTACCCCAATCTTGCGCTCGAAGCGCTCCGGGTCGCACAGGGAGCCTCCACCTACATACTCGACGCGGCGCCGGACACGCCGAACACGCTAACCCGGGTTAAGATCGGGGATTTCGTGGTGCCGGTAACGGCGACGGGAGAGCTCTGGCTCTATGTGAGTCCCGACACTGCGGAGCGGTATATTTCCGCAAGCAAGGTGCTGACGACCGAAGACGCCTCGGCCGATATCAAAAACGCCATCGAAGGCAGCATCGTTTTCATCGGAACCTCCGCTTCCGGCTTGCAGGACGTCCGCACGACCGCCCTTGGTGAAAACGTGCCGGGTGTCTCCATCCATGCGCAGATCGTCGAACAGATCCTTTCAGGCCGCTTCCTTTCCCGGCCGGATTGGGCGGACGGGCTGGAAATCCTGTCCATCGCCGTGCTGGGCAGCCTTCTGGTGATCCTCACAACCTTCGTCAATCCGGCAGTCGCGCTTGCCTGCGGCCTGCTGATTACCTTTTTTGCCCTCGTCGCCTCCTGGGCGGCCTTTCTCTATGGGGGGCTCCTCTTCGACCCGCTGGCACCCATCGTCGCGGGATCGATCACGCATTTCGCGGCAACGGCATTCCGCTTTCTCGTGACCGACCGGGAACGGCGCGATGTCCGGCGGGCTTTCGGCCACTATCTCTCGCCATCGCTGCTCTATCGCATCGAGCATACGCGCAATGCCCTGCGCCTCGGGGGAGATGAGCGCGAGCTAACCGTCATGTTCGTCGATGTGCGAAACTTCACCCAGATCAGCGAGGAGATGACGCCGAGCGCCGTCGTCGCATTTCTGAACACGCTGCTCGATGCGCTGAGCCACCATGTCATTGCCAACGACGGCACGCTCGACAAGTTCATCGGGGACTCGATCATGGCCTTCTGGAACGCGCCCGTGGATGTCTCCGATCATGCCGGCAAGGCCGTGCATGCAGCTCTCGGCATGCGAGAAACCCTCGCCCGGCTCAACGGCACTGATGCATTCGGTTTCGGAGGCAAGCGAAAGGTCGGGATCGGGATCGGCATCCATACGGGGCTTGCCTGCGTCGGCAATATGGGTGCCGAGACACGCTTCAACTACTCAGCAGTCGGCGATGCCGTAAACATCGCCGCGCGCATCGAAACAGCCTGCAAGGACGTCAATTTCGACATTCTGGTATCCGAATCGACAGCTAGCCTGCTGCCCGATTGTGCCCTGCTCGAAGCGGGAGCGCTGACGCTGAAAGGGAAGAGCATGCGAACCAAACTCTTTGCGGTGGTCGGCGATGCGCGCCTGGCAAGATCTGCCGAATTCGTCGAACTTTGGGCTATGCACAGGCGGCTTGTCGATGCTCTGCGCGCGCGGTCCACGAGCAACCGCAAACTCGTCAGCGCCGTGAAACTCAAGGCGCAGGTCGCTGCGACAGGACTATTGCAGGATTTTTACAGCCAGATTTCGCGCCGAGCCGGACACTTCGTCGATGAACCAGAAGACAAAGCGGCTGACATCTAGCTGATTTTGCAGCCATCGCCGCTTTCAAATGGCATCATTGAAAGCGGACAGCAGCCAGTACGGCTCAAAGAGCTTTGTGCGCTACCGATGGTGATGCCCGCCGCCATCATGATCGCCATGATGGCCGTCATGATCACCATCGTCATGGTCGTCGTCGTCATGATCGCCGTGATGGCTATGATGCTTACCGTCGTCGTCATGCTCGTGCGGTTTACCGGGATCAGGCGCGCTTGGCGTATTGGGGACATCCGGCGTGCTGGGAGTTTCGGGCGTATTCGGTGCGGCGGGGGCCTGGGCGCGTGGCGATTCCGGTGTATCGGGTTGTGACGGTGCAGGATTATTAGCCGGAGCGCTGCGCGGAGATATACCGTTAGGCCGGTCTCTCATCGCGGTCGACAGGCCACAATCGCCACCGCCCGCAAAAGCCATTCTTCCCGAAAGCGTTTGATCGCCGGACAGGAACGGCAGGGCTTTCTGGTTGCCGAGCGTCTTGAGAATATCGCGGTTGACCCGGCGCGGATCGCTTATCTCGCCATTGCGTTTGGCGACCACGCAGTCGCACTGCGCCTTCAATTGCCTGCAGCCGCCCGCACCGCAAAATTGAGCGGCGCCGTTCAACAGAACGACCGCCGTCGTCCCATTGCGGCCGACATAAAAATCAAACGCGGTTCCGCGCACACCGATCGTTCCGGCCGGCGTCACGATTTGATAGGCCGAGTGGTTCGAATTTCCGCTCATCCAGCGGAAAGTCCCCTTTGCCGCATTTATCGTAAGTTTTTTGACCGCGCCGGAGTCATCGAAGACGAATTTGTCGATGACGACAGATGAGCCGGCGCCGACGGCCAATTTCGTGCCATCTCGAAATGTGAACTGTCCCAAGCCCGAAATGGAGGTGCGGATTTGCTCGTCCCGGTGGACAGGATCAGCGACCGCCAACGGACCGCCTGCGCCGGTAACTTCAGTTTTAATCAACACCGCCTCGCCGACCTTTTCGGCGGCTCTCGAAGAAAAGGGGGCGAGCAGCGTGACGCTCAGCACAGCGATCGCGGCATCACGGAGACACGACATCTCACCCTCCAAGAGTATCCTTGTTTTACCATAGGATAGCCTTGAACGTCCTATCATCCTTTCTGAGTATAATTGATGCAGTCCGAGCTATTGTCGGATTAGGTGCAGCCGGAAAGCGGGCGCGAAAGGATATTCTACATAACCCTTCGGATGGGGAGGTCGACCGATTTCTTCAGCAATATCCAAAACGAGCCGAATTGTACGATATGCCGATTGTGGATCCGAAAGATTGAAGCGTCAGCTCTAAACGCCGCGCTTGTTCCCCCAAAGAAGCACATGCAACTGCGGCAGAACCCGCGCCTCGAACCATCCATCTGCCGTCACCTTGTCCACCAGCCAGCGCATTCGATCCATGATGCCGTCAATATCGATCGTTGCATCATCCGCTTCAGGCGGAGGGGGCGTGTGGTTGCCGGGCTGCAGATAGACCGGCAGATGCGGAAAACGGGCGGCGGCGGCACGTGCATAGGCATAATCGCGATCATCGAAAACGACGATCTTCAACGCGATCTGCGGTCCGTCGGCCGCCAGGCGGAGACAGTCCCCGAGGGCGTCCCAATCGGTTGCCATTCCGCTCGAAGGCGGCTTTGGGCTCAGCACCAGCACGTCGAGATCGGCAAACCATGCCTTCGCGATGCTCGCCTGGGTTTCCAACGCAAACCTGTAGCCTTGGTCGTGGCCGTGAGCGATCAGCGATCCGAGCGGCTGGATCGCCGGATTGCCGCCGGAAAGCGAAACCATCAGCGGCTTGCCTCCGGAAAGCCGGGTCACCTCCTGCCAGATCTCATCGACCGACATCGGCCGCCATTGATCGCGATAATCGCTGTCGACCGCATGCAGCGTATCGCACCAGGAACAGCGATAATCGCAGCCGCCGGTCCGGACGAACACTGTCGGAAGTCCGATCAATATTCCCTCGCCCTGGATTGTCGGCCCGAAGATCTCGCTGACGCGGATCGTGGTTTCGCGCGCCTCGCTCATGGCCGATATTCCGCCCAGGTCTTCGGCGTCTCGCTGACGCGCACTGCCGACGTCTCTGGCAGACGCTGCTTGCACCAGTCGTAGAAATGCTTTGCCAGATATTCCGACGTCACACGGTCATGACCGAGAACTTCGTTCAGATGACGATGGTCGAAATGCTCGTCGATATAGCGCTTTAGCGGCGCAAGCTCATGGTAGTCGCGGACGAAACCGTCGGCATTAAGCTCGGCAGCCGAAAGCTCCACCTCGACGATATAGTTGTGCCCGTGCAGCCGGGCGCATTGATGATCGGCCGGAAGATGGGTGAGCTGATGCGAGGCGGAGAAGTGAAATTGCTTGGTAATGCGGAACATTACTTCACCTCCTCGGCCGAATAGCCGGCGGTCGCCGCCACCCAGAAATCCGGATCGTCGTACTCCGTCGGGTCGTCGACACCGGCGAGATGGAAGGCTTCGCGCCGTTCGACGCAGGTGCCGCAGCGGCCGCAATGACGAATGCCGCCTTTGTAGCAAGACCAGGTCTCGGCAAAGGGCGTGCCGTTCTTCGCGCCGTCGGTCACGATGTCTGCCTTGGAGATGTTCACATAGGGCGCATAGAGCGAAACGTCGGCATAGCCATCCAGGGCGTGGTTCTGCATCTGCTGAAAAGCATCGATGAAGCCCGGCCGGCAATCCGGATAGATGAAATGATCGCCGCCATGAACGGCGACGGCGACGGCATCCGCCTTCTGCGCGGCTGCAAGGCCAAAGGCGATCGCGAGCATGATGGCGTTGCGGTTCGGAACCACGGTCGCCTTCATCGTTTCTTCGGCATAGTGTCCGTCCGGCACCTCGACGTTGTCTGTCAAGGCCGATCCGGTCAGGTGTGCGCCGATGGCGGTGATATCGATGACGTGATGCGGCACGCCGAGGCGTCTGGCGCAGGCGGCGGCGAATTCCAGCTCCTTGCGATGCCGTTGGCCGTAATCGAACGATACGAGCCCGATAAGCTGATGTTCCGCAGCGACCTTATGGGCGAGCGAAACAGAGTCCAATCCGCCGGAGCAGATGACGATAGTCTTCATAATTTGGGGTCCCTTGTTTTGACCGGGTGGGCTGCGACCGGATAGTTGAGCCTTTCGAAAGCTGTGCCGGGGTCATTAACAGCAGACCCTGGCAGAAGCAAGGCGTGCACGATCACCCGACGAGAAGCAGGTCATCATAGCCATGAGCTTGCGGCGGGCGGATACTCCAATTTAGGTATATATGTCTCTTGACGATTTAAGCTTAACGATTCATTCGGCAAGACAAACAAACATTTAGTATTTAAAGCCTATAATGGCCGGACATTGAGGCGCTAACTTAGTCAAACCTAAAACATAGAAAGACGTTGGCGCCTATGGCCTTCGCAGCAAAAGAGCTTGGTCAAAACGAACGTTTCCTGTCCGCTATATTGCATAGCGCGCATGAACTCATGGCGATCTATGATGAAAACCCTCGCATAGCCTCGATCTTTGCCGCGCAGCAAAGGTGGCTTCTGGCGCATGCCGGCTATGCTCTGTTTCTCGGCTATCCGGATGATCCCACGCCGGCGCTTTATGCCGGCAGGTTTCTCGATTTCGCAATCAGGCACAAAATCGCAAGCCGCAACACGGCGGCGGCCTTCCTGAAGGAAATGGTAGCCTATCGCTTCGTTCGGCCAATCGCCGGCAGTTCCGACCGCCGCATCATCTTGCTTGAGCCCACCGAAACGACCCGCGAATATATGGCCCGCTGGATCTATACGCATCTGCTGGTTCTGGATGCGCTGGACGGCGGCGACAGGATGGCCAGGACGACGGCCAATCCGGCTTCAGTGCTGCAAATGCAGCCTAAGATCGCCAAGATGATCTTTGACAGTGAAAGCCTGAAGAACCCCGGCGTAACCTTTACTCTGTTCAACTGGGCGACCTCCGGCGGCGTGGTGATGGACTATCTCATCTCCCGGATCAGCGAGATCGATCCCACCTCCGACAAGGTCTTGGTCGGCCCGATTTCGCTGAGACTCATCCAGAGCCAGTTCATGATTTCGGGCTCGCATCTGAAGCGGCTTTTGAAACAGGCGACAGAACTCGGAAGCGTCGGCTGGGCCGGCGCACCAGGCAAGAGCAGCTTCTGGCTGTCTCGAACCTTCGTCTCCGAATACTGGAACTATCAAGCCGAGAAATACGCAATCGTGGACACCGTCAGCCAAGCGGTGCTCGACCAGCCCGATCATTCGGCTAAATCCGACGAAGAGCCTCTTCCCCGCGCACTCGCAATTTCCGCATAAGGGAAAGAGAGGTCTGATGGGACCCGATCGATTCGGATCCCAAGCGCGGGGCATTCAACGAGATGGAATAGGCATCAGCCTATAGGTGAGCAAGCTCGGTAGTACTCAGCGTGGATTGAGACCATTGCCTGGCGCGGAGGTAATCTTGTCGGTCCCGTCGATCTGCGGCTTTACCGGCGAGCGCTCGATCTGCATCAGCCGCCATTCGTTCTCCAGACGATCGACTACATGTACGGGTATTTCTTTCCGTACGGTTTCACGCTCTTGCATCGAGGCCTCCCTGACGTTGGTGTTCCCTGAATGCCACGGGAGAAATGCTTTGTAAATTGGAGCATTAAAAAGTTTAAACGATTGAATTTGTTTTAATCGATTAGAGATGTGAATATATCTGAGGAGAACCTGATGAAGATGCAGGTTTGAATCTTCCGATTTGCTGCTCGGTCATTCCATCCGCTGCATCTGTTTTTTCCATCCCTCCTAAATCTGCCTGAAATCGGCCATTCCCGACCATTGAAACGCGAGTTGACCCTCGGCCTAGGAAACTCTGTGGTTTGCAATGAACGGCACGACTGCTGGGCAGCAAGCACGAAGAATAAGCCATGCCGCGCCAGGATGTGACCATTAAGTCGGCTGTGAAATCAGCTCGCTTGACCATTTAGAAGTATCCAGCGCATTCACGGGTTAAACCGACGGTGCGTCGCGAGCGAACAAATCAGCGAACGTCGAAACCAAGACCTCCGCCTTGCCGACACCGATGACCCGGATGCCGTTTGGCAGCTCGCTTCTGTAAGTCTCATGGTGATGGCCATGGACGATTAGCTTGACGCCCATGATTTCAGCTAGATCGTCAATTTCGCAAAAGCCCAAACGACGGGAGGATGGCGCCTCGTGGGTGATCAAGATGTCGGCCTCCTGCGCCGCCAGCGCATTAAAGTCTTCAGCAAAAAAAGTGGACCTATGACGAAGCGGGAGTCCGCCTCGCCACATCCGGGGCGGCCGCGAGGCCAGGAACTCGTCGCGGCTAAAGAATTTCGGCAATCCATCGCCGGTGTGCGGGTGCCAGACTGCCTCGTGAAAGACGCCGCCGACACCAGCGATCCTCACGCCACCGGCACTCACTACGCGCGCGTTGAGGTTTCGATTAGCGATCGCACTCTCGAATACAAAGTCGTGCCACTCCTCGCGATCGGCATCATGATTGCCGTGGATGAAATGAACCGATGAACTGCCGCGGATCAAGCCATCCAATTCCTCATCGAGCGGGCGATCGAGATCAAAGTCCCGAGGAAAACCCACTGGACTTCGGGTCGATATCTATGCCGAAGTCAAAAGTTGGTTGTGGCGTCACAAAAATGGCGCCGATTACGTCGCGATCGCAGATCTGTTCCGGCCGTACGCCAGATAGGAGGCGGCGCCGGCCCAGCTCGCTGGCGACGTCGGCGCCAGCCGACGCTGCGCGACATTCGTGGCACAGATCATCAAGCTAGGCCGGAAGGTCATTGAACACACGGCGACGATGTTTGCCAAACGGGTGCCGTTGTCTCACGTCAACAAAAGCAGCATCACATGATCGCCCGCGTAAAGATCCGGTGTTCGTCCCCCGGATTTCACGGTCACGTCGTCCTGCACGTGATGAAACATGGGATGTTTGGTGCTGAAGGCACCATCAGCGCGTTTCGTTCGGCAGCGGTTGCTCGCCGACATTGAGCGGCAACAATATCTCGGCAATCAGGTTGCGAATCCAGCAATGAGCCGGGTTCCCCGTCGAGCGCTTGTGCCACACCCCGACGATGAGCGCCGGCGGAAGCGGCATGGGCGGTGTATAAAGGGAGAGGCCGAAAAGATCCGCTAACCGCTCCGCCAGTTGGCGAGGAACGAGTGCAATATGATCACTCTCGCTAACAGCTCGGCAGACGCCGAAGAAAACAGGAACCGTCATGACCACCTTCCGGGAGCGTCCGATCTTGGCCAGCGCCGCATCGCCCATGGCTTTTGTTTTTCCTTCGGGCGAGAAAAGGATATGTCCGAGATCGCAGAACAGGTCGATCGGCAAGGTTTCGCCAAGCGTTATTCCGGCGGCTTCGATTGCAGCGTTTCCTCTGCGGGCGATGGTCGTGAAGGACGATCGGAATAGCGGACGCCGGTCAATCCAGTCCGGGAATTCTGCATCAGGGATGAGAGCCATGTCGGCTTCATATCGCTCAAGTGAGTCGATGTAGCTGTTTGGTACGAGGTCGACTAATTGTACCCGAATACCCGGTGCGCGTTCGTGAATCTCTCGCGCCAGCCGCGGCATCAGCATCTCTGCAAAAAAATCGCTGCCTGCCAGCTTGAGAGTGATGCTGGCGCTCTTGGGATCGAAGGAGGCGCCACTCAAAATCGCCTCCATCCTGTCGAGCGTCTCGCGAAGAGGCAGCGCCAGACCTCGTGCATAATCCGTCGGGCGCAAGCCTTGGCCATGCCGGACGAACAACTGATCATCGAGTGCATAGCGTAATCTCGATAGGGCGCCGGAAACCGCCGATTGCGACATTCCCAACTTTTCGCCGGCTTTCACGGTCGATCCTTCGCGCAACAAAGCGTCGAGCACGCGCACAAGATTGAGATCAAAGGTCGCGAAATTCATTTCACCGATAGTTTCTATGCCATCAAACGATTTTTCTCATAATGGTCCAAGTGTTAAGAACTGCAAGACGAAAGCGCTTTCGTTTCATTCTGACAACAGGAGGGAACGATGATTGACCTACTTGAATGCCCCGATACGGTTGAATGGCTCGGGGTTCATTACCGAACCATTCTTGCAAGCGCAGCAACTGGCGGGGCGATGTCCATCGTCGACAGCCTCTCGCCCGTTGGCAGCGGGCCGCCGCGACACATCCATGAAAGAGAGGAGGAAACCTTCGTCCTTCTTTCCGGCTCCTGCGAATTTTGGATGGAGGGTAAGATCTTCACCAAGAAGGCGGGCGAGACCGTGTTTGTGCCGCGGGGAATGGAGCACACCTTCAGAGTTATCGGCGACAGGCCCTCGCGGCATCTGGTCATCCTGACACCGGGCGGCTTCGAAGGCTTCTTCGCCGATATGGCCGCAGGCCAGTTCCAAATCCCGCAGGATATGGAACGGATCGCAGAGTCTGCGGGCAGGCACCGCCTCCGCTTCACGGGACCGCCGCTTGGCGTGGCTTAGTCACTATGGCGCCTCGATCGCCTCCTGGAGTTTCAATCCAAAATATAATGGCGCGTCGGTACCGCCGAAGGCACGACCCGGCGCGACGAATTGGATGTCCGGCCCAACATGGGGGAAAGACTCCGTGCAGCGCAGACGAGATGAATGATAAAATCTGCCTCCGGTAGGCTTGCCGTATCCATCCAAGCAGGACCGCGGGATTTTGGCGCTGCGCGTGGTAATGTCGGTTCATGGAGATAGATGAGGACAAGATCGACGATGCAGTTTTGGCGCGTTGTGGCTGACGCGGCATAACGACGTTTTGCCTGGAAGGGTTTTGATTGGGCAACGACGGATCGGCTTCACCAGAAGGGCATGATCGGCAACCCAGTCAACAAGTCGAAGACATTGGTGTTGACCGATGAGGGCTTGGAGCGTTCGGAAGCGTTGTTCCGGGAGTTGTTTACGCGGTCGCCGCGATAGCCGTCGCTTTGTGTACCTTCCATTGCCAAGGCAGTAATTCGTGCAGGCGGGAGACGGGAAGATCGGCGATGCGGCGAACACATCGGCGAGCCATACTTTGGGATCGACGTCGTTGAGGCGGCATGTCGTAATGAAGGTGAGGATGACGGCGGCGCGATCGGCCCCACGTTGGGAGCCCGAGAAGGTCCAGTTTTTCCTTCCTAACGCCATCCCCCGTTCATTCTGTCCATGTCGGCGACGAAGTCGAGGTTCATTATCACTGGCATCCGTATTTCGGCCAAAAGGTGTCTGTTCAGCGCGTCGAAGAACGAGCGACAGGTCAGTTTTTAAAGGTTTTGAGGCCGACCGGTGTCGTGCTCGCGATTTCGGGGTGGATGATTGATCCTGTGGTGTGTAGCGGCATGACCATGGGAACGGCACGCGTCGATCTTGCGGCGCTGATCGAACTGAACAGACTGGTCTCAGGCGGTCCGAAGGCGGCACTCTTCCGAGGTGAACATAGAATCACTCAGGAGGAAGATGATGAGATCCCGCAACACGCTGGCGCCGGCGTCGGCGCGCTACAACCACGCCATCAGCAACTCGTATATCGCCGCTCGCCCTTGATTATTCCCGCTGAAACGGCGAAGGAAGTTGATCACATAGTTTTTCGGACGGCCCAATGTTTAAGATTTTTGCCATAGCGGCAATCGCAGCAGTGACCCTCATGTCAGCAACACCCTCGTTCTCACAAAGCATTGAGATCGGTCCTGGCGGCGTGCGCGTCAACCCCGGCATGGAGCCGCCGCCTCGCGACATGGGTATTACCGAGCGCCAAGCCGTTCACATAGCGCGCCGCGAAGGCCTGCAGGACGTCGATAGCATCAGGCGCAGAGAAAATGTCTTCATCATACGCGGTGTGGACCGCGATGGTGACGACATAAAAGTCGTGGTTGATCGGCAAACGGGTCAAGTTCTTTCGGTTGAATAGGTGCGCTAAATACGAGCGTTTAGATGACAGTTGAGGCGCTTACCGAAGCTGCCATCGCTTTGCCGCTTGTGGTCCGTCAGCCGACATCCAATTGTTGGAGCGCCGACGATTCGCAACGTCTTACGCTCGGATGCCTTAAAGTTCCAATTTGTTGTCCCATGGATTTGGAGCGAAAGAGAAAGCTGGGTACCTGATAGCCGGGGTCAAATGATCACGAGCTTCCACTTCATACGAGACGCTGTGCTCTCGTTCGGTCATCTATCCAGCTCGGCATTGTATGAGGTGCTTCGCCGTTGTACTCTGTAGCTGCGATAGGTGCGTAATGTGCTCGAGCCAGAGCCGAGCCGAAGTCCGGTCGCGTTTCAACCCGTGAATAAGTAACCGCGGATATGGAACTTATCGTCGCCCTTGGCCTGATTGTCTTCAAGGTCGCGTTTCTGATTGCGATCCTTCTGCTGCTGCCCTTGCCGCTGACCTGGCTGGAACGCAAGATCGCCGGGCACATACAGCAGCGGATGGGCCCGATGCGCGTGGGGTGGCACGGGCTGCTGCAGCCGATGGCGGACGGGATCAAGCTCTTAACCAAAGAAGACCATATTCCGGCCGAGGCCGACCGCTTCCTGTTCAAACTGGCACCAATCCTGGCCCTCGTCCCGCCCTTTGTGGTGTTCGTCGCGATCCCCTTCGGCGAAAATATCTCGGTCCTTGGCGCCAAGATTACGCTCTACGTCTCCAATATGAATGTGGCGATCCTTTTCGTCTTCGCCGTGATCGGGATCGAGGTCTATGGCGTGATCTTCGGCGGTTGGGCCGCCAACAGCAAATATGCTGTCCTGGGCAGCCTCAGGACATGTGCGCAAATGATCAGCTATGAGATTCCGATGGGGTTCTCGGTCATTGGCGTGGTGATGCTGGCGCAATCCATGAGTTTGCTCGAGATCGTGCGGGCGCAAGCCGACGTATGGAACATCGTCTATCAACCGATCGGCTTCTTCGTATTCTTCGTCGCCGGCCTGGCCGAAGCGCAGCGCATTCCCTTCGATCTGGCGGAAGCGGAAGGCGATCTGGGGGCTGGCTTCCATACCGAATACAGCGGTATCCGCTTTGCATTCTTTATGGTCAGCGAATATGCAATCGTGTTGCTGGTGTCGGTCCTGGTGGTGATCTTATTCTTTGGCGGCTGGAACGGCATATTGATCCCCTTGCCGCCGCTCCTCTGGTTTCTGCTCAAGGTCGCGTTTTTCGTCTATTTGTTTATTTGGTTCCGCTTCACCTTCCCCCGCTACCGCTACGACCAACTGATGGCGATCGGATGGAAAGTCTTGCTTCCTCTGTCGATCGCGAACATAATTATTAGCGGTATCGTCTTCTTTTAGGGGTCACAGCGGGCTCCGCAGCGAGGCGACAATGTCGCGCGCGCAGGACAGATTTGGAACATGGATCGGCTGGGCATTCTTCGCCGATCTGGTGAGCGGTTTGGCTTTGACCTTCCGTTACATGTTCTCCAGACCCGTAACCATGCAATATCCTGACAAAGAAAAATGGTTGCCCTACTCGCGCTACCGCGGCCACCACTTCCTGACGCGCGACGAAGAGGGCGAGATCAAGTGCGTCGCCTGCGAACTCTGCGCACGCATCTGTCCCTGCGACTGCATCGAAGTCGTCCCCTACGAGGATGAGAAGGGCAATCGTCACCCGGCAAAATTCGAGATCGACACGGCCCGGTGCCTGTTTTGCGGGCTTTGCGAGGACGCCTGCCCCGCGGACGCGATCGCACTTGGCCAGCAGTACGAATTCTCGAGTTTTTCCTCCCGTGACCTGGTGATCGGACGCGAGGATCTGCTCGGCAAACCGGGCAAGGCGACAACCGGCGGCGGCGTGGTCGCTGCGCGCCTGAACACCGAACAGGACGTTCGGGTCGAGACCAGTGAGCCGCAGGGTTATAACTGGTGGCGGAATATCCGGCGAACGTGAAGGCACTTGCGTGAAGCCGGAGCGTGCAGACAGGAGGCTCAGATGCATGTTTGCCAAATTTTGAAAACCAAATCGCCCGAGCTCATTTCGATCAGACCAGATCGGCCAATGGTTGAGGTTCTGCGGTTGTTTCGGGACAACAATATCGGCTTCGTGGTCGTGGGCCGTAAGCCCGGGGAATGCCTGGGCACGCTGTCGGAGCGGGACTGCTGCAACGCAGTGGCTGAATACGGAACCGAAGCACCCATGATGCGGGTCGCCGACATCATGAACCGCAAGGTGGCAACCTGTACGACAGAAGATCTGCTGCCCTATGTGATGGCGATCATGACCAAACGGCGCACGCGCCATGTGTTGGTCATGGAAGGTGGCACCCCTATCGGCGTGGTCAGCATCGGCGACGTGGTTAAACACCGGCTCGACGAATCGATGCGCAACGAGCAGGCGTTGCACGAATACATTGCCGGCAACGGTTATCACTGATGGCGTCAGCCTGATGTCCAGATACGGGACCAGTCTGTCAGCGGGATCCCTCAACGCAGACTATCGGGTTTCGACTCGACGTCCACGATTGAGGGAATCTCGAAGGTTGCGTACGCCTTTTGAACATCGACCGGACATGGGTATTCGCCTCGCCGCATCAGCCTGTTGAGACGCAAGGCCCTGTAGTTTTCCGGAACGAATACGAGACCTTCGGGAAAGTGCCTGTTGACCTTGAGCTTTGCCGTCAATTCGCCCTGAGCGGACCGGACGGTGACCAGATCACGATCCGAAAGGCCGAGTTGAGCGGCGTCCTGCGCGCTCATCTCGACATAGGGGTCATCTGCGACCGTATTCAGGATCTCCGAGCGCTCGGAAACATATCCGTTGTGGAATAAGCAGTCGCCGGTGATGAGCATGAGCCGGTCGGCTGCTTTCGGTGCAGCAGGCGACGCGAAGAACTCGCCAGCCGGTGGCGGCGGCACCGCCTTGGTGAATGCGCCATCAGCGCCAAGCCCCTCCTGTGTCAGCCCCTGGTACGCAGGAATCAATTGGGCAATTTCGGCAAAAACTTCGCCTTGCACCGATGGCCGCAGGACTTGGTTGCGGAGCGCTGCGACGAAGTCGAAGATCGCCAGATTGCCTCGCGCCTCGAAGGCTGGCTCGCGAAATTTGCGGACCATTTGGGTTCGGCCCTCGTTGTTGGTGAAGGTGCCTGTTTCCTCGCCGTAACCTGCCGCGGGCAACACGACCTCTGCCAAACCCGCGGTATCCGTAAGGAAGGTGTCCTGCACGATCAGGAGATCGGCGGAACCAAGCGCTCGCGTGACGAAATCTCTGTCGGGATAGGCGATCAGCGGGTCGGCTCCGGCGATGTAGAGTGCGCCCATCTCTCCACCGACGCAGCGCTCCAGCATGGCGTCGAGACCCGCGCCGGGTTCAGACGGGATCTCGGCGCCCCACTTGCTTGCGAGAGTTGCGCGCGCCGCATCATCGGTGACCGCCCGCAGTCCGGGCAAAGCCGCCGGCAGAACTCCCATGTCCCAGGCGCCCATCTGATTGGCACGGTCGAAGAGGAATTGCATCGCCGGGTTCTTGCCGAGCAGGCGGAGAACCCGCATCAGGTTGTTGAGCTGTTGCAGCGTCGCCCGCGCTTCGGGTGATCTCAGCAGCTCAACGCTGACGAGCACAGTGACGCTGCGGCCTTTATTGAGCGCTTCGGCCAGGCGATCGGGCCCGTCCTTGCCGGTGCTCGCTCCCGGCCTGCCGAGTTTTGCGCTGATATCTGCCAAAGCATCACCCAGCAAGGTCTGGTCAGCGGCCGCCACGAGACCGGCTACCACCGCCGCGAGGCTCGCTGCTTCTCCGGCGGGGGGAACGCGAACAACCACCCGGGCATCGGCGTCCAGACGGGATGGCCGCGCCGAGAGCATGAGCAATGCAGCATGGCGCCGCCGCGCGCTGTCCCGCAGCATGTATTCAGTGACAGGGTTCTCCTCCGTGACATTGCCGCCAATGATGAGCACGCAGTCGTTGCCGATCACGTCATCGAGCGGCGCGCGGCTGTAAAAGCTTGTCACCAACGGACCAAGTATATCGAAGGGCGTGGACCAGCGCGTCGAACAGTCAATGTTGTTGGTCCGGAAGACCGTCCGCATCAGCTTCTGGAACTGATAAAGCACCTCATTCGGCAACCGCGGCGAGGCCAGCCCACCGGCAGCCTTGCTCTCGACGGCCGTCAGCCGCCGGCGCAGATAGTCCCCTGCTTCGTCCCAGGAAACCGGAACCAGGGCGCCGTCACGACGGATCATCGGCCGCTTGATCCGATCCCGGCTCGAGACGAAGTCCAGACCAAAACGTCCCCGCACGCAGAGCGTTTCGCGGTTGAGCCCCTGATCCCACTTGGAGCGGACCCGCATGAACTCGCCCTTGCGCGTGCCCACCGTTAGCTGGCAGCCCGTGCCGCAATGTGGGCAGACAGTATCGGTCTCCGCCAGGTCCCAGGGCCGCGCCTTATAGCGATAGGGGAAGCTCATCAGCGCGCCGACCGGGCAAACCTCGATGCAATTGCCGCATTGATCGCAACTCGCGAGACTGCCCTCGAAACCGGTGACGGCAGTATCCATGCCTTTTTCGACGGTGCCGAGCGCAACCGCGCCGACGACCTCCTCACACATCCGGACGCATCGCTGACACTGGATGCATCGGTTGACGTTCATGATGACCACGGGGCTGAGACGGATGTCTTCAGAGTGGAATACGCGCTTTTCATCGCGGAATCGGCTTTCGCGAGGCCCGTAGGCCATCACCATGTTCTGGAGCTCGCATTCGCCGCCCTTGTCGCAGATCGGGCAATCGAGAGGATGGTTGGCAAGCAGCATGTCGAGCATCGAGGAGCGCGTTTCCTCAATGAGCGGCGTGTTCGTCCGGACCACCATGCCGTCGGTGGCCGCGGTGGCGCAGGACGGCTGCAGCCGTCGCAGCCCCTCAATCTCGACCAGACACATGCGGCAGGAGGCGAGCGCCGGCAGGCGCTTCAGATAGCAGAAAGTCGGGATGTCGATGCCCAAACGCTGCGCAGCCTGCAGCACTGTCGAGCCAGCCTCAACTTCCAGCGTTTGTGTGTCGATCGTAATGCTGACCATGGCTTCCTCACGCCTCTCACCCAGCGCGCACCTCAGTGAAACGGGCACCTCCGCTCCTCGATATGGGCGACGAATTCAGATTCGAAATGCTCCAGCGCCGCCCGCAGCCCCATGGCCGCGCCGTCGCCCAGAGCACAGAACGTATTGCCGAAAATGCCCTTGCAGAGCGCCTTTAGCTGTTCGAGGTCGCCTGGTGCGCCCTCTCCGGCCTCAATGCGGCGCAGCACCTTCACGACCCAGTTCAATCCTTCTCGGCATGGTGTGCACTTGCCGCAGGACTCATGGTGGAAGAACTCGATGATCCTGGTGGCGACCTTGACCACACAGGTTGAGTCGTCGATCACGATCACCCCGGCGGAGCCCAGCATCGAGCCGACAGCCGACAGCGAGTCGAAGTCCATTCCGACGTCCAGACCCCGCTCCGGGATCAGCGGCGCCGAGACCCCGCCGGGGATCACCGCCTTGATCTTGCGCCCGGGCAGCGGGCCGCCGGCGTGGTCCTCGACCAGTTCGCGCAGCGGTATACCCATCGGTAACTCGTAAAGGCCGGGCCTGCGCACCTGTCCGCTGAGGCAATAGAGCTTCGGGCCGGGGCTCTTCTCCGGGCCGATGTCACGGAACCAATCAGCCCCCCGCATAACGATATGCGGCACGCAGACCAGTGTCTCGACATTGTTGATGACGGTCGGGCTGGCATAGAGCCCGGCAACAGCGGGAAATGGCGGTTTCAATCGCGGCTGGGCCCGCTTGCCCTCGAGCGACTCGAGCATTGCAGTCTCCTCGCCGCAAATATAGGCCCCCGCGCCGCAGTGGATGTGTATGGTGAAATTGAAGTCCGAGCCCAGAATGCCTCTTCCGAGGTAGTGCTTTTCATGAGCCTCGGCGATCGCTTGCTCCAAGCGCCGTATCGCCGTTACATATTCTCCGCGAATATAGACATAGGCGGTCTCGGCACCAATTGCGTAAGCGCTAACCGCCAGCCCCTCGATGAGCTGATGCGGGTCACGCTCCATGATGATCCGGTCCTTGAATGTACCCGGTTCGCCCTCATCGGCGTTGCAGCACAGATATTTGGGCTTATCGGCCCGCTTCGGCACGAAGCTCCATTTCATGCCGGTAGGGAATCCAGCACCGCCGCGACCACGCAGGTTGGACCTCTTGACGAGCTCGATAACCTCGTCAGGCGTATGCTCGTTGAGCACTTTTGCCAGCGCCTGATAGCCGCCCTCGGCCTCATAGGTCGAGAGCAAATGGCCGTCGGGCACTCCGATATTCTTGAGAAGAACCGGCTCGAACATGACTACGCTCCCGGCGGCCGCGCAGAGGCGTGCTCAATGCTCGCTGCCCGCCCCTCTGTCGCCCGAAGGCGGTTCAAGAGTGCATCGATCCTCGCGATGTCGAGGTTTCCGTGATAGTCGTCGCCGACCTGCATCGTCGGAGCCATCTCACAAGCGCCGAGGCATTCGACGGTCGAAAGCGTGAACAGCCCGTCCGGAGTGGTATCGCCCTTCTTGATCCCCAGCACCGTTTCCAGATACTTCAGTAGTTCCTCGGATCCGCATAGCATGCAGGAAACATTGTCGCAGAGCTGCAGGTGGAACATCCCCACCGGCTCGGTATGGAAATGGGTGTAGAAGGTCGCCAGTTCGTAAACCCAGATCCGCTCGACGCCGAGAATGTCTGCAACCTCTTCCAGCACGGGGCCGGGCAGATGGCCATGTTCCCTCTGGGCGATCAGAAGCGCAGGCATGATCGCCGAGCGCCGGTCGGGATACCGCACTGCAGCCTCTTCGATCTTTTCGCGCATGGTCATCGCGTTCAAATCCCTGCTACTTGTCCACCTCCGCCATCACGGGGTCGAGGCTGCCCAACACGGCGATCATGTCCGCCAGGTAACGAGCGTTGGTGACCCCGAAAAGTGCCTGAAGGTTGACGAACGAGGGTGCCCTCACCTTCATGCGGAACGGCTTTGGCGACCCGTCGCTGATGATGTAGAAGCCGAGCTCGCCCTTCGGCGCTTCGATCGCCGAATAGACCTCACCCTTCGGCACTTTGAAGCCGTAGGCAGACAGGTCGAAATGCTGGATGAGCGCCTCCATCGAACAGTGCACGCGATCCTTATCCATCGGGAAGGCGATTGTCGGCATGTCGATCTGGAACGGACCCTCCGGCATCTGCTCGATGCATTGTTCGATGATCCGGATGCTTTCGCGCATCTCATCGACCCGGCATCGCCAGCGTGCGTAGCAATCGCCCTCATTGCGGGTGATGACGTTGAAATCGAGCCGATCATAAATTTCGTAGGGTTCATCGCGCCGAATGTCCCAGTCCACTCCGGAAGCGCGCAGGTTCGGGCCGCTGAGGCCGAGATCGATAGCGTCCTCGGGGGAGATCACGCCGACGCCTTCAGTGCGCTTGAGGAACACCCTGTTATCTTCGAGCAACCGCTCATAGTCGCGAATCCGATTCGGGAAGATGTCGCAGAACTCCCTGATCTTGGGAAGGAAACCATCAGGCAGGTCTTCACGCACCCCGCCAACTCTGCAGAACGAGGTGTGCATGCGCGCACCGGTGATCATTTCCATCAGATCCATGATCATTTCACGCTCGCGCATGGCATAAAGGAGCGCGGTCATGGCGCCCAGATCCATCGGCAATGCCCCGGTGATCAGGAGATGGCCGGAAATCCGCGCCAGTTCGGCCATCATCACGCGGATATACTGCGCCCGCACCGGCGCTTCTATGCCCAGGAGTTTCTCCACTGCCAGCGCAAAGGCCAGATTGTTCGAGGGCGGGCAGAGATAGTCGAGCCGGTCCGTCAGCGGGAAAATCTGGGTATAGGTGAAGCTTTCTGCGAGTTTTTCGGTGCCGCGGTGAAGATAGCCGATATGCGGGTCCACGCGCTCGACGCACTCGCCGTCCAGTTCGAGGACGAGCCGAAGAACCCCATGAGTGCTGGGGTGCTGTGGGCCGAGATTGAGAAGCACTTCCCTGGTATTGAGCGCTTCGCCTTCCGGCCTGCTGAGCTCGGTGACTTCGGTCATCTCACCTTTCCGGCGTCGAACGGCCTCCTTGTGGAATGTCCCGCGTGGCAAGGTCCGGCTGCGTTGGCGGCGGACCTTCGGCACCGAAGGGGTTCAGCTTGTCCTTGTAACCGCGCAGGGGAAAATCCTTGCGCTGGGGAAAGCCCGCGAAGCCCTCCCACATGTAGATCCGGCGCAGATCGGGATGGCCCTCGAACCTGATGCCATACATGTCCCAGGCCTCGCGCTCATGCCAGTTTGCCGTGCGCCAGACGCCCGTGACCGAGGGAAGCTGCGGAGGGTCGCCAAGCCGGCATTTGATGCGAACTCGCCACCTGTTGGAGAGCGAATAGAGGTGGTAAACCGCTTCGAACCGCGGCGTTTCGGGATAATGATCAACTCCGCAGATGTCCGAAAGAAAATTAAACTGCAGCGCCGGATGTTCTTTCAGGAATCGGCAGAACTCGACGATCTTGGCAGGAGGAACAGCAAAGGCATGAATGCCGTGGGCGGCGCCGAGATCCTCGATTGCTCCCCCGAAACGCGCCATGATCAGAGCGGGATTGAGAGGCTGCTCCACGCTCATGACATTGCAACCCGGTCCAGAGGCGTTCCGGCCAGCGCGCGGGACCTCTTGATCTTCTCCTGAAGCAGGAGGAAGCCATGCATCAGCGCCTCCGGCCGCGGCGGACAGCCGGGCACATGCACGTCGACAGGCACGAAGGTTTCCGACCCCTGCACCACCGCGTAGGTATTGTAAACCCCGCCTGAAATAGCGCAGGTGCCCATTGCAATCACCCAGCGCGGTTCCGGCATTTGGTCATAAAGCCGCCGCACCACGGGCGCGAATTTTCGGGTCACGGTGCCGGCGATGATCATTACGTCGGACTGTCGCGGCGACGGGCGGAACACCACGCCGAAGCGGTCAAGATCATAGCGAGCGCACCCCGCCGAAATCATCTCGATGGCGCAGCAGGCAATTCCGAAGGTCTCAGGCCACAGCGCCGACCTTCGGCTCCAGCTAATAATGCTGTCGGCCGTCGTGAAAAGCACGCTGTCGCGGATCGCATCGTTTACGCCTCCCATTCCAGCGCTCCCTTCAGCCAGGCGTAGGCGAAGCCCACAAGAAGCAGCAACATGAAGACGAACATCTCGACATAGCCGACCAGCCCGATCTCTTTCAGGACGACAGCCCAGGGAAAGAGAAACATTGCTTCGACATCGAAGACGACCAGCAGGATGGCGAGAATAAAAAACGGCACCCGGAAGCGACCGCTGGCCGCCTCCCCCGCCGCGTCCATCCCGCATTCATAGGGCATGTTCTTCGCGGGATAGGGATTGGATGGGCGTAGTAGCGAGGAGACGAAAAGCGTCACCGTCGCCACCAGAACGACTCCGGCGACCATGAAAAGAACCGGCAAGAATTCCATCGCAGTCATATCACACTGCACCGGTCACCCAACTGGGGGCTTTCCTCGGGCGGCGACCAACCTTGTTTCGGACCGGTAAAGCGGTCGCTCCGGAAAGCTGCTTGGGCAATCCTTTCCTGTGTTTTCAGTTTATTCCGTCGGGCGGGTCATTGCAAATCCAATTGATCAGCCGCCAAACACCGAATGTTGGGCAAGCCTCAGAAACCACGACGGAAATAGGCCGATGCCGATTGTGCCGGCGGCGGTGACGGCGAGTGTGGCGCGCACCAATGGCGTCAGCGCCGGGGCGAAAGCTCTCCCTGGCTCGCGCATATAGATCACCATGACAATGCGGATGTAGAAGTAGGCGGCAACGGCGCTTAGCAGTACTGCGATCACCGCCAGCATGACGAAGCCCCGCTCGACGAGCGCGACTAACACGTAGAACTTGGCGAAGAACCCGGCCGTCGGCGGGATGCCGGCCAAGGAGAAGAGATAGAGCAGCATCAGAAGCGCAAGCCCCGGATGCGACTTGGCCAAACCCGCATAGTCTTCGATGATCTCACCCGAAAAATCACCATTCCGCATCATGATGACAGTACCGAAAATGCCGAGATTCATGAAAGAGTAGATCAGTAGGTAGAGCATGACACTGGCGATGCCGTCCGGACCGCCGGCGGCCACGCCGAAAATCGCGAACCCGGCATGGGCAATGCTGGAATAGGCCAGGAGGCGCTTGAAATTATCCTGCACCAGCGCCACGAAACTGCCGAGTGCCATCGTTGCAACGGCAATCACCGCAACGATGATCCAGACGTTCGAGGCTGCAACAAGCGGATTGAGAAACACGCGCAGGATCACCGCAAAACCCGCCGCCTTGGGCCCCACTGACATGAAGGCCGTAATCGTCGTCGGTGCGCCCTCATAAATGTCGGGCACCCACATATGGAATGGGACCGCGCCGACTTTGAACACCAGCCCCGCGACGATGAAAACCACCGCCAGTAGTAATCCGGGATCAAGCGGATCGCCGGTCACCGCTGCAGCCATCCCGTCCAACTGCGTCGTACCGGTGAGACCATAGACCAGGGAAACGCCGAAAAGGAAAATCCCGGTCGAGACAGAGCCGAGGATCACATATTTCAGCGCCGCTTCGTTCGACCGCCGCTGCTGGCGCAGAAAGCCGGTCAGCACATAGGTGCAAAGCACCATGAGTTCGAGCCCCACATAGATCGACAGGAGGTCGGTCGCCGAGGCCATGATCATCATTCCCGAAAGCGCAAAGAGCAACAGAACGTAGTATTCGCTGCTCCCGATCCCTTCGACATCGGCATATTTTCGTGAAAGGAGGAATGTCAGAACGGTAGCCAGGTAGAACACGAGCTTGAAGAAGACCGCGAAGCGGTCGGCGATGAACATGCCTGCGTAAGCCGGCCGCGCCTCGCTTGCCAGCATGAGGGTTGCCAGGGCGGCGATCAGCACAATCGCGACCGAAGCCCAGACAAGTAAATATTCCTGGTCCTTCCGCACAAACTGTCCCAGGATCAGCAGGATGCAGGCCCCGGTGACCACCACGATCTCGGGCATGCTCGCGAAGATCGACTGGAAGAGCGCGGCGTCAGTCATTGGCCACCCCCCTCACTGTGTACGTGCGCCAGCAGATGCTTTACCGAGACATCGATGATGCTGAGAAAGGGCTTCGGATAGAGCCCGATCCAAAGCACGAAGACGGCTAGCGGCAAGATCGCAGCCATTTCGCGGGCATTCACGTCGCGTATCTTGAACCGGATGCCGACGCTGGGTGGACCGAGCGCCACTTTCCCATACATGCCAAGCAGATAGGCCGCACCCAGCAATGCGCCCAAGATGGCCGCCGCGCCGGCGGCCAGATTGACCGCAAACCCACCCGACAACACCAGCAACTCGCCCACGAACGAATTCGTTCCCGGCAGCGCCATTGACGATAGGGTGAACAGCGCAAGAAACGCGGTGTAAACGGGCGCCACCTTCATCAGCCCGCCATAATCCGCGATGCTGCGAGTATGTGTCCGTTCATAGATCAGGCCGACAAACAGGAATAACGCGCCCGTCGTTACGCCATGATTGAACATTTGCAGAATGCCGCCCTCCAGCCCACGGAGGTTCAACGCAAAAATTCCGAGCGTCACGAAGCCCATGTGGCTGATGCTGGAATAGGCCACCAGCTTCTTCAGATCGTCCTGCGCCAGCGCAAGCAACCCGCCATAGACGATCGCAAGTGCCGAAAGCCCCAGCATCAGCGGCCCATAATACATCGACGCCTGCGGCAGCATCGGCAGCGAGAACCGCAGAAATCCATAGGCGCCCATTTTCAAGAGCACTCCGGCGAGTATGATGCTGCCCGCCGTCGGCGCCTGCACATGAGCGTCCGGCAGCCAGGTGTGAACCGGGACCATCGGCACTTTGACCGCGAAGGCGATCAGGAAGGCGAAGAACAGCCAGGACTGGATCCGGAACGGCAAATCCTGAGCGGTTAGCGCAAGGATGTCGAAGGTCTTGCCGCCGTGGAGATAGAGCACGATGACACCGATCAGGAACAGAAGGCTGCCCGCCAGCGTGTAGAGGAAGAATTTGAACGCTGCATAGACCCGGCCCTCGCCGCCCCAGACGCCTATGATCAAATACATCGGGATCAGCATGGCCTCCCAGAAGACATAGAACAAGAAGAGGTCGAGCGCGCAGAATACCCCCAGCATCAGCGCCTGCATGACCAGCAGAGTAACCATGAACTCCTTGACCTTGCGGTCGATCGCAACCCACGACGCGAGCACGCAGACGCCGCTCAACAGCGCAGTCAGAAACACGAAGAGCGCGCTGATTCCATCGATGCCGAGCGCGTAGGTGATGCCGAGTGCAGGCACCCACAGGCGCGTCTCGGTGAACTGCATCGTGTGGCTAGTGGTGTCAAAGTTCGCAAGCATGACGATGCAGAGAGCAAGGTCGAGGATGGTGACGGCAAGCGCCGTCCAGCGCGCCGCGTCGTCGCTGCGCAGAAACATCAGAACCGCTGCGCCGGCGGCAGGCGTGAAGATGATAAGGCTCAGAAGCGGGAAACCCATCGCACCCCCTACCGCCAGACCACGGCGAAAACGACGGTAGCTGCGATCACGCCGGCGATCATTGCCAGCGCATAATGAGTGACGACGCCGGTCTGAAGCCCCCGCAGCGCCCCGCCCCCGCGAAGAATCGAGCGAGCTACACCGTTCACGACGGCGTCCACGCCCGCGAGATCAAACTGAAGCCCCGATCGCGCCGCTCCATGCAGGAAGGGCAGCGCCGCGGTCTCGGACACGTCGCTCACCGCCTTCTCGTAGCGCGCCACTGGTTTTTCGGCGAGCCACATGAAGCACCGCGCGCCCTTGCGATAGAACCAGTCGGTATCGATGCTGATCGTGTTCTCGGGGTCGAGCGCTTTGAGGAACAGCACGAATCCCAAGGCGGTGAACATCAAGAGGCCGAGGCTCTCGGTAACATGGAGGCCGGTGTAGGGTTGAAAATCGACAGGATAAGGCAGAAGCGCATAGAGCGGCTGCGGGAACACTCCGATCGCGATGCAGAGCACCGCCGCCATGGCCATCGCAACCAGCATGTTGCTAGGCGGCTCCCGCGCCTCGATTTTCCGATCCGTGCCGAAAAACATGTAATACGGGAGCTTGAGCCCGGTGTGCAGGAAGGTCCCGGACGACGCCATCGTTAGCGCCAGCACCACAAGCGCCCGATGATCCTGTCCAGCGGCTGATATCACCATCGATTTGGTGACAAAGCCCGAGAAGAACGGAAATGCCGAGATCGCAAAAGCGCCGACCATGTAGAGTACCACCGTCAGCGGCATGGTCTTGTAGAGCCCGCCAAGCTCCGTGAGCTTGCGCCGCCCGGTAACGTGGATCACCGCCCCGGCCCCCATGAAGAGCAGCGCCTTGTAGAGGATATGCGCGAAGGCATGGCTGGCGGCTCCGTTCACCGCCATCTCAGTCCCGATGCCGATCCCCGCCACCATGTAACCCACCTGGCTGACGATGTGATAGGCGAGAAGCCGCCGGCAATCGTTCTCCAGCACCGCATAGATAACGCCATAGAGCGCCATCACGGTGCCGAGCCAGACCAGAATCTCGGTGCCTGGAAACGCCCGCGCCAGGACATAGACGGCGGTCTTGGTGGTGAAGGCGCTCATGAACACCGCCCCGGTAACAGTCGCCTCCGGATAGGCATCGGTCAGCCACGCGTTGAGCGGCGGCACCGCTGCATTGAGGATGAATCCGGCGAGGATCAGATAGGCGCCCGCACCCATCCCGCCGCTGAGCCCCCGCTCCATCGGCCCGAACAGCAGCGAGCCGGTGGCGAGACTGTGGAGAATGATGCCGCCGAGCAGAACGACGCCGCCGGTGATGTGGACCATGAGATACCGGAACCCTGCCCGGATCGCAGGTCCGCCGCACTGCGCGAAGACTAGGTAGGCAGACGCGAATGCCATGGCCTCCCAGAACATGTAAAGGGTCAGATAATCACCGGCGAACACTACACCGAGCGCGCCGCCGACATAGATGAAAGCCGCCACATGCTGGCCGGCGTCCGTCAGGTGGAGCGCATAGACCATGCCGATCAGCGCCATGATGGTGAAAACGGTGGCGAAGACGATGCTCAGCTTGTCGACCTTCGCGATCAGGAGTTCCTGCCCGATGAACCGCGCTTCACCATAGCTGCCGGGCTGCATCATGAGCACGGCGAGGATCGCCAGCGTGGGGATCAGCAGCAGATAGGCTTTACGGATCGACCCGCGGAGAAACGGGATCGGCAGAGCACCGAGAATGAAGAGCAAAGCGGGATGAATGAAGTCA
This sequence comes from Rhizobium sp. CB3090, assembly GCF_029714285.1. Classification (NCBI taxonomy): domain Bacteria; kingdom Pseudomonadati; phylum Pseudomonadota; class Alphaproteobacteria; order Hyphomicrobiales; family Rhizobiaceae; genus Rhizobium; species Rhizobium sp. CB3090. Next base: position 1,264,728 of record NZ_CP121663.1, read on the forward strand.
GTCATAATAATCCTCGCGCCGCATCAGCCCGACCCGATGGCCGAGAAACTTGGAAACGAAGATGAGCAGCGTGCAGGAGCCGAAACCGTAGACGGCGGACCAGCCAGGCACGCGGTCCCACAAATATTCGGGGCCCTCTCGGGAGACCAGAAAGTCAGCCGCGACGATCAGAATGAGCACAAGATAGAGCAGTCGGCGCCTCTGCCTGGCATATTCCTCGTCACCAAAGAAATGGATGACACGCCTGATCATCGGATCACTCCATCCGCGAGAGTAAGGAAATAGCCGGGGAAGATGCCCATCAGCACCGATAGGATGGCGGTCGCGACAAGCGGGATCGTGACCATTGGAATTTCATGGACCGTCGCCGGACTTTCCTGCGCCTCCGTCCCGAAGAAAGCGGCATAGCTGACCGGCAGGAAATAGGCTGCGTTCAGGACCGAGCTCATCAAGAGCACGATCACGAATGCGATCTGCCCGGCCTCTACAGACCCCAAGGTCAGATACCACTTGCTGATGAAGCCTGCGGTCGGCGGTATCCCAATCATGCTCAGCGACGCGATGAAAAATGCGCCCATCGTCCAGGGCAGCCTGCGGCCAATACCCGCCATGTCGCTGATGTTTCGCTTGCCGGACGCGCAATAGATCGACCCGGCGCAGAAAAACAGGGTGATCTTTGAAAAGGCGTGCGCAGCCATGTGGATAATGCCACCGACCATGGCGACCGGCGATAGCAGAACCGCGCCCAGCACGATGTAGGAGAGCTGGCTGACTGTCGAATAGGCAAGCCTCGCCTTGAGGTCGTCCCGCGTCAGGGCATAGACAGACGCCATCAGGATCGTGAACGAGACCAGATAGGCCGTGGCGATGCCGAGGCCCAGCTCCCCGACTAGCTTGACGCCGAAGACATGGAACACCACTCGCAGCAAGCAAAATACGCCCATCTTGACCACCGCAACTGCATGCAGGAGCGCGCTGACCGGCGTCGGCGCCACCATCGCGGCGGGCAGCCAGGCGTGCATCGGCATCACCGCAGCCTTGGCGAAACCAAAAAGATAGCAGAAATAGACGACTGTCAGCAGCGCCGCTGAGGCATTGATGCCTGCCAATAATCCTCCCTCTCTAAAATCGAGCGACCCCGCTATGGAATAGGTCAGCGCCAGCGCTGCCAGCAGCACGCTTTTCGACGCTCCCATCAAATAGACGAGGTACTTGTGGGCGCCCTTCCATCCCTCTTCGTCCTCGTGGTGATAGACGAGCGGATAGGTGACGAGGCTGAGCACCTCGTAGAAAATGACCAATGTAAACAGATTTGCGGCGAAGGCCCCCCCGACGGCCGCCGCGAGGCTGGTGGCGAAGCAGGCGAAAAACCGGGTCTGCGCATGCTCGTTCAGATGCCGCATATAGCCAACGGAATAGATCGCGGCCACGATCCACAGAAGCGACGAGATCGTGGCGAACACCATGCCGAGCGCGTCGGCCCGGAAAGCGAACTCGACCCCCGGCAATATCTCGAACAGGCGCAAGTCGACTGTCCCGCCCGCCAGCACCGTAGGCGCCATCGAGGCAACAATCGCAAACAAAGCAATTGCGGCCAACGGCGAGACGACATCGCGGAGTTTCTCGCGGTTATTCAAAAGCAGAATTATTAAGGCCGCCAGGCCCGGGACGGCGACGGCAACCAGTGGCCGGATCGATATCACCGGGTCCAAGCCGCTATCCTTTCATCATGGTCACGTCGTCGACCTTGAGGGTGGATTTGTTCCTCACAAGGGCGACCAAGATGCCGAGGGCTACGGCAACCTCCGCCGCGGTAATTGCGATGACGAAGATCGCAAAGATTTGCCCGCGGAAATCGCCGTACTGACGTCCAAAAGCGATGAAATTGATGTTAACCGAGTTCAGCAGCAGTTCCAGCGACATCAGCACGATCAGAATATTGCGCCTCAGCAGCACACCGGCTGCTCCGATCACGAACAGGACCACTGCGAGCAAAATATACCACCAGAGCGGAACCATCAGCCCGACTCCTTACGCGCCAGAACAATGGCGCCGATCAAGGCCGCCAGCAGAATGACGGAGGCGACTTCAAACGGCAGGAGGTAGTCGGCGAAAAGTGTTGTGCTGAGCTGCCTGATCTCATCGCCGCCACGCATGACAACCGGCCCAGTGACCGAAAAGCGGTGGCTGCGGAGCACCAGCGCCAACATCTCGATCCCGAGCAAAACGAGCAGCACCAGAGCCGGTAGATTGCCACCAGGCAAAAACCGCTGCAACACCGCTTCGCGCACATCGATCATCATGATCACGAACAGGAACAAGACCATGATCGCGCCGACATAGACGAAGATCTGGATGACTGCGAGCAACGGCGCCCCGAGCAAGACGAAAATTGCGGAAATCTGCAGGAAACACGCCATCAGCGCCAATGCGCTGTGAACCGGATTGCGCGCCACGACCACCATCAGGGCCGCAATCACGGACACCGTAGCGAACAGAAGAAAGAACCCCTGATCCATCGACGCGACCCTCCCACGCGAGCTCTCACTCGGCGCGAGATGGCCGGATTCGAGTTAGCTCCGTACTTCAGGTGCATTCATAAATTGTGCCCTAGTATTGGATTTTTCACAAGATTGTTGTCACTAGCGGAGCAGGAAAGCCGGTCTCGATGTGATGAAAACGCCCCAGAAGGTCTGTAAGGACGTGCTGGAAGTGCTATGGTCGCTCAATCCTCGCGATCTCGACGGCCGGTCAGATGTCTCTTGCCTCATCGGCTGTCAGTGCGGTCTCCCGCGTGCCGGACACAATTATCTCCAAGACCTCGTGCTCGTCGGTGTTCTTGATGTAGCGGTCGCCGACATATTCACCGCGCTTGAGGACCATAACGCGATCACCCACAGCAAAAATGTCGACAAGGCGATGCGAGATGATGATCTGGGCAACACCCTGATTCTTCAACTCCAGCATGGTTTCAAGCAGCCGTTCGGTCGCCATCACGGAGAGGTTGGCAGTCGGCTCATCGAGAATCACGACGCGCGGCTCGAACGAGATCGCCCGGGCGATCGCCACGGATTGCTGGCGGCCGCCCGAAAGGCTCTCAACCTTTTGATAGACGGAGTTGACGTCGACTTTGAGCCGTTTCAGCACGCTATCGGCTTCCGCATACATCTTCCTGCGATTGACAAAGGGGCCTATCAGCGGCCAGCGGCCAAGAAATATATTCTGGCCGACGTCCAGGTTCCCGCAGAGCGCGAAGTCCTGATAGATCATTTCGATACCGACATCGCGGCTCTCATGCGGGCTCTTGAAGTGTACCGGCTGCCCGGCAACCAGGATTTCACCGGCGTCGCGTTGATAGGCGCCGGTCAGGATCTTCATCAGCGTCGACTTGCCGGCCGAGTTGTCGCCGACGAGGCCAAGAATTTCGCCGGGATAGAGGACAAGGTCAACTTTGCGGAGCGCCTGCACGGCTCCGAAGGCCTTTTCGATGCCCCGCATTTCCACAATCGGCTGTAGTGGTACCGCGTCAGCCATGGATGCCTTCCTCTGTTCGTGCGCCTCTCGCGAAGCGCTCTCGCAGGCGTCCGAAAATGTTGGCCTGGCGCACCCATATATCGATCAGCACCGCGACGATGAGGATGACGCCGATGAAGACATTGATCCAGTGCTGCGGCATGGTGAACCCCTGAACGTTGAGTTGAAGGAGTGCCCGGACGAGCGTGATGACGGCTGCGCCAGCAAGCGAGCCTATCATCGTGCCATAACCGCCAAAGATTGATCCGCCGCCGATGATCACCGAGGCTATGGCATCAAGCTCGCGGAATTGACCGGCGACGGGGTTGAAGCTGCGAAAGTACGCGACATTGATTATCCCGGCCATGGTTGCGCAGAGCGCCGAAAGCATGAGCGAGATGAAGCGCACGCGGTTCGCGTTGATACCAGCATAAGCGGCGGCTCGGACGTTGCCGCCGGCGGCGCAGACCTTCAGCCCGAACGGTGTGTAGGCAAGCACGACGCCGGCGATGAGGGCGACAAAAAACATCCAGATCGTCTGGACGCTGACGACCTCCGCCACCGTGCGGATGATCCCCGGCTGCAAGGTCAGACCGAAATGGAGGAGAATGTCGTTTATCTTGCGGCCGAGAAGATTGTAACTCTCCGGCCAGCCCGTCAGTTGCTGTCCTGCGACGAACCAGGCAGCCAGTCCCCGCGCGATGTAGAACATCCCGAGTGTCGCAATAAAGGCGGGTAGTTTGAAGCCGACCGTGACGACGGCGTTGACCAATCCGGCGACCGACCCGGCAAGCAGGCCCATCGCTATGGCGGTAAGCGGATCGGCGCCCAGCACCTTCAGGAAATAGGCCGCGGTGCTGCCTGCAAGCGCAAGCACCGAGCCTACGGAGAGATCGATGTCGCCGGCTGCGATGACATAAGTCATCCCGACTGCGATGATGGCTAGTTCCGTGTAGTTGAGCAGGATGGCGAAGGTGTTAGACAAATTCCACCAGTAGTCGGGCCTGAGCGCAAGGCCCGTCAGCCACAACACGGCTGTCAGGATGATGGCAAGCGCATCGCGCCGGGCAAGAAACTTACCGAGCCCCGTTGCCGACAGCGCCGTGTCGGTCGCCATGGCCCCTTTGGTCTGGACGCCTTCCAGCGCGACGCCACCGATCTCAGGGGCTTGCGGCGGCGGGCGGCCGCGGAGCCAAGCCCAGAATCGCGCAGCCGCCTGGCGCCGAATAAGGAAAGGTTCGATAAGCACGGCAATAACAAGAAGCAGCCCGAGGAAAACCAGCACAGCGCCTGCGGGCAGCGTGAACCGAGCACCGACCGCGATGCTTTCCCCGTCGATCACGACGGTGCGCGTGATCGGCCAGCCTTCGCGCAATACCTTATCGATCAGGACGACGACCGCCGCGCCGAGGCACGATCCGATCACGCGCCCGCGCCCGCCGAGGATCGATGCTCCGCCAATAATGACGGATGCGATAACGGTGAGCTCCCAGCTTACGCCGTAGAGAGGGGTCACACCCTTGTCCTGCGCGGCCGACAGAAGAGCCGCAAGGGTCGCGCAGAGCGACGAAAGCAGGTATGCGCGAGTCCGCACCCAGCGCGTGCGAATGCCGGCATAAGCGGCCGCCTGCTCGTTTCCCCCGGTGGCGAGGGTTTCGTAACCCCAACGCGTCTTTGCAAGCACATAGGCCCCGACAACCGCAGTGAGGAAGAAGATGGCAATCTGATTGTTGAAGCCGAGAGCATTCGTCTCACCGAGACGGAAGAACAGCGGATCGTAGTTCACCTTGCCGGAGTAGTAGATTGCCTGACCCTGCGTCAACGCGAGCACGAAGCCGCGACCGATGAAAAGCATTGTCAGCGTCGCTATGAACGCGGGCACCTTCAGGATCGTAACAAGCACGCCGTTGAGCAGCCCGATCATGGTGCCTAAAAACAAGCATAGGATCACGGACGTGACGACACCGAAGTCCAGAAAGCTTGGCGCAAAAAGCCTGGCGAAGACTACGGCGATCAGGCCGTAAGTTGAACCAACCGAAAGATCGAGATCTTTGTTGGCGATCACAAACGTCATTCCGACGGCGATGATCCCCACGCGGGATGTATCGCGCAGAAGCGCATGCAGGGCCTCCGTCGACCCGAAAAACGGCGGATTGACGATGATGCCCCCAAGATAGAGCAATGCAAGGAAGACCAAGAGCCCGGCTTCCCAGCCGCCGGCGAGCTGAGGTGGCGCACGGCCTAGCGATGTCGTCGTGGTAAGCCCCATGTTCCTACCGGTCAATCCTTGCCGCTGCGATGCAGGAAGGTTTGCACAATCCTGCATCATTCCAGATGCCGCTAAAGCATCCCGCCTTCAGGTAGATTCACCTGCGAGCGGATAAGCTGCTCTAGCGCCTAGTTTTCGAAGCGCTTTCCAACCTTTGCGACCGTATCCTTCGTCACGAGCTGGGCGCGCGTGTCGAGATTGGCGGCGGAAATGCCTCGATCGATTTGCAGATAGAGCTGCATGACAGGCCAAAAGCCCTGCAGGAACGGCTGCTGCCCCAGCGAGCCGGTCAGATTGCCTGCGGCAATACCTTCCTGCTGCGCCGGGCCGAGATCGAAACCAAAAGCGCAGAACTTGTTCGTCAGCCCCATCTGGGCCACTGCCTTGACGAGCGGTGGGGTGAAGACGTTGTTGGCTGTAAAGGCGCCGACCACGTCGCCGCGGGACTCGAAAAGCGAAACAAGTGCGTTGACCGGATCGTTCGCATTGGTGTCTATGCCGACATTCTCCGGGCCGGCATCGACCTTGAAGGCGTCGAGCTTGCCGGCGTCCTTCAGCGTCTTGACGATGGCGTTGAAAGCGGCCGTTACGCGGTTGTTCACTTCAACATTACCCATCGCTGTCGACGATGGCAGGAGAATCGAGCCGCTCGTCTTGCCGCTTTTCAGCACGCAATTTGCGAGCGCCTCGCCGCCGATCGCCGCGGCGGATGCATCTTGACCTGTGTGGCTTATGCTACTGCGGTGCAGCAGGGTCGGATCGTAGGAATTGGTCGTGGCGATCGGGATGCCAGCCGCCTCGGCCGCCTTGACGATATCATTGTAGGCGCCGACCTGCGGCGTCGTCATGATAATCCCGTCAATGGTCGGGTCCTGAACGATCTGGTTCAGGATCTCGATCTCGCGGGCCGGATCGTCCACCGGCGATTCCGAACCAAGCAGCAATATTTTGGCTCCGATCATGTTGGCGGCGACGGTTGCGCCGACATAGACAGGATCAAAAAAGCCATTGCCCGCCGTGTGCGTCACGATTGCGAAAGTCAAATGACCATCAGCCGAGTGGAAGTTCTTCGTGCCAGGGGCTTCCTTAGCGGCCTCAGCGAAATTGTAGCCGCCAACCGCCTTCTCCACACTGCCAGACTGCGCAAATGCGTGCAAAATGCCAAGCAACAGTACCGCGGTCGATGCCGCGTACAGCAAAATCCGCCTCATGATTGGTCCTCCCATGAAACCAAGGGAGGAGAGCCGTTCGAGCGCAATTTATCGAGAGTGGGGCCGAAGGCTTCCTCCCTAACTTGCTAATATTCTGCGCTATTCTGATGCAAGTAAACGATGAACTCACCGTATTGGCGAATTTGTTCGCCTTAGAAACATCCGATGATCTTTTTTCGCGGAATCCAACAGGTCAACTTTCGGTAAAGCTGGAAAATATCCTGGCAGCTCAAGTCCGACCGCCCGCTCCGCACGAGGTTGGCACCCATGTCTTCGCTCTGTTACCTATGTCTCCGGGTCGGACAGGGGGCGGACACACGTCGGCTGGCTTGGCAGTTGAAGCGATACGAACCGCCGACCCTGTTATTCCTAAGTCGGGCAGTTGATAAGAATGGAACCGGGAGCCCGCGCCATCCGGTTGCAATGGGGCGGCTCTCGCTCACGAACGCCCTACCCTGCCACGCTATGCCGAAACAAATGACAATTGTGGGCATAACGACCGAGACTTGACACATGTGCTCAAATGAAGGCCGACGTGGCTTCATGGGCAGCAGAAGTGACGCCCAACTCACGCGACCACCTTCCGGGTTGATTGTAGCCTACCGTTTGTTCAAGCAGTCATGAACAACGGCGACGTCCAGATGCGGGATTGATCCCTCTGTCTCGCTGTCAGAAACAACGGATGTTCGCGTCCATCCTGCAATCCGAGTTCGGCAATCGGTATCTTGCCTGAGAGATCGCGCGGCAAAATATGATCGGTGACGCGCTCCAGCAGAAGCCTAAGCTCGATGCCCGGAAGATCAACCGAGATGGAGCCCTTTTCGATCAACTCGTTTCCGCTTGCCGTCAGCAACACTTCGGGCGCATGGACATGTGGCGGTGGCTGCAGCGGATCTCCAATCTTGCTGTAACCGTGGAGCTTGGCGTCGATGACGATGCGCGCGTCGCGCAGATCGGAAAGTCTAAGCTCGATTCCGTCGACGTCGCCGTGCGTTGCCGTTTTGAAACCGAGCCTGCAGAGACCCGTACGCCACACACTCTGTTCGGGATGGTCGAAGCCGACTCCGCGGGCATCCAAGAGCGCGGCGCCTGTCACGGCGACCTCTCCGCTCCAATAAGCAGCCCGATAGCGATCCTTGATCCGCGCGCCGCCGAAGCGGATGCGCACGCTCCGCTCGCTGAAGCCCGCTTCGGCGTGCAGATCGCGGCGCCAGACTACGCGGTCGCCGGCAAAGAGCTGAACCTCTTCCCAGCCGGCATGGCCAAGTAGGCGGTAGGAGAGCGGCTCATTGGGCTCGGCGTCGAACACCTCGCCCATGAAATGCCTTCCCTGGGACAGAACAGCAAAACTGCGTTCGCCGGTCGTGGCAAAGGTTCGCCTTGCGCGAAGCGCGCTGCCCACGCCGGAGCGGTCGAAACGGTCGGCGATGACGCCGGTAAGCCCGCCGCGCGCGCCGAAGGTTCCGGTGGCCGGCGCACCGCCACCGCAGCGGCCCTGGTGTTCGTCGCTGGCAGCGGAGGCGCCGACCCTGTATCCGCGTGCCAGGGCTTCGGTGTACAGCCAATGGAATTGCCCCCAGGCGGAGCCGATCTCAATGAGACGTTCCAGCTCAGGGTGGTTCCAATCCAGGATGCAGCGCCGGCCGCCCACATGCGGGATCAGCAAATGACCTTCCGGATCATCTTCATAGGCGGCATAGAGCCGATCCACCGGCCAGATACCAGGCCGGATCGTTCCGGCCGTCGTCTCATTCCATTCGAAAGAGCGAAGGGAGCACCCCTTCTCGTCGAAGGGAAAGCGGGGTTTGCCATCGCGCAGGAAAACGACGTTGCGGTCACCGCCCGCGGCGGAGTTGCCGCACCATTCCGTGCCCGGATAGCAGACGAAGCGGCCGGGTTCGTTGAGTTCGTGGATGATCTCAACGGCCTTGTCCCAATTCGCCTCGGTGATGTTGAAATCGTTGACCGTGTAGCCCACCACGTCCAGACCGGCGATGTCGCGTCCGTAGGTCAGATTGTAGGTCGCGTCATTCGTTCCGACGGTATCGTCGGAATGAATGTGCAAATCCGCATAGAGAGGGCGCAAGGCTCCCTCTTCGCTCTGCACATAGGCGACCGCCGGAGCGGCAGACGAGCCGCCGTTCAGCCGGGCTTCCAATTTCCATTCGCCGGCGTCGGTGAAGGAAAGGCCGGAAATCCGCGCGAACGTCCAGCCCTCTGCGGCGAAAGCGATCGGTTCTAAACGTTCCGTCCCATCCGGGGCTGTAATCGCGAGCACACCCTCTAGGTCATGGTCACGGCAGGTATTTCCCCAGATGTCGTCGACACGCACAACCGCATCAAAGGATTGCGCGAGGCCAACCAACCGCGGCGCGATGACCTGAAGGGCGTGCGGTTGGTCGGCCAAGATCTCTAGCTTGCAATCGCCCGGCACTTCCGCAAATTTCGAGCTGCCCAACGGGTCGATGAACAGCCGGAAACGAAACGCCTTTTCCACGAAAGTCTGCACACGGGTGCCCGCCCCGCCTTGCCGCCGATCGCCGAGGCGGATGACGATTTTATCGCCGGGATTGAGATAGCCGTCGACGACGTCGATGATGACAGCCTTTTGGAAGGGACGTTCGTGTCCCTTCTGATCGAAACGGACCTTCAGTGCCTGAACCGTGGCAGGGCTTTGCCCCGCCGCCAGAGGGCCGGCATGGTATTCGGCGGAAACATAGTTGGCGCCGGTCGGATCCGTTGTCTGGAACAGCGCCCAGTCGGAATAGAACTTGAAGGCGAGCTTCAGCCATGCGCCGTCGGCTAGACCGACAGCGCCAACCTCGTAAACGAGCTCCAGTTCGGTCCACTCGCCGGCGATCAGCGTCTGCCTCTGACAGGTCAGACGGCCGAGGAAGGGGAGAGTATCGAAATGATCGGCGAGGCCCGTCGGAGAATGAACGGTGGCTTGAAGCGTCTCGCGCGGCAAAATCTCTGTCATGGCAAATATCCGTTATTGTCCGCGCCAGCCTTCGTAGCGGCGCTCTATCCGTCGAAACACGAGGCTCTCCATGAGCCACGCAGTCAGCCCAATCAGCGCGACGCCAAGAAGTACTTGCGCCGAATTGCCAAGCTGCCCGCCCATGGCGACCATCCAGCCGATGCCTTGGGAAGCGCCGATCATCTCAGCCGCCACCAGCGCTCGCCACGCCTGGGCAAAGCCGATGCGCAATGCGGCAGTCAGGAAAGGAAGGGAGGCGGGAAGATATACATGAGCCAGCAATTGCAACCGTTTGGCGCCCAAAATCCGGGCCGCACGTACCTCGCCGCCGCTGATGGAAAGCACGCCTTCCTGAATCGCCAGGGCCATCGGAAAGGCCGACGCGATAAATATGACGACGGCGATGGAGAGATATCCAAGGCCGAAGAAAATCAGCGACAGCGGCGCCCAGGCGATCGGCGGGATAGTCATGAAAAGACCGAGCAGCGGCTGGACGAATTCGCGGAAGGGCCGCCAAAGTCCGGCGGACACGCCGATGAGCACGGCAGCCACGACGGCCGCTCCGAATCCGCCGAATTCCCGCAACAGGCTCGCCACGACCTGGCGACCCAGCTCGCCCGATCGGACCCAGCGGAGCCCTTCGGCCGCCACCTCCCAGGGCTGCGGCAGCACATAGGAGGGAACCCGGCTAGCTGCGAGGCACCACACCACAAGCAGGAACGGAAGCGCTGCCCAGCGCCAGGACGGTCGCAGGAAATGCTGCCGCGCTGTCAATTTCTTCATCGATCGGATCTCACCGTTGAGCGGCCGCCTTCGCGGCGAAACTATCGTCAATGATGTCGTTGACATTCAGCCGCTTGTCGAGAAAACCAAGATCGACGGAGTAGTCGATGAGCCGCTGAATAAAGGCCCGGTCGGACGGCCCTATTTCAGCGGACCACCCGAGCCGCTTCCTTGCTTCCGCAACGATCGCTTCCGGCGAAACGACGCTTCCGTTTGCAGCCGTCACCGATTCCAGCTTGAAGCTCCTGGCGATGATCCGGTCGGCCTCTTCCGGATGCTCTCGCAGAAAGGCGACGGCTTTCGAATTCGCCCGCAGCAGTTTCACGAGATCGTCCGGTCGCTCCTTCAGCGTCTTGGCAGGTGCTGCAACGACGTACCAGGGATAGCCGGGCAGAGCTCCGTTCACGTCGAAGACGACACGGCCTGCACCGCGGAGAACCGATTGGCTGATGAAGGGTTCCCACAGAAAGGCCGCATCGACGACGCCGGTATCTAGGGCGGCGTTCATGTTGCCCGCGGGCATTTGCGACAGCGCAAGGTCCGCGTCTGGGCTGAGGCCTGCAGCCTCTTTCAGCACATAGCCGCGCAGCAGTACATCCATGCCGCTGCCCTTGTTGACGCCGGCAAGCCTCTTGCCCTTCAGATCGGAAAGCGCGTGGACGGGGCCATCCGCCTTGGCGATCACGGCGGCCTGACCATAGTTGACCTTGGCGATGATTTTAGCGTCCAGACCGCGCGCGGCCCACTGATATACCGGCGGAGCACCGATATAGGCCACATCGATTTCGCCCCCCGCCACCGCCTGCTGGATGACCGGACCATCGCCAAACCCCTTGAGCTCGACGCTCAATCCCTCGTCCCGAAAATAACCTTTCTCCTCGGCGATCAAGGCAGGCGCATTCGCCATCGCCTGCACCCAGCCGATACGAAGCGGTCGCGCGTCCTCGGCATGTGCAGGCAAAGCGGCTGCAAATACGAGAAGGACTGCTGGTAAGATGCCATTCATCGAATAATCCTTTCAGATAATGCGTTGCTTGCCGGCCGTGAACTTGGCGATTTCCTCGGAGAGCCGTTCGCGGAGTTCCGCGAACAAAGGGGCGGCTCTCGTGCCGCGCTGGTCGCGAGGACGCGGCAGACCGATAGCCACTTCGGCCGTGATGCCCGCCGGTGGCAGGCCGAGGACGAGAACCCGGTCGGCAAGGTAGACCGCTTCATCGATGTCGTGCGTGATGAACAGCACAGTCTTGCCCAAACTCGACCAGATGCGCAGCAGCTCGTCATTCAGGGCCGCACGCGTCATGGCGTCGAGCGCCGCGAATGGCTCGTCCATGAGCAGAAGGCGCGGCTCGAGCGCCAGCGAGCGTGCAAGGGCAACGCGCTGACGCTGGCCGCCCGACAGCCGATGAGGCGGCTCCTCCGCTTGCTCTTCAAGTCCGACGAGCCGCAGAAAATTGAGCGCTACGGCCCGTTGCTCCTGCGGCGATCCACGGCGATTCATGCGCAGACCAAAGCGGACGTTTTCGAGGACGCTCAGCCAAGGGAAGAGGTTCGGCGATTGGAATACATAACCGAGCGCCGGATGTTCGGGTGCAACGGGCGCGCCGTCTATAGTGATATGTCCCGATTGCGGGCGCAGGAAGCCGCACAGGAGATTGAGCAGCGTCGACTTGCCACAACCCGAGGGCCCCAGAACCGCCACGAACTCCCCTGGGCGAGCCTTCAGCGAAAACCGTTCGAATACGCTGCGCCGGCTTTCAGGGTAGCCGAAAGCAATGCCGTCCACGGAAAAGGCGGCGCCGGACGAAATCTGTCGCGAATTAGGTAGAGATGCCATGTTGCCTTCGGACGACCCTGGATTGGAGTTGCTCCAATTTTTAATACATTATAATACAGGCTATCAACGTGAAGAGTTCCCCTTGTGTGGCGGCAAAGGGGAACGCTATTCCAAAGCAGCCCTGCTCGGTGGTCTTTTCGACCCAATGGAAAAACGATGAACCTGATACGGAACAACCCGGTGGCGATGTACCTGCAGATCGCAGATCGTCTTCGTACCGAGATTACCGAAAGGACCTACGAGCCCTCCGGGCGGCTGCCGTCGGAATCGCAGATCATGGCCCGCTTCAATGTCAGCCGCGTCACCGTCCGCCTGGCGCTCGAACAGCTCGACAAGGACGGGCTGATCGAGCGCCGGAAAGGCAAGGGCACTTTCGTGGCCGGCAAGCAAGTGCGTCATCAGATCGATACGTTGCGTAGCTTTCACGAGTCGCTGAAAGTCCAGGGCTTCGACGCCATGATGCGAATCGTCGAGCTGAGCGCCATTGAAACGCCGCAAGCTTTTAGGTCGCTATTCGGAGCGCAATGCACACTTCTTGAGCGGCTCCATGTGGTGAATGACGAGCCAATTGCATTGGGCCGAAGCATCTTGCCGGCATTCATGTCTGCCCTGGAGCCCGAAATCGCCGAGCAGCAACCGACTTATGCGCTTCTCAAAGACAAAGCCGATGCCAACATTGTCTCCGCCGAAATTGAGATCGGCGCGCGCGCTGTCTCGCATCGGATAACGTCACTAATAGGAGCAACGGGAAATGCGGTCCTGCTCGTGCTCGAACGAACATCGTATTTCGATAACGGCGCTTGCGCCGAGAGATCGGAATTCTTCATTCGACCGGAACGCTATAAGTTTGTCCTCGGCAACCGAATGTCCAATTTCTGAGCGCTTTGCTGTTGAAGGGATCGGGTTCTTCGACTGAGCGAAATCCAACTCTTGTATTGGAAGCAAAAGGCCGCCGCTTAGCAATCGCTTCGATTAAAACACGCTCGTTAAGGCACCGAACGAGATCGCTTCGTTTGCTATTCTACGCGAGTCCAAATTGGAAACGGCTGCATCAAAGGGATCGCCTGCTGCCCGGTTCTATCCGAAACGTATCGTATCGACCTTCATCGCCGTGATCCAGGTGCTCAGAGCACTCCAAGCTGCATCGACAAAGGGCGATCCGGCGCCTTATGCGGGAGGAGTCGTGCTCTCACGCTGAATAAATCGGCTGCGGATGACATTGCGCATCTCCGGCTTTTGCTCCGACCGATCGATGGCTGCCAGCAGGAGCGCGACCGCAGCCTGACCCATTTCTTCGACCGGCTGCTCGATGGTCGAAAGCGGCGGCGAGCAGAAAGCGCAGACGGGCGAACCGTCGAAGGAGACAATCGAGAGGTCGTCCGGGATCTTCAGGCCTATACGTTGCACCCGGCTCATGAATGAGATTGCCATATCGTCGCTGGTCGCGATAACCGCGGTCGGTTTGTCCGGAAGATCGGCAAAATCCTTAGCGGCCTGCACGCCGATTTCGAAACCTTGCTGATAATCCAGATTTCCGCCGGAGCGGACCACGGCAGATTCGGACAATCGTGCTTCCTGCAATGCCTCAACGACGCCGCCATAGCGCTCGACATCATGATAGTTGCCCTCGGGACCGGCAAGGTAGAGAAAACGGCGATGGCCAAGACGGATAAGATTGGCGGTCACCTCCCGCATAGCCTCGCGGTCGTTCGTCACCACGCTGGGCAGGCCCGCATCGCTCATGTCCAGTAGCATGGAAACGATTGGCAGCCCGGTACTGTCAAGCGAACGCCCGTCTACTTCAGGGAGTTTGGATGACAGGATGATTGCGCCGCGGACAGTTCCGCCAAATGCGAGATCCAGAATATGTCTTTCTGAAGCTTCATCACGGCCGAGATTGGCGATCATCAAGTTGTAGCCATTCTGCAGCAAGGTCTTGTTGATACTCTGCAGGACCTGCGGAATGACCTGGGAAACGCCGTAATAGAGCGATCCTGGAAGGATGATCATGATGGTGTTGGATTTACCGACCCTGAGACCACGAGCCATGGCGTTCGGAGTATAGCCCAGCTGCTTGGCGGCCGCATCGATCTTGGCGCGCGTCTTCTCGTTGACACGTCCGGGATTGGCAAGAGCGCGGCTGACCGTGGAGATCGCGACTCCTGCGAGCCTCGCGACATCGGCCATCAACGGCCCGGATTGCTCCTCGACGGGCACATCCTTGTTATTTTTCACTTTTTTGTTTCCTCCCCGGTGCCTGATGCGGCGGATGCTATGGCAAATCCTCCCGTTTAGCAAACGTTTGCCAAAAATCGCTTGCATCTGGGAACGACTGGGCTACTATCATGCTATGGCAAACGATTGCCAAATAATAATGTATTGAAATTATTACGGATTATTTGCTGCGGAACACGTACCGCAGGCGATGATCCCTACCTTGGGAAACGGACAGCATCATGAGCTCGACCGAACGGCTTCGCTTTGGCGTAGATCTCGTCACCTTTTTCCATCCCGGCTTCTGGGGCGTCGAGGATTACGACGGCATCATCGCCCTTTCTCGCAGCGAACCCCGCGCCTTCTGGGATAAGATACTCGATGCCGTTCAGGCATCCGGGGTCACCGGTGTCGAGCTGACCTTCTCTCCCTTCAACTGGCAGGATGCGACGAAAACCTATGGTTCGGTCGAAGCCTTCGCGGCCGAGCTTTCCCGGCGCGGCCTGACGCTGGCAAGCGGCTTCTTTGCCGAACTCGAGGCGGCTGGCGATTTCACCGAAGCATCGGCGCAGGCGGCCATTATCGAAAAAGCGGAGAAGTACGCCGCGTTTCTGAAGGCCTGCGGCAGTGATATCATGGTCATCGGCGCGCCGCTGCGCCAGACGCCGGGTGCCGAGCCCGTTCGATTCTTCGATTTCGAGCAGGCCCGCAAGATTGCCGATTTCCTCAACCGCCTTGGCGCAATCCTCTACGCAAAGGGCGTGAGGCTTGCCCTTCACACAGAGGCGCATTCGATTTTCGCGGCAGCGCGCGATGTCGATCTGCTGATGCTGCTGACCGATCCCGCCTACGTGCACATGTGTCCGGATACCGCGCATATCATCGTTGCCGGCTCCGATCCGCTGCAACTTGTGGATCGCCATCACGAACGCGTTATTATCGCTCACTGGAAGGATGCGCTGGGTGCGATGCCTGCTGACACGGTGATCGACGAGCATATCCATGACCGCCATCGTCCTTATTTCTGCGGCTTCGGCCTTGGCCGGGTCGACTGGCCGGGCTGGGCCAGACTGATGCGCGACCGCGGCTATGAGGGCTGGGCCATTCTCGAGCTCGACGCCGCTCCCGATCCAGTCGGCGATATCGCCAACGGGCTGACGCTCGTCAGACAGGCGCTCTTGCCGATTTATCGCTGATATCAACAATCCGAAAACGAATAGCCCCGCCAAGAGGGCTTTCCTGAAGAGGTGGAACGATGAAAGACGCAGTGAAAATGCTACTGACGGGAGCCGCACTCCTTGCGGCCTCCATTCCTGCCCATGCAGAAGACAAGCCGCAAGCCGAGGTTATGACCTCCTGGACATCAGGCAGCGAAGCCGCTGCCCTCGGCGTCATCAAACAGGAGTTCGAAAAGCGCGGCGGCACTTGGAAGGACTCTTCCATCGCCGGCTTTGGAGCAGCCGATGCCGCTTTCCAGAACCGTTTGGTCGCGGGCGATCCGCCAACTGCCAAGCAGGCTGTTCTCGGCCTTGCCAATACCGATTTCGTCAAGCAGGGGCTTTTGAGCCCGATCGACGATGTGGCGAAAGCCGGCAAATGGGCTGAAGTCCTGCCGAAATCGATCTACGATCTCATCTCCTATGACGGTAAAGTCTACCTCTCTCCGACCGGCGCCCATGGCGAGAGTTGGGTGTTCTATTCCAAGGATGCCTTCGCCAAGGCTGGCCTTGCCGATGAGCCGAAGAGCTGGGACGAATTCTTCTCGGCACTCGACAAGCTGAAAGCCGCCGGCATTCAGCCCGTCGCCTGGGGCGGTCAATCCTGGCAGGAATCCAAGGTCTTCAACATGATCCTGCTGACCCAGGTCGGCATTGACAGCTTCCTCAAGATCTATGTCGACAAGGATAAGGGTGACGCCTCGACGGCGGGCGTGAAGAAGACACTCGATATTCTCGGCAAGCTCCGCGCCTATGTCGACGAGGGTGCTGCGGGCCGCAACTGGAACGACGCGACGGCCATGGTCATCACCGGAAAGGCCGGCGTGCAATTCATGGGCGATTGGGCCAAGGGCGAATTCGTTGCGGCGGGCAAGCAGTTGGGTAAAGACTACGGCTGCATGCTTGCGCCGCAATCGCCGGGCATGGTCTATGTGGCCGATTCCTTCTCCTTCCCGAAGATCGCCAACGCGGCCGCACAAAAGGGGCAGGTCCTGCTCGCAGAGGTCGCCATGGATCCGGCTGTGCAGGTCGAATTCTCGCTGAAGAAGGGCTCGGTGCCGATGCGCACCGACGTCGGCAAGTCCAAGCTCGACACCTGCGCGCAAAAAGGCCTTGAGCTGATGAGCGCCGGCAAGATCGTGCCGGATCAGGCTCTGATCCTTTCGCCGCAGCAGGCCGGCGCACTCAACGACTTCGTCGACGAGTTCTGGACCAATCCGTCCGAGGACAGCGCGTCAGGTGCGGAGAAGTTCTTCGCGATCTTCGAATAGCCTTCCAGCGAGCCGATCGCCAGGATTGTCGATCGGCTCCGCCCATCTTTCGAGAAAGTTTGCTGATGCAAGCCAAGCGCAGACGTCCCCTTGCTGCGACCTTTGCCCTGCTGCCGACATGGATCGCTGCGATCGTCGTCTATATCGGCACCATGGTCTGGTCGGTGCGCCTGTCTTTCACGGATTCGACCATTTTTCCGTCGTCCAACTATGTCGGCTTTGCCCAATATGCCAAGCTGTTCCGGACATCGCGATGGCTCGCGTCCCTGGAAAATGTGTTGATCTTCGGCGTTCTCTATGTCGCCGGCTGCCTTGCTCTCGGCTTCGTGCTCGCCGCAGCCCTCGATCGCAAGGTTCGCTTCGAAAGCCTGTTTCGCACTATCTTCCTCTACCCCTATGCCATGTCCTTCGTGGTTACCGGCCTCATTTGGCAGTGGATGCTGAACCCGACCTTCGGCATTCAGGCGACCGTCAGGGCGCTCGGCTGGCAGGGCTTCGTCTTCGATTGGATCGTCAATCGCGACATGGCGATTTACACTGTCGTCTTCGCCGGCGTTTGGCAGGGCGCGGGCCTCGTTATGGTTATCGCCCTGTCGGGCATGCGCGGGATCGGCGAGGAGCAATGGAAAGCAGCCCAGATCGACGGCATTCCGGTCTGGCGCATCTATACCTCGATCATCTTGCCGCAACTCGGGCCGGCGCTTGCCGCATCGGGCATGCTGCTCTCCATGGGCGTGATCAAGACCTATGACCTCATCGTCGCGCAGACCGGCGGCGGCCCCGGCTATTCGACCGAAGTGCCGGCAAAATTCATCATGGATAATCTGTTCGAGCGCCAGAACCTCGGCTTTGCGAGCGCCGGCGCCACCGTGCTCGTGCTCTCGGTCGTCATGGCCGTGGCACCGTTTCGCTACGCGCTCCACATGCGCGCCAGAAGAAGGGGAGCACATTGATGGCGGCTCTTCATCCCCACGGTCCCAAACCGTCACGGCTGACGGCAGGCCAAGTCGGGCTCTATGCCTTCCTCATCCTGTCAGCGCTCTTCTTCCTGCTGCCGCTCTATACGATGCTCGTCACCTCGCTGAAGACGATGGAAGAGATCCGCCAGGGCCGCATCTTCGCCTTCCCTGACATGATCGACTTCAGCGCCTGGAAGACCGCCTGGTCGGGAGCCTGCATGGGCACCCAATGCCTGGGCGTGCGCATCGGCTTCTGGAATTCGGTCAGGATCACCGTGCCGGCCGTAGCCATCTCCGTCTTTATCGGCGCCATCAACGGCTACGCTCTCTCCTTTTGGCGGCCAAGGGGCTCGAACCTGCTGTTTGGGCTTCTGATGGCCGGCGGCCTCATCCCCTACCAGATCTTCCTCTATCCGCTGGTGCGGCTGCTGGCCAATCTAAGCCTCTATAATTCAGTCGCCGGCGTCGTCCTGGTGCATGTGATCTTCGGCCTGCCGCTGGTCACGCTGCTGTTCCGCAACTATTTCGTCGCCATTCCCGAGGAGCTCTGCAAGGCGGCTCGCGTCGACGGAGCCGGTTTCTGGCGGATCTTCCTCGAGATCATGCTGCCTATGTCGGTGCCGATGATCGTGGTCGCCTCGATCTTCCAGTTTACGGGCATCTGGAACGACTTCCTGATCGGCCTCGTCTTTGCCGGGCGCGACAACCTCCCGATGACGGTCCAGCTCAACAACATCGTCAACACCACCATGGGCGAACGCGCCTACAATGTGAACATGGCCGCCACCATCCTGACCGCCGTCGTTCCGCTCGCCATCTATTTCTTCTCCGGCCGCTGGTTCCTGCGCGGTGTCGCAGCCGGCGCCGTCAAAGGGTAATGCCATGCAGCCTGCCGTATCGGTAAAAGACCTTAAAATTGCCTATGGCGACCATACCGTCATCGAGAAGCTCTCCATCGACATCGCTCCGCGCGAGTTTCTCGTGCTTCTCGGCCCCTCCGGCTGCGGGAAATCGACGCTGCTCAATGCGATTGCCGGATTGCAGGACATCCGCGACGGCGAGATCTGGATTTCGGGAAAGAACGTGACCTGGGAGGAGCCGAAGGACCGCGGCATCGGCATGGTCTTCCAGTCCTACGCGCTTTATCCGCGCATGTCGGTGCGCAGGAACCTGTCCTTTGGCCTGCACGTCGCCGGCTTGCCCAAGCCGGAGATCGAGGCTCGCATCGCCCGCACAGCATCCCTTCTGCATCTGGAAAATCTGCTCGATCGCCGTCCGTCGGAATTGTCGGGCGGACAGCGCCAGCGCGTCGCGATCGGCCGGGCGCTGGTCCGCGAAGTCGATGTCTTCCTGTTCGACGAACCGCTCTCGAACCTCGATGCCAAGCTTCGCAACGAGTTGCGCGTCGAGATCAAGAAGCTGCATCAGAGCCTCGGCAATACGATGATCTATGTGACCCATGATCAGGTCGAGGCGCTGACACTCGCCGACCGCATCGCCATCATGAGGGACGGCGTGATCCAGCAGCTTGCGAGCCCCTCGGAGATCTATCACCGGCCCGCCAATCTCTTCGTTGCAGGCTTCATCGGCGCACCGGCAATGAACTTCATTAAAGGCGAGATCGCGATCAAGGCCGGCACTCCGGTCTTCGAAAGCAACGGCCTGACCGTCCGACTGAGCGACTACCCCTTTCTGGCGCCCGTCACGCCGGGTCCCGTAACGCTCGGGATCCGACCGGAACATATCGCTCCGGGAACGGGATCCCTGACAACCATCGCCGGTATCGTCTCGGTGATCGAGCCGATGGGTGCCGACACCGTTGTCTGGTTCGATTGGGCCGGGCAAAGCCTCTCCTATCGCATCATGGGCGACGCAGCACTTCAGCCCGGTGCGGCAATCGCGTCCGGTATCGATATCGCCAAGGCCTCCCTCTTCGACGCCGATGGCGTCCGTCTCTGAATTATACGGAAAATTCTATGTCTCAGACTATTTATGACGCGCTGGTCATCGGCTCCGGCGCCGCCGGCTCCTTTGCCGCCAGGGAATTGACCGCTCAGGGTCTTTCCGTGCTTTTGCTCGAAGCCGGTCCGGCGGTGAGCCAGAAGGATTTCGATCCGGCGCGCAAGAAACTGCCGGCCAGCAGCATCAACATTTGGGAGCGCGCACGCGCCACAATAAAGGGGCAGCCGATACAGGCGCGCGCCGCCTTTTTTACCGAACGCTTCAGCCATTTCTTCGTCAACGACCGGAAAAATCCCTATACGACCCCGAAGGATGCGCCTTTCCTTTGGATTCGCGGCCGTCAGGGCGGCGGCCGCCTGCACAGCTTCGGCCGCGTGCTGCTGCGCTGGACGGACGACGACTTCAAGATCCACTCCAAAACAGGCAAAGGCGTCGACTGGCCCATTTCCTATGACGAAATCGCGCCCTATTATGCCGAGGTGGAATCCAGCCTTGGCCTCTATGGCAATCATGACGGCGTCGAGACCCTACCGGATGGCGTCTATGCCCGCCCCGCAAAGCTGACGCCGGCCGAAGAAATCTTCAAGACCGAAGTGGAAGGACATTGGCCGCAGCGGCATGTCATTTCCTGGCGCTATATCGCGCCGGATGCCGAGCGCACGCCGAAACCGCTGCGCGAGGCGCTTGCAACCGGACGGCTGACGATCCGCCATGACGCAGTCGTGCGTCGCATAACGACCGACGATCGGGGCAGCCAAGCAACGGGGGCAGAATTCATCGATCGCGTCACCGGCAAGGTCGAGACCGTGTGCGCAGCACTCGTCGTACTTTCGGCATCGCCGATCGAAAGCGTGCGGTTGCTTCTCAATTCCGCGACTCCCAGCCATCCCGAAGGACTGGGTAACAGCTCGGGCATGCTTGGGCGTTTTTTCATGGATCAATTGCCATGCTTGGCCTTTGGCTCATTTTCGAAGGCAAAAGGCTGGGCGGTCGACGACTCGGCTCCAACAGACCCTTTCTATAATCCATCCGGCGGCATCTTTGTGCCGCGTTTTGGACCCGATGACGCCGGTCGTGGCGATTTCGATTTTCAAGGCAGCATCGGCCGAGCGCCCACTTCCGATAATGAGCCCGCACGGCTGGCGTTCTTCGGCTTCGGTCGTATGCTCCCCTATGCCGACAATCGCATCACGCTGGATGCAAGACGCAAGGATGCCTGGGGGATCCCAGTGCCTCATATCCGATGCGTTATGGGCGAGGAGGAACATGCCCTGCTGCGCCGGCAGGAAGAGGTGCTAATCGACATGGTGCGTGGCGTCGGCGGCGAGCTGGAATTCATCGGCTCCCCCACGGGCCTCAGAGAAATGGGCCCTGGCGCCTTTCCCGATGCCGATCCGTTCAGCCGTTTCATGTTCCGCACGTGGTTTCGCAAGACTATGTGCATGGGTGCTGCGATCCACGAAACAGGCGGGGCGCGCATGGGAAGTGACCGTCTGAACTCGGTGCTCAATCCCTACAATCAGCTTTGGGACGTACCCAATCTCATCGTCACCGACGCCAGCGCCTTCCCCGGCAGCGGCATTGCCGGGACTACACTCACCGTCATGGCATTAACGATTCGTGCCTGCCGAAATCTCGTCGATAGTTTCAGCTAGGTCTCCGTGCCAAAAAATGCACTAACGTCAGCCACTTCGCAATGCTGCGGCGGCCATATCCGGTGCGATGCGCAATTTCCGAGCAGGTCAAGCCTTCTTTGCTCAAAGCGTGCACCGTCTCGAACACCTCCTTCCGGGACTGCCGATGAGCCCCGATGATCCGTGCCGGAGGGTCGTCGTCGATCCGTGAAGCATTTCGCTTCAAGTGCCGCAGGATGGTGTCGTCGCTGATCGGCATCCCAAGCTGTCTCATCAAGCGCTCTCCCGGCCGTCCACCGGTGCTGTGACCCAGCAGGCTAACTAGTTCGGCGACCCTCCTTGTCCTGCGTGCGTGAGGCGAGGCAATCGCCGGGACCGCGTCGGTGAATGTTTTCCGCTTGCACTGCCGATATCTGCAACGCCAGCGGCTTAACTGAAGCTTGACCGTCACTCCATTGCCCTGGATCGGCAGGTCCTGGAGACTGCGGTACGACCAACCGTGTCGACTTCTGCTCTGATGTCGGCAATCAGGGCATATGCCCCGAGGATGGTCCGCATGCAGACACAATCCAACCACCCTCGCCGTCAGACACGACGCTTTGCACCATGCGCACCGGGCGACCATTTCGATTTCGTTCGCATGCCAGCCCTTAGCGGTGCCACCACTAACGATTTGATAATCACACAAAAGTGAGGAAGACCCGTTGCGCATGAGTTCTCCGCGTGACGTGTCTGCCCGGTATTCGGAGAAATCGTGCGCATACAATTGAATCAAGTTCTGAAGAACGGATGCATCGGCCACTGACGCCGCGACGAGGCTGAAATTCTGCCTTGCTCGCGGCATCGAACTCACCCGAACACGGCCTTACCGCAAGAACGACCAAGCCTGGATAGAGCGGAAAAATGGCGCCGTTGTGCGGAAGCTCTTGGGCTATCGTCGCTTCGAAGCATTGGCGGCCACCAGGGCGATCACGCGTCTTTACGGGGCGTCCAGACTGTTTGTGAACCTCTTCCAGCCTTCTTCCAAACATCGATGAACCGCCACGCCGAATGCCTTTTGGACGCGACGCCGTCGATTCCATTAGCCATCAGCGCTGATGAACGGCAGCACTCACACGACTGGCGGGATTTCCGCTTCGCGTGCCAGCGCCGCGACGACCGATGGTCTCGCCGCGATGCGCTGCGCATAGGCAACGATATTAGTCCATCCACCGAGATCGATCCTTAACCCTGGCATCCACTTCAGCACGGTGAACAGATAGGCGTCGGCGACGGTAAAGCTCTCACCCATCAGATAGGCCTGCCGCGCCAGCTCGGCATCCAGCAGATCGAAGCGCTTGAACAATCTTGCAGTGAAGATCTCTCGGACCATTTCCGGCAGGTCTTTGTTGAACAAAGGACTCGAACCAGCGTGGATCTCGCTCGTGATGAAGTTCAGCCACTCCTGGAGGCGTGTGCGCTCCAGTGTCCCGTTGGCGGGGGCGAGACACGCTTCCGGCTTCAGATCGGCTAGATATTGCACCAGCGCCGGTCCCTCGGTCAGTACCTCGCCGCTGTCGAGCTGGAGCGCCGCCACGTAGCCTTTCGTATTCAGGGCGAGAAAGTCGCCGCCCTCGGAGGTGTGCTTTGTTCGGTTGTTCACCCGCACGAGATCGTAAGTCAGGCCCAGTTCCTGCATGACGATGTGTGGTGAGAGGGAGCAGGTGTCGGACGCGAAATAAAGCTTCATTGGGAAATCTCCACGGATTGTTGCCTCGCGGAGGAGATTGACCCGGCGGCTGCAAGAAGTAAAATTACTGGCGTAGAATCATGATATTACTTTTCCTACTATGAATCTCACTCAGCTTCGCGCCCTGATCGCCGTAGCGGAAGCCGGCAGCTTCACCGCCGCAGCAGAGTCGGTGGGTATCACCCAATCCGGCATGAGTCAGGCACTCGCCGCGCTGGAAGAAGCGCTCGGGGTCAAGCTGCTGGTGCGGCAACGGCACGGGGTCGAATTAACCGCCTTTGGCGAGCAGGCGCTCGTCCATGCTCGCGCGGCACTCGACCATCTGGAAGCGATCCGACAGGAAGCCGCCCAAACAGCTGGCAAAGAAACCGGCTCACTGCGTATAGCCGCCTTTCCGAGCGTGTTCGCCGCGGTGCTGCCGCCGCTGCTTCGGCGGTTTCGCTCCCTCCATCCCAGCATCGAAGTGCTCCTACTGGAAACAGATGATCGCGAGGTTGAAACGTGGCTGAATACGGGAGCTATTGATCTTGGTGTCGTGTTGAACCCGTCCCGCGAACGTGCGGTGCCGATCGGACAAGACGCCTGGGTGGGTGTGCTACCAGCCGGCCACAGGCTCGCCCGGCGCGCAGCTTTCTCGCTTGCGGAACTTGTCGCCGAGCCATTCGTGTTGGCGACCGGCGGTTGCCATGCCCATGCGGGCACGTTGGCAGAAGCGGCAGGGTTGTCACTAAGCGATATTTGTATGGAGGTGCGTGACTGGACGAGCGCGGTTGCACTCGTTCGCGAAGGTGTCGGCGTCAGCATTGTACCGGAATCGACCTTGCCCGAGAAGCGGAAGGGGCTTCGCGTTGCTCGGATCGATCCCCCTCTTTTCCGCCGCTTCGGCTTGATGGCAGCAAAGGGGCGAGAGCCGTCGCGTGCCGCCGGTCTTTTACTCGAAATGGCTCGTACCAGCGCACCCCGCTTCGAACAGAGATATCAGTTCATCCGTAGATTGCGCGATGTGAGTTAATCAGGAATGCCCATTTGGCGGCGGCGCGGGTAGGCATGTTTGGATGTGGCCGCCTTGATCGGAGTCGAACCTCAGGCGCGGTAGTTTGGCGTCTATTGCAGTTGACGGGAATCGAACCGGGGGCCCACTGTTATCGAAACGGTCGAAGTCTCAAGAAACGCTCGGGTCTGAAGACTGAAGCGAAATTCCCACGCGCTAACGCCACAAAGTCGATATTGGAACAGCGGACAAACGTTCCCCGAAAGGGATCACCTTGTGATGGTCATACAAGACCTCAAGGCGGGGATTTATCAGCACCTACAGCGCGATGCCGTTCATTAATTCCGACGAGCACGACGAGCTGCTGTTCGTCATGGATCCCCTCTCTGAAGAGTTCGATGATCATTGCTGCGACCTGCTCGCCTTCCTCGCTTTCGCGCGCAATATTCCTCTTGAGCAGAATGGCATCAAAAGCGCGCTGACAGGTGTCCAGATCAACTGAATCGAGAGCCAAATCGCGCTTGCTGAGATACCTGCTGATCATTCCTTCCCTCCCTTCCCGTGCATTTGCCGACTGGAAGCCATGTAATTTTTTGCCCATTTATTTTCAAGAATTTGCCGATGAACCGAAAGCCGCGCTTCACATTTATACGTTCAGATAACTTCCCGCGATTTCGGGCGGGTCAGGGATCAAGAAAATGAACACTCTACTGATCGACGAAACCTCGCGCGAACCAAACGCCCATCCAGTAAATCGTTCGCGGAGCATGAGCCATAACCGGTGCTCTGGCCCTGCCTCACTGCTATGAAGCGGGCTTTTTCGTTCGGTTGCAGTTCTTTTGGGGTGTTATCGCGCAAGTCCACCGTTACCGTCGATAGCCTCTTGCAAGGCAGCAGTCTCGCGTCGAACAGCAGCATTCTGGTCTCAATGCCGCTTGCCATAGATCCGGCAACTACGAAAGCCTGCTTATACATCGCGTCGTCCCCGCTGTGATTGCCGCTCACCCAAGAGGGCAACGATCTTAACGTCCTTCACCGTGACGTCAGCAGAACTCATTATCGCGCATCTCCCTACCTGAGTTCGGGTGTTGCCGCGTCGTAGTAAACAAATTTTTCCGCCAGGAAATTCCGTTCCCTCTTGAATCCTTAAGGCGCGGAATTACATCGATATTGTCGATCGCCCAACGGGGATTGACACAAGTCCAGGAGACGCCGGTCGCTCTTGGCGTCTCCTTGTATCCATGTTGCTTATAAGGAGGATATGGCTATGAGGACAAACCTCGATTTCGCTCCCCTGTTCCGGTCAAGTATCGGCTTCGACCGCATGTTGAACGCGCTCGAGGCCGCAAGTCGCGCCGAGATGGTGGACAACTGGCCCCCTTACGACATTATGAAGAGCGGTGAGGATGACTACCGCATCGCCATGGCTGTGGCCGGCTTCTCGCAGGACGAGCTGGCGATAACGCAAGAACAGAACATGCTCATCGTCTCGGGGCAAAAGGCGAATGGTGAAGAGTTTCACTATCTGCATCGCGGCATCGCCGGCCGTTCGTTCCAGCGTCGATTCGAACTGGCCGACCACGTGAAGGTGGTGGGCGCGGGTCTTGTCAATGGTCTGCTTACGATCGATCTCAAGCGCGAAATCCCTGAAGAAATGAAGCCGCGTCAGATTGAGATCGGAACCGATCAGGCAATATCGCAGACCAAACAGATCGAGGCTGACAAGCAGGCGGCCTAAGGCTTTCTCAAAAGCAAGGCGCACATCAAGGTGCCGTGCGCCGCCCCGGCGCCTTTGCGGGAGCGCCTTGCTCATTAAACCTACGGAAAGGAGAAAAACCATGAGTGTTCGTGATCTGATTCCCATGCGCCGCAACAACGGCGGCCAGGCTCTTGTTCGCGATGACGACCGTGATCCTTTTCTGTCGTTGCATCGTGAGGTGAACCGGCTGTTCGACGACGTCTTCCGCGGCTTCGGGTCCGGCCTGACATCCTTCAGCAGCGGCTCCCATTTCGGAACCGGTTGGCCGAGTGTCGAGATCTCCGACGCCAACAACCAGATCAAGGTGACAGCCGAGATGCCTGGCCTTGAGGAGAAGGACGTTGAGGTCCTACTAGAGGACGGCTTTCTGACGCTGAAGGGCGAAAAGAAGTCGGAGACGGAAGACAAGGAAAAACAGTTCTCGGAACGCTACTACGGCCGGTTCGAGCGCCGAATTCCGCTGGGCGTCGAAGTCGAGGACGATCAGGTGGACGCCACCTTCAAGAACGGCGTGCTGACCGTCACTTTACCGAAATCCGCGAAGGCGCAATCCCAGGTCAAACGCATCACCATCAAGAGCTGATCTAACGAATGTACGGCGGCCTGCCAGTTTGGCAGCCGCCGCACATCGTTTACCAGTGGGGGAGGATCAACGATGGGAGTTGTTACAAACGCACACCACGATAAGACAACACAGACTTCCGGTTTCCAGTCCTTTCCTTTAACGACAATCCACGCAGCAATCTTTCCTTCGCTAGCTCCCTGTTTCCCGAGGTGTCAATGCCGCGCGTATTTTCAAGCCGCGCCGTTCCGCAACGATGTCGGGCACCGCAACTGAAGGGCTGGCGCCTTGTGAGGGCGACGTCGCGGTCGTTGACCAAGCGCGAAATGTAGTTGCATCCTTCTCTTTAAACTGCCGCCTCTAATGGACCATGTATGCGCCAGCCCATCGTCCGGTCGTCTTCACGCAGTCAACGCTTCGCAGGCGGCAGCGCCGCATCGAACGACGCTGCCGAAGGATTCCGAATTTTATAGAAGCGGGATCGCACAGCCGAGGCCTACAGAGAAGCAGTGCGCTGGGGTCGCATCGGATGCCTGTTCGGCCTTGCCTTCCAGGGCACCATGACGACCGGCATTGCTGCCTCGAGGCATGCGGCTATGAAAGCTTCGCGCGCTACGACGGCGGGAACAACGCCATTGATCGCGCCTCGGCAGGTCTTGACCGCGCGCTCGTGGCGCTCACCATTGCGCAAAGGCCACTCGTTCTCTAAAAAATCCAATGCGTCATAGACGCCTGTGAAAGTGCGCTGCAGGCCGCACTGGAGCCTGATGGTAACCGGCCGGGTCCAAGGGACATCGTTCAGCGGCATATTTTCCTCCTTTCCATGCCACCAATGTTCGCCTGAATTTCATATCGTGAAAGCGCACCGCACCTTCAAGACCCACCGCATAGTCACAGCTCCAAACTAAGAAAAAACAGCTTGTGCGCCATGGAAAGGTGCGGCGTGAAGGGCTTACCGTTGCCGAACGGCTTTGGCAGAGGTCGTGTTGTCACTCATCCATATCGCCCATTACGCTTTTCAGCGAAGCGGCGAAGGCCAGCCGGACAATTGTGAGAACAACTGGGTTGTTGTTTGAAGGAACGGGCGCACTAAACATTCGCCAAATCTCGGAAATAACGGGAAACTTCAGCGCCCGCCGCCGCCTATCGTCGAGCAACAACTGGGCGGTGATGTCGGTCGACCACTGGCCTTATCGACATTGAACGCTTTGGTGGATCCGATTGCAGGTGAAAAATTTTTTTTGCCGCCTTGAATCTGAAAAAAGCATAAACCAAATCGATGGTCACCGGCAGCCCAAATGGGGGCCGGAAAAGCCGGAGACGCAGGTTTCCGACGCGTCTCCTTTCCATCTCGCTTTACGGAGGATTTGGTTATGAGAAACGACTTCGACTTCGCACCACTGTACCGGTCCAGCATCGGCTTCGACCGTGTCTTCAATCTCCTCAACAATGCCCAACGCCTGCAGGCTATCGATACATGGCCGCCCTATGATATCGTCAAGACCAGCGAGGACGACTACCGGATCCAGATGGCGGTAGCTGGTTACGCCGATGCGGATCTCGACATCACGCAGGAGCGTAACGTTCTCGTCGTCAAAGGACAAAAGGCGGAACAGAAAGAAGGCGAGTATCTGCACCGCGGCATTGCCGGGCGCGCCTTCGAGCGTCGCTTCGAGCTAGCCGACCATGTCAGGGTCGGAAATGCCTCTCTGACGAATGGTCTTTTGAGTATCGATCTAAAGCGCGAAATTCCTGAAGCAATGAAACCGCGTAAGATCGTGATCGGCGGCAGCCAGCCACAGGCGGCACCGCTTCAGATCGATGCCGATAAACAGGTCGCCTAAAGCAGCGGATGCCGCTCTACGGGCGGCATCCTCAGTTTGGTGCCTCATAATGGAAAGAATCGTCATTCAAAAGCCGGCCTTTCTCGATGCCCGAGACCTCGCTGCTTGCCAGTCCGTCTTCGACGAACTGCTGGAGGAGATCGAGGTGGCCAAGGACTCGGAAGAGGCCGAACGCATTGCTGCCATCATAATTGAGTTCTATCGGCAAGGCGTGCATGATCCCTCCGACCTCAAGATCATGGTCGAGAGGGCGCGTGGCGTATTTAGACGCTCTGAGCCGAAGGCGGCTGCATCAAGATAGTGTCGCCGACCGCCCGCGATTATCGGGCGGTCGTCCCTTGTCAGGGCTGCTCTCGATGTCTACAGCTTGGCAGGATCAGCTCTTCGTCGTCCGATCGAATTCAACAGCGACTCGAGCGATACCGGGCGAAGACCTTGAGCGTCGACGCCGACGTCATACTGTCTGGGAAGCGGTTTGAGCTTTCCATGGGAGTGGCCGTGGAGATTGATCGATCTCTTCCCCATCTTGTTCCAGGTTCGAAAGGGATAGTGGCAGAGGATCAGCAGGTGGTCGTCCAGTGTCATCTCTTTGTAGTGCTGGACACTTTTCCAACCGCTTGCGTTGATCGTGGCTTCCGGATCGTTGTTCCCGATGACAAGATGCTTACGGCCATTCAGCGTCGAGAGAAGCTGATCGCAGTCGCCGCCGCGTGATGACATGAAGTCGCCAAGGTGCCACACGTCATCGTTGATTTCGACAACCTCATTCCAATTCCGGATCAAGGCGACATCGTGCAATGTCAAGCTAGGAAAAGGGCGGCGGTCGATTCTCAGGACGCGTGGATCGGCAAAATGAGTATCGCTTGTGAAATAGATCATCGGTCAAAATGGCGAACTTCGAAGGGAAACCAAGGGCTCTTTCGCGATTTGCCTATTGGAGGGCTGAAACTCCACCTCGCGCCATCGCCGTCTGCTTCGGAATTTCCTCAAGCACGAGCCGAAGTTCGATCATCGGCTTCCGTCCGCGTCCTTTCGGAGAAGAAAATGCGGTTGACTGCTTGCGGTTCCGTGCGAGCCTGACAGCCTATCCTTCCGGCTTATTCAATAGCCGCCAAACGCAATCGCCTTCTGATTATCTCGAATTTTCTATAAGATTGCGGATGCGACCGCCAACGCGACTGCTATTAACCCGAAAAGGTTGAGCGACAAGGCGATCATGCCTGCAAAGCCTTCGCTGCCCAGATGGCGCCTTCCGAAACGGGAATCGGCGGAAACGGATATAAGTCCAGCCAGGAACCAGCTTACGAGTGTGAGAGAGCCGAATATGATGGCCAGTTGGGCTGTGTTCATATGAACATCCACTTCAGTCGTTGCTTCTTCCGAAGGTCATCTGGAATGGCCTTGGATAGCGAAGCCGCTCAGCGCCGCCTTTTAGAATGGCACTTCCTTGATATCGAGGGCTGACGCATTCTCGCCGGTAAATGTAGTTGGGGATCGTTGGCTGCGACGAAGTAAAGCGTTCCCATTTCGATGCAGCGCGTCCGCTTGCTCGATATCAACCTTGCGCCAACTAGTGACGATTAAGAGCGAGGCAATATACTGCATCATAAGAACCTCCGTTTTGGACCAACTATCAAATTCGTGGTTAGTTCCTCCCGAACATGTTTTTGACTGCATCAGCTCGCGTGCGTCCTGCGAATATACCCGTACGATCAAATGCAATCGGAACACGCTGAACTATCTTTGAGTTTACTTCTCTGGGAGGTTTGCGACGCTCCTTATCAGGCCAAGGAAAACATTATATCGCCGATATCGGAAGTCACGCAGCCTCTATCGAGGGCTGCTTCGCGGGGGGCGAGAACTTGCGCAGCATCTGGTTCATCTGTCGCGGATGGCGGCGGCGCTGCCAACGGCTTGTTCTAGATCAGCTATGGGCTGCGGTGATTTGTCGGGTGCGGGACAATTCCTCCTGGCATGTCTTATTTAATATCCTTCTAATAAAAGCTCCGCTATCGTGCTGTGGTTCAAAAGGAGGATTTGAATGCAGTACGTGGAGCCCAAGAGAGTAAGTCACAAAGCTGCGACCCGCGTATGGTCGGTTAAAGATTTTTGCAGACAACACAAGCTTTGCAGTGAAGAAGAAACTCGGCTTCTTCAACTGTTTGGTCAGTTCGCGACGGCGTGCGAATTGCGATACAACACGACGCGCAAGCCGAAATGGCGCTGATTGCTCGGTCCACGCTCACCTTAACAACGCCCATGGTCCATTTTCGTCGATCGATCGATCGGAGAGCGGCAGTCATGCGGCTAAGCGGTCGTGAGAATCCGGACATCACCTTTCCGGTCGATGACGTCGACGACGACATGGCGACCGGAGCGCCGTAAGGCAACATCTGCCGAACCAGAGCCGATCTGCAGGTGCCGCAAGATGACTTCATCCAGAAATGTGGGAAGCTGCGGTTCATGGAAGCTGATCTGAAGCTTGTTCGGATTGAAATCGAGGCCAAGGCAGGATTGAAGCAGGAAGAGCGGCGCCGCCGCCGCCCAGGCTTGCGGTGAGCAGGCTACTGGATAGAATGTCGGCCCCTGTGCCCGCTGCCGGGACAGCCCGCAGAAAAGCTCAGGAAGTCGTCGGAGGTCGATATACGTGGACGCCGCGAAGAGCCCGTCGAATATCCGTGCCGTTGCCGTGCGATACCCATAGGCCGCGAGGCCCCTGGCGATCAGCGCATTGTCATGTGGCCAGATCGAGCCGTTGTGGTAGCTCATCGGATTATAACGCGCCTCAGTCGAGGCGATCGTACGTATGCCCCAGCCGCAGAAGGATGATGCGGTCATCAACGTGCGAGCGACCTGTTCGGCTCGTTCCGGATAGGCAATGCCGGTAAACAGCGCGTGGCCGGCATTCGAAGACCGAACCCGGCAAGGTCGCTTGTCTCCATCAAGTGCCAGCGCATAGGTGCAGAGCTCCTCGTCGAAAAAGCTCTTGTCGAAGGCACGGCGGAGCTCATCGGCTCTTCCGGTGAAGCTTGCGGCGCGTTCCGGTTGGCCGCGCCGCTGGAATATCTCTGCCGCAGCGTGCCAAGCACCGTAGACATAGGCTTGAACTTCGGCGATTGCGATCGGACCCTTGGCCAGTGTCCCATCGGCATGGAAGACGGAGTCGTGGCTGTCTTTCCAAGCCTGATTGATCAAGCCTTCTTCCGTCAGTCGCCCGTATTCGACGAACCCGTCGCCATCACGATCACCATATTCGTCGATCCACGACAATGCAGCCTCGATATGAGGCAGAAGACGTTCGATGGTCGCAAGGTCGCCGGTCCGTTTGAGATAGCCGCCCGCCAGCATCACGAACAGCGGCGTGGAATCTATGCTGCCGTAGTAGCGACGAAAGGGAACTTCCCCAAGCTCGGCCATTTCGCCGCAACGGACTTCGTGAAGAATTTTGCCGGGCTCGGCGTCGGAGGCGGGATCCATTTCCGTCGCCTGGTTCATTGCCAGATAACCGAGAACGCCGCGGGCGATCTCCGGATCGAGCCAAAGTGTCTGCAGAGCAGTTATCAACGCATCCCGGCCGAATACCGTGCTGAACCACGGAATGCCCGCATAGGGATAGGGGCCTTCCGGTTTTTCGGTCATCAGCATGTAGAGATCCGCCGTGCAGCGCCGCGCCGCTTCATTGAAGATCTCATTGGACGTTACGATAGAGGCCGCTTTGGACGACAGGGCTCGCAGAGCACGCCGGGCGTCGCGCAAGGCAAAAAAGAAAGACCAATGGCCTGATCTATCGTCGCCGGCCGGATCGCAGGCTATCTCGATGAAAAACGAGCGGGTTTCATGGGCGGCAAGCTGTAGGTCATACAATACGAGCTCACTGCCGCATTCATCTGGGGGCGGATCAAAGAAGAGCCTCGTTGACCGTCTGCGATGGTCGAGCCCTTCATAGGCAAGAAGGATGCCGTCATCCGCGACGACGGGTGCCAGATGACGTCCTCGCTTTGCCCTGACCGTGCCGCGCACCTCGAAGAGATCGGCGAAGTCGGAGGCAAATGCGATCTCGATGCGGACGTGCTGCGGTCCGTCGTCGTAATTGCGCACCGTCAGCCGTTCGTAACAGCGACCGCTCCACAAAAAGCGGGTGCGGCGCAGATGGATCTGGTCGTGGCCAATAATGAGCTTTCCGCCCCGGTCGAGAAGATCGGGATTGGTCAGGTCGCAGGTGAGCGTTGCATTATCGTCGCGCAATGTCGAAGACAGCAGCATCGGCCTGTGGCCGCTGATCGTCAGGTGAAGGTGAGAGAGATAGCGCGTGTCGCGATGGAAAACTCCCTCCGGACTATCCGGTCCCGAAAGGACGTCGCCATTGCGATCGAAGACGGCGAAGGTATCGCCATGCTTCAGGATCAGCGGCTGTCGCTCCTGCAACGAAGCGGTTGCCGGAATGAAGAACTGAGCGATCGGTGTGCCGGACGCAGCCGGTGCCGGAACACTGTCGGAGGAAACGATCGGCATTTTCCTCTCCTCTGATCAATTGACGACCTCTAGACCCACGGCGTAGCCATTGGAGGGGTGCAGCGAGGCGCTCTTCGTGCGAATGCCGGACAGTTGCCGGTATATGTCCAGATAGTCCCTGGCCATCCGTCCCACGGTAAAGCGCTTCTCGAAAGTTGCCCGTACCCTTCGGCGATCGAGCTTAAGTGCCCATTCGACACTCTTTACGGCTTCGGTAACGGTGTCGACCAGAATACCGGAGACACCGTGATCGACGACTTCTGGCACCGAGCCACAACGGAAGGCGATAACGGGCGTGCCGCACGCCATTGCCTCGATCATAACAAGCCCGAACGGTTCCGGCCAGTCGATCGGGAAGAGCAGCGCGCGAGCATTTCCCAGAAAATCTGCCTTCTGCTGATCATTGATCTCGCCGATGAATTCGACATTCTGATGACGTTTTATCATCGGTTCGATTGCCGTCTTCCAGTATTCTTCGTCGAAGTTGTCGATTTTTGCCGCGATCTTCAGGGGCATGCCTGATCGGCTTGCGATCTCGATCGCGCGATCAGGGCGCTTTTCGAGCGAGATCCGGCCGAGAAAGGCGAGGTAGTTGCCATTCGGCTTCTCTGTGAAGGGAAGCAGATCAACTGGTAAGCCATGATAGACCGTTCCCGACCAATTGACCGGGGGCATCGGCTGGCGCTGATCGTTGGAAATCGAGACCAGTGGAATATCCGCAAAGGCCCGATAGAAGGGATAGAGGTCCGGCAAGTCAAGGCGCCCGTGCAGGGTGGTCACTGCGCGATCAGCGAAATCGCGGATCAGAGGAAAGTGCAGTACGTCGATATGGAAATGCAGAACATCGAACTCCTGCGCCCGGCGGCGAACATTGTCCAGCATCAGAACATGATGAGGCACGGGGTCCTTGACTGCAGTGTTGAGCCTCAGCGCCATGTCGCAACAGGGTATCAGCTTGCCGCTGGTGACGGAATCGCCGCTCGCAAAAAGGGTCACGTCATGCCCCTGGGCGACAAGTTCTTCGCAAAGGTAGGAAACAATACGTTCGGTTCCGCCATAAAATTTAGGCGGAACACTTTCTGCAAGGGGCGCAATCTGAGCAATCTTCATCGACCAACCTCCAAAGAGCAACGTCATCGGTAATCACCCGGGCGCTTAAACGGCGGGCGGGGCAGACCGATCGGGACGGCAAGCTTTGAAGAGATCGCCACCTAAATGTTGCGGCGCTAAGAATCGCTCGTTACCAAGCACCTTCAATGCTTCCAGAACTTCGTTACAGCACACGATGCATTCCATGAGTGGATAACGACGCAAAGCGGGCAAGGTTCGAGGGCGACTTTATGAACGGGAAATAACGCTGGTCGGGGGGCGGCGCCGGTGCTTCGGCATCGTATCCATGATGCAACCGCGTGAACTCCTGGGAACCCATCCCGTGCGGCTGCGGTCTTCCATTTACATGGCAAGGCAAAAAAAGCCCCGCCAACTGAGCAAAGATGTTTGCCGGCTTCATTAAGATGTTCCCAACCACCGTGTACGACGCTGGTTGATGGCCTCACCACCTGCGAAGCCGAGCTAGAGACCAATCTGGCCGTCTTATTGCGCGCTCGTCATCGTACGGACGGCGAGCGCCAAAGCCCGCTTTAGTGCACGGAATGACTGATCATCTGGTAAGGATGGACTGCCTTGAACTGCGAGATCATCGCAGTTGCCTGTTGCAGAACGCGCGCCGCATTTTCGGAATCGTCGCGAGCGAGTTCGTCGGCATTGACACGGATCGCTTCTGCCATATTGGCCGAAAGTGCGGCAAAGTGCCTGTTGCCTTCGACAAAGGCTTCATGTGCCGTACCCTCCAGGGTGCGGGCTATGTCGACGAAGACCTCTTCCCGCTCCTGGATGCTGAGGTCTTTAATAATTTCGCTTTTCTCTTTCATATCGATCTCACTCTGAACAGACGTGCGATAAGTGACCGAGCTCATCAAGCCTGGGATAGCTAACAGCTAGGAAGGAGAAAATTTGGATTCAAGTCGGAGTGCCACTTGAACTCGCCGCCGGACGACTCCTTCGTCGGAACGAAGTGGCTGCCGGAATGCCCTCCACAGGTCTGCCGGGACATTTCGGCTGTGCAGAAACCCAGTTCAACCGTCACTTCAGATGCCAGGAAATTGCTCGGCTTTTTACGGTTCCTTACAGGCCAGTGTCCCGCGCAACTCCCCCCAACTGCGAGGGAAGTTCCGCATTCAAAAGAGGAGTTTGTCGCTCCTTTTCATCGGCTTAGCAGTCCTCCCTCCCGAGTGCTAATTTTTTTGTTTTCTCCTCTTGAAATCGAAAATTCGCAAAACCAGATCATTTTGCGCAAGGCGCTCGTGTGAGGTTTTGCACCCGCCCGGACTGGTCATCCGGTCCGGATAGCGGAACAACATCATCATCGTTTATCCACTGGAGGAAAGCATGTCGTTCCGACCGCTTCATGATCGCATTCTCGTTCGCCGCGTCGAGTCCGAAGAAAAGACCAAGGGCGGCATCATTATCCCCGACACTGCTAAAGAGAAGCCGCAAGAGGGCGAAGTCATCGCCGTCGGTACCGGCGCACGCAATGACGCCGGCCAGGTCCAGCCGCTCGATGTCAAAGCCGGCGACCGCATCCTGTTCGGAAAATGGTCTGGTACCGAGATCAAGATCGACAATGAAGACCTCTTGATCATGAAGGAAAACGACGTCTTGGGCATCATTGATGCCAAGGCAGCCGAAAAGAAGGCTGCCTGAAAAGGTGTAGGGCAAATTTCACCAGTCTAACCAAGCTGCCTAACGAGGAGTGAAGATATGGCTGCTAAAGACGTCAAATTCCACACCGATGCTCGTGATCGCATGATGAAGGGGGTGGATATTCTCGCCAATGCGGTGAAGGTGACGCTCGGGCCGAAGGGTCGTAACGTCGTGATCGACAAGTCCTTCGGCGCTCCGCGCATCACCAAGGACGGCGTCACCGTCGCCAAGGAAGTCGAGCTGGAGGACAAGTTCGAAAACATGGGCGCACAGATGCTGCGTGAAGTCGCCTCCAGAACCAGCGATATCGCCGGCGACGGGACCACGACTGCAACCGTGCTCGCCCAGGCCATCGTTCGCGAAGGCGCCAAAGCAGTCGCCTCAGGCATGAACCCGATGGATCTGAAGCGCGGCATCGACCTTGCCGTCGACGCCGTCGTCAAGGAACTGAAAACCAACGCCCGCAAGATATCCAACAATTCCGAAATCGTTCAGGTCGGCACCATCTCTGCCAATGGTGATCCGGAAATCGGACGCTATCTCGCCCAGGCAATGGAAAGGGTCGGCAACGAAGGCGTCATCACTGTCGAAGAAGCCAAGACCGCCGACACCGAACTCGAAGTCGTCGAGGGCATGCAGTTCGACCGCGGCTATCTCAGCCCGTATTTTGTAACCAATGCCGAAAAGATGCGGGTCGAATTCGAGGATCCATACATTCTCATTCATGAGAAGAAACTGTCGAATCTGCAGTCGATGCTTCCGGTTCTCGAAGCAGTCGTACAGTCCGGCAAGCCGCTTCTGATCATTGCCGAAGACGTCGAAGGCGAAGCTCTCGCAACGCTCGTCGTCAACAAGCTGCGTGGTGGCCTCAAGATCGCTGCCGTCAAGGCTCCGGGCTTCGGCGATCGCCGCAAGGCCATGCTGGAAGACATCGCCATCCTGACGGGCGGCACCGTCATTTCCGAAGATCTCGGCATCAAGCTGGAAAACGTCACACTCAATATGCTCGGACGGTCCAAGAAGGTATCGATCGAAAAGGAGAATACGACGATCATTGATGGCGTCGGTACGAAGTCGGAGATTGATAGCCGCGTTGCCCAGATCAAGGCTCAGATCGAAGAAACCACCTCGGATTACGACCGTGAGAAGCTGCAGGAACGCCTTGCCAAGCTCGCTGGCGGCGTTGCCGTCATCCGCGTTGGCGGCTCGACCGAAGTGGAGGTGAAGGAAAAGAAGGACCGCGTCGACGATGCATTGCATGCAACGCGTGCCGCCATTGAAGAGGGCATTCTTCCGGGAGGTGGCGTGGCGCTGCTGCGTGCCGTCAAATCGCTCGACGGCCTCAAGGCCGAAAACGACGACCAGCGCGTCGGTGTCGAGATCGTCCGCCGCGCCATTGAAGCACCGGTCCGGCAAATCGCTGAGAATGCCGGTGCCGAAGGCTCGATCATCGTCGGAAAATTGCGCGAAAAGGCCGATTTTTCGTTCGGATGGAACGCTCAGACCAACGAATATGGCGATCTTTATGTTCAAGGCGTCATTGACCCTGTCAAGGTCGTGCGTACCGCCCTTCAGGATGCAGCCTCGGTCGCCGGTCTGCTGGTGACGACGGAAGCGATGATCGCCGAAAAGCCGAAGAAGGAAACCGCACCTGCCTTGCCGGCGGGGGCTGGAATGGATTTTTAAGACTACTGCGGTCCGCCCGCTTCGGTGGGCGGACCTTAATCCGTTGCGGAAACGGATGGGTTGATAAAACCACGATCACCATCTCCTGCAAGGAGGCCAGTAGGATGAGAAAGGCAAACGACACGAACACCGTATCTCAACAAGCCACGGCAGCGATCAGCGCCGGGCATCTGCTACATCCAGCAATGCACTTCGGTCACCCGCGTGAGGTGCTGACGGACGAAAACATCAGCAAGGATGAGAAGCAAGCAATTCTCGCCTCATGGGCATCCGACATATCCGCGATCGAATCCATACCGGCCTTGCGGCGTTACCCCGGGATGAGCCAGATCGTCTCCTATGACGAAGTCCTTGCGGCCCTGAAAGCGTTGGACGACGACGATCAATGCCGCGTCACGCAAAATTCATCCCCCTCAATCGATACCAAAAAGACAAACCGCCGAAGACCACAAGCACATCGTTCCGTCGGCTTCGGCCTGTGCAGCTATTGGAAAGGAGGGCGTGCCAAACAGCCATTCGGGATCTAGATCCTCCACTGACCCCCGCGTGCCTTGTCGGACGCGGACCTGATTTTTGCCGACGACTCTTTGCTCTCTTGAGGAGGTTTTGCCGATGAAGATCGCTCAGATCGCACCGCTCGCCGAAAGTGTTCCACCGAAACTATACGGGGGAACCGAGCGTATCGTTTCCTATCTAACTGAAGAACTCGTCCGCCAGGGCCACGATGTCACACTATTTGCTAGTGGTGATTCCGTTACCAGCGCGAGGCTGGTCCCGTGCTCGGACGTCGCTCTGAGGCTCAATCCGGCCGTCAAGGATCACCTGCCGCATCAGGTTGTAATGCTGGAGGAAGTCCGCCAACGTGCGCATGAATTCGACGTGCTGCATTTCCATATCGATCTCATGCATTTCCCGCTCATTAGGGAGTTTGCCGACCGAACCGTGACAACGCTGCACGGGCGACTTGACCTGCCTGATCTCCGCCCGGTCTACAAGGCTTTTCGCGACATTCCACTGGTGTCCATCTCCAACGACCAACGTCGCCCAATGCCGCCGGTCAACTGGTCAGGAACAGTTTATCACGGCTTGCCCGTCGATCTGCTTCCCTTCACAAGAGAGCCAACCGGCAAGTATCTCGCCTTCCTCGGCCGAATTTCCCCGGAGAAGCGCCCAGATCGCGCCATTCGCATTGCCGCAAAGGTTGGGATGCCGCTGAAGATTGCGGCCAAAATTGACAATGCCGACAAGGCCTATTGGGAAACCGTGATCAAGCCGATGGTGAAAAGCCATCCGAATGTGGAATTCATTGGCGAAATAAGTGAGCATCAGAAGGCTACGTTTCTTGGCAATGCGGGCGCACTGCTCTTCCCGATCGATTGGCCTGAGCCCTTCGGTCTCGTCATGATAGAGGCAATGGCGTGTGGCACCCCTGTTATCGCATTCCGTTGCGGTTCCGCTCCCGAAGTAATCGATGAGGGCGTCTCTGGCTTACTGGTTGATAGCGTGACCGAGGCAGTGGAAAATATCGAATGGGTCCTGCGCTTCGATCGGCGGAAAGTACGGAAGAAGTTCGAGGAACGCTTCAGCGCCGAACGGATGACTCGAGATTATCTCAACATCTATCGGCAATTGTCTGGCACGCGGACGCAAGCCGCACCGCTTCGCCGTGCGAACGGTCAGTCCCTGGATCTTCAAGTCGTGGCATAGAGAGTGGAGGTTGCCAGGTCGATTGCTTCTGCATCAGAGCACGACTACTTTTTACTAAATCAACCCGGGCGGGGCGAACCCGGAATGACCAGCCTCGTTCGGGTCATGCCGGCCGTCAAAGCAGCGAGAAAATAGGAAATAGCCTGAACCGCTTGGAACATCGATCACGATGGTTGGTTAGCCGCGGAACAGCTTTGACAGTCTCTCATCTTTCCTTCGCCAAAATGCCGGGAACGATGCCACGCAGTTTGCGAAGGACATGATGAGCGATCACAGCGAGGCCAGCACAGTATTAAGCGAAGCCGCGAAGCAGGGAGGCATTGCGCTGCCCGGCGCCCTTGATAACAAGCAGAAGCAGACGGCACTGAAGGCACCTATGACTCATGGAGGCAAGTCTTGTGAAAATCGAAAAAATCTATTTCCAGCCGAGTGGGTGGGTACCAAACAATCAGCGCCTTCCCGTTCTGATTTATAGAGGCGCGCCATCGACCAGTGAACCGTTTTCAGATTTTGGAAGCATTTTCGCCGCGAACGGATGGACCGGCATCTGGGAAAATGGCGTCTTTGATTACCAGCATTATCACTCCGGTGCTCACGAAGTATTGGGCGTTCGCCGTGGCAGCGCCACCCTATTGATCGGTGGCCCTGAAGGACAGCCTACAATCGTTTCAATCGGGGATTGCTTGGTTCTCCCCGCCGGAACAGGTCACCGAAACCTTGGCTGCTCTCCGCATTTTACGGTCGTCGGCGCCTATCCAGAAGGCCAGCATGCCGATATTCAGACTGCCGCCGCCACGCCCGATATGCTGGCGAAAATCGCGTCATTATCCGTGCCGGACACTGATCCCATCCATGGCGCGTCAGGAGGTCTCCTTGACAGCTGGCGGTGAATTCAACGGTTGAGGTCAACCACTAATCGCGCTCGCGGCCTGCAGTCAAGGTATTGCGGGAGGGTAAAGGTCTTCCTTTCCGCGACTGCATTGGGCCGATTCTTTATGTCGCCGGAATTTCGCGCCTTGCGATGGAAGCGGGCCGCTTAGGCCCGCTTCTCGTTTTTTTAAAAATGCCTCACAGGCGATACCGGCGCAGGCGCTCGCGTTCGGCCGCGATTTCGTCGTCGGTATAAGGATCGGCGGTTTCATCGAAGCGGTTCCAACCCTGCTCTACATAGCTGGCACGCCGAGACACCATGTCGACGGGCCGCATATTGGTGAGAATTGCTTGGGCTTCGAAAACACGCGCATCCTCCACCTTCGCCGCTACGAGCGAGCCGCCTCGGCGAACACCTTCGGCATAGAAATTGGCATCCTCCTCCGGAACACCTTCTCGTATCATCGCTCCGACGATGCCGCCGACGGCACCACCCGCAACCGCTCCGGCGGCAGCGCCGGCGGCCGTGGCAACCAACCATCCCCCGGCGACCACCGGCCCCACACCGGGAATTGCGAGCATTCCAAGCCCGGCGAGCAGTCCCCCTGCACCGCCCGCAACTGCGCCGAGACCCGCGCCCGTTCCGGCGCCTTCTGCCGCCCGGCTCCCCTGTCCCTCGACATCAATGCCGCTGGCCTTGTTCGTTACGATGCTGATATCGTCCGAGGGAATGCCGGCTTCTTCTAAGGCCTTAACGGCGGAATGAGCATCGTCATAGTTGTCATACAGTCCGGTAATCGTTCTCATTGGGTCTGTTTCCTTCTAATGGTCGCTTATTTCCCCGTCGTCACATTTCCTTGGAAATCCAAGGAGACGTTCGCTTGTTTGCCGTCCTTCATCGCAGTCCCTCGCCAGATACCTTGATCGTCGAGCTTGAGGCCGCTGACATTCGTATAGCCGGCGTCGGCAATGCGGGATTTCGCCTGATCCTCGGTAAAGCTGTTTTTGCCGGCGACCGGAGCGCCTGGATTTTGCGTCGTATTGATAGCTGGCGTGGTCTGCGACGTTGATGGCGTTTGGCTTTGAGCGAATGCCGCTGTTGCTGCCATCAAAAGAGTGGCGGAAAGGATGGCGAGTGTTTTCATTGGCGTTTCCTCCTATTGTGCGCACACCAAACATCTCGAAACCTTATTTGTTCCAATGCTTTAATTGTGCTGGAGTTTGCCTGTGGACATATCATCGAGCCGACTACAAACGAATGCATCGCAGACAAAAACGTAATTCGCGAACGCATGGAAGTGAAAGGAGCCGATGGTTCACGCGTCAGCATTTCCATACGGATAGCCCGTTCAATCGACGCCAATCCATCGTCATCAATTTGATTTTGGAACTGGCGTCGACAATAGTTTGATTAACGTTTGAATTGGTACGGGCTTCGGCAGAAATGATACGCCGCTTGCGAGGTCGAAATTGCCGAGCCTGACGTCGCCGGAGGTGACAACGACCCTCGTCTCAGGCGAAAGGGCACGAATCTGCGAAACCAACGCGAGACCGTCCATGGATCCGGGCATATTGATATCGGTAAACACGGCGTCGACAGTTCTCTGGTTTAGCAAAATAAGAGCCTCGTCGGCGTTACGGGCTTCCAACACTTCAAACCCGGCTTGTTCAAGGGCGTCAACCGCCGCGAATCGAACTAAAGGCTCATCATTGACGACTAACACGCTCTTGACCTCGTCCAACGGACCTCCTGTCGGACCCGAAGCAC
Organism: Rhizobium sp. CB3090; assembly: GCF_029714285.1. Classification (NCBI taxonomy): domain Bacteria; kingdom Pseudomonadati; phylum Pseudomonadota; class Alphaproteobacteria; order Hyphomicrobiales; family Rhizobiaceae; genus Rhizobium; species Rhizobium sp. CB3090. Next base: position 1,306,766 of record NZ_CP121663.1, read on the forward strand.
TCGCCAAGTTCGAGCAGATTCCGTTCGGCCACAGCTTGAGACCAATGTTCGCGGTCCCGCCCCGAGGGGAAACCTTCCTGCTGCCAGATCTGATGCGCGCGTCTGCTGATCCAGTTATAGCGATCCGTGTCCATGGCCAATTCTCGACTATCCCCTTTCCAACACAGTTCCTTCTGATGTTCATATGATTTCGATTAGTGCTCGAGCAAATGTCAGTACGCAACCAGGAGGGGAACACTCAGCGATCGAGCTAGGCGATGAAACTGTGCTGGAGCACTGCGAGGAAGAAGGAACCGAAATGCTCCAACGGTGTTCGATAGTTAAGTACGCTGAGCCACTGTCTTCGGTCGCGCCTCTTTCGGCTTAGTTTTTGGAGCGGTACCTCCAGTCTAGCTGCCCGTCACCCAAATGCGGTGGCGGGCTTTTTCGTTGCATACTTTGATGCCCCAGCAAAGGCGGATGTTGCTTCCTGCAGAAATGCCTACGGAGCCCCTCGTTGGGAAATCGCATCCGACGGGGAAGATGCCTTGCCTGAGCGAGTATCTCGTCCTGAAGCGCTGCCTGAACTCTCGGGACCACCTGAACCCTGACATCCTTGCGAGTCGCGTAACGGCTGCCTGCGCGTCTTAGCAACCGAAGCTACGTTTCCGAAAGCGATAGGACCGGGCGGGGATGGAGTTCAACGGCAAATACTCCGCTTTGACGCTCGCAAGGCACGAAGATGTCAACCGAGATGCTCGCGAATGCGACGGCAGACATCAAGAATTACATACGATCCGATCCGGTTCGTTCCGCTCTTTAGCCCTGTGCATAAAACGACATGGCCCGCCCGCCACCCATTCGGGTGAAACTCGATCGTTACTTCCCCTTCTCCAGGGCCGAGAACGGGCCAATCAATTGACTTCCAAAACCTCGATGCCCCGGCGCTTTGACCAAAAGTCCGTCGATTTCCTTCTTCCAATCCAGGCGAACGGAGTTTACGTCCTGCCGCCATTCAATGCTGACGCGACCGTTTTCTGAATCGCGCTGGGTTTGCCGCCTCCTTGAACTGCTTGCTGGCTTCCGCCGCGGCCACGGTTTCCGTGCCTTCCGAGTCGAAGGTCGTGCTCGGCTTTTCCGCCTCGTAGTCGGCGCTGATGCGCATTGCGCCTTCGCGAGCAGCCTCGATGGTCTCGGCCAGCACCAGCGCAATGATCTGACCGTCATACCAGATCTTCGTACCGTGGAAAGGTCCGATAGAAGTCGATCCCGATGCTCCGAACTCGGGAGCTTCCAGTTCGCCCTCAACGGTCTCATGGGTGATGACATCGATCACGCCGGGGACCGCCCGCGCCTCGTTCAGATGGAGCGACGTCAAACGACCGCGCGCAACGGCACTCGTCACCAACATCCCATGTGCGAGGTTGTTGACCGGAATGTCAGCGGGATAGGGCGCCTTTCCCGTCACCTTCAGGCGGGCGTCGATGCGCGGCAAGGGTTCACCCATGTTTTCCTTGGCAGGAGGCGCAGCCTCGTTCATCGTCATATCCTCATCTCGCGGACCTCCAGCAAGGCCCGCACCAATGTCTGCTTTCCGAGTTCGATCTTGAACGCATTGTGCTGACGCGGCCGCGCTCCGGCAAAGGCGGCCTCCGCTGCGCTCGCGGCATTCTCTTCTGTGAGCGGCTTGGTCCGCAGCTCCTCCTCGGCCGCCGTGGCGCGCCATGGGACAGTCGCCAGTCCGCCAAGGCTGATACGCGCATCGCGCACGATGTCCCCGTCGAGGTCGATTGCGACGGCTGTGGAAGCCAGTGCGAACGCATAGGACTGGCGGTCGCGTATCTTCAGGTAACGGGATCGTGCAGCCCAGGCAGGGACGTTTACGACGATCGCCGTAATCATCTCGCCCGGCCGCAGCGTCGTTTCGATATCCGGCCTGTCGCCCGGCTGGCGATGCAGTTCGGCAAATCGGATGCGACGTTTGCCGGACTGTCCCGATATGTCGACCGAGGCATCCAGCGCAATCAGCGCCTGGGCAAAATCTCCGTGATAGGTGGCGATGCAGGCGTCGCTCACACCCAGCACCGCATGCTGCCGATTGAAGCCGTCCATGGCCGCGCAACCGGAGCCGGGATTGCGCTTGTTGCACGGCCATGAAATCTCGCGGAAATATTCGCAGCGCGTCCGCTGCAACACATTGCCGCCAAGGCTTGCCATGTTGCGGATCTGCCGGCTGGCCGCGAGTTTCAGACTTTCGGCCAGCATCGGACATCGCCGGTTGATGTCCGGATGATCCTCCACCTCGCTCATGCGGACCAGGGCTCCGAGGCGGATGTAGGGATCGCCGATCTCGATCGTCTTTAATGGTCGATCCTCAATCCGATTGATGTCGACCAGATGCGACGGTCGGTTGACTCCGAGCCGCATGTAATCGGACATATTCGTGCCGCCGGCGATGAACTGCGCTGGTGCGGCAGTCGGAGGGATTTCTTTTGCTTCGCCTGCCGCAGCGATGGCGCTGCCGATATCACCGGCTCTTTCATAGCTGAAGGGTAGCATTTAGGGCTTCTCCATCTCGTCGCGCGCCTGTTTCACGGCAGCCAGTATGTTGGGGTAGGCGGCGCATCGACAGAGATTGCCGCTCATGTATTCGCGAATCTCGGCATCGCTGCCGGCATGCCCCTCGTGCACGCAGGCAACCGCGGACATGATTTGGCCGGGTGTGCAGTAGCCGCATTGGAAGGCATCATGGTCGACAAACGCCTGTTGCATCGGGTGCAGCTGTCCGTCCACCGACGAGAGGCCTTCGATCGTGGTGATCTGCCGGCCATCATTCATCGCTGCAAAGCTCATACAGGACAACGTGCGATGCCCGTCGGTGAGCACCGTGCAGGCTCCGCATTGTCCGTGGTCGCAGCCCTTCTTCGTTCCAGTCAGGCCGGCATGATCGCGAAGCAGATCGAGAAGCGACGTGCGTGGATCGACGCTGAACTGATAGGGTTGGCCATTGATCCTCATCGTTACCAGGACGGTGGCCTCCGTCGATCGCGACGCTGGCTGCACTTTTTGCTCCGGCGAGGCAGCGCCGACGGAAATGGCCGTTGCAGCTGTAATTGTTCCAGTCAAGAGTGAGCGCCTCGAAAGCCCCGAGGCTGGGGCTTCTTCTGGATTAGACATCCAATACCCTTTGCGATGGCGATTCAGCATGAGATCAGACGGTCCAAAAAGGCCGCTGTGAGCATGCCTAACCGCGAATTCGCCACAGAGTTCCAGTCGCTTCGCTACGAGATTGTCGCACTCAGTCGAACCGCATTATTCGCAACATCAGGAAATTCTAACCGCGTTCCTGCCGGTATCGGCCGAGGTCGCCGCCCAATCCCTGAGGTTGGCAACGACGCACAAGCATCCGAAGGGCATGGGATCATCTGATCGATATCCTTCGCATTCAAAGAGTGCCGCGGACGCGCATTGGGATATACTCGCAGCTGGGATGCTGACAGTGGCTCCTATCGACAACCCTTGCTACTCTCGCAGCCCTGCGCGCTATGCCAGCGCTTTTCTACCGGCCTCGACAACGGCCTCTGTTGAGATGTCGAATTTCTTGTAGACATCGCCGATCTTGCCGGAAGCGCCGAATGTGTGCATGCCGACGAACTGGCCGTCGAAGCCGAGATAGCGATCCCAGCTGTCCTGGACGGCAGCCTCGACGGCAACGCGGGCCGTGCCATCGCCGAGGACCTTTCGTTTGTAGGCGGCGTCCTGGGCTTCGAAGATCAGGCGGCAGGGCATGGATACCACCGCCGTACGGATGCCCTCGGCCTGCAGGATTTGGCGTGCATTGACGGCGAGTTGCAGTTCCGATCCCGTCGCCATGATGGTCAGCTGACGAGGCCCGCCCTCGGCTTCGAGCAGGATGTAGGCGCCTTTGGCGGAGAGATTTTCACCGTTGGGCATCTTGCGCAGCAGTGGCATCGGCTGACGCGACAAGGCGATCAAGGCTGCCCGGCGCGGCGTTTCCAGGATCACCTGCCAACATTCGGCCGTCTCGATCGGGTCGCCCGGCCGATAGACTGCGAGCCGGGGGATGGCGCGCAGTGCCGTCAAGTGTTCGATTGGCTGATGCGTCGGGCCATCTTCGCCGAGGCCGATCGAGTCATGCGTCATCACGAAGATCGAGCGCACCTCCATCATCGCCGCGAGCCGGATTGCCGGCCGGGCATAATCCGAGAAGGTCAGGAATGTGCCGCCATAGGGGATCAGGCCGCCATGCAGCGCGATGCCGCTCATGGCGGCGGCCATGCCGTGTTCGCGGACACCGTAATGGACATAGGAACCGTCATAGCTTCCCGGCTTGATCTCCACCTGGCCCTTTGCTTTGGTGTTGTTGGACGGGGTAAGGTCGGCCGAACCGCCGAGAAGTTCGGGGATGACGCTTGCCAAATGGTCAAGGACGATACCGCTTGCCTGGCGGGTGGCGAGATCCTTGTCGCTACCAAGCAACACCTGCTTTGCGCTCTCGATCGCCTTTTGCCATCCGTCCGGCAGTTCGCCATTCATGCGGCGCTGGAAATCCTTGTTCTCCGCCGCCTTGACGCGATCGGCCCAGGCCATGCGTGCATCATGGCCCTTGGCGCCAATCCTGCGCCAGGCATCGAGAAGGTCGGCGGGGATGTCGAAGGGCGGGGATGACCAATCGAGAAGCTTGCGCGCACCAGCGATTTCCTCCTCACCCGGCGCATCGCTATGCGCCTTCTGTGTGCCTGCCCGAGTCGGGAAGCCAAAACCGATAATGGTCTTGCAGGCGATCAGTGACGGCTGGTCGGTGACGTTCTGCGCTTCGATGATGGCGTTGTGGATGGCGTCTGTGTCATGGCCGTCGATCTCCAGCACATGCCATTTCGCTGCCCGGAACCGTGCAGGGTGATTGTCGGATTCGGCGAGGTTGGTGGCACCGTCGATCGAGATCGAATTGTTGTCCCAGAAGGCGATCAGCTTGCCGAGCTTCAGATGGCCCGCGAGCGAGATCGCTTCATGACTGATGCCTTCCATCATGCAGCCGTCGCCGAGAAAGACATAGGTGAAATGGTTCGAGAGATCGTCGCCGAATTTTGCATTCATGATGCGCTCGGCAAGCGCAAATCCGACGGAATTGGCAATGCCTTGCCCCAGCGGCCCGGTGGTGGTTTCGATACCGGTCGCGTGATGATATTCCGGATGCCCCGCCGTCCTGCTGTCGACCTGGCGGAAGGCCTTGATCTGGTCGATCGTCATGTCCTTGTAGCCGGTGAGATAGAGCAGGCTATAGAGCAGCATCGAGCCGTGGCCGTTAGAGATCAGGAAGCGGTCACGATCGAACCAATGGGGATCCGAGGCGTCGAATTTGAGGAAGTCGCGGTAAAGGACAGTGGCGATGTCGGCCATGCCCATCGGCATGCCGGGATGGCCGCTATTGGCCCGCTGCACCGCATCCATCGACAGGAAGCGTATGCAGTTTGCCAACTTGCGCAGATGTTCGTCACGTGGTTCCGGGACTGTCTTCACATCAGTCATGGTCGTCTCCTCGAGAGATGCATCTAGGAATGTGGCATCTGGAATTGACACTTGCGGTCAAAATATTGGCCGAGTTCGGCTGCGCTCAGGTGCTGGCCAGCGAGGCCGATGTAGCAATCAGGCCGAACCAGAAACGTCGCGCCGTCTTCCAATCCGACCTGCTTGAATGCATCATGCCACGCGAAACGGTCGAGCACCACGCTATGGGCATCGCACCAAGCCTCAAGATCCCGTCCGCCGGAGCCGTAGATCTGGAGATGCCAGCGCATATCCTTGAGGCCATCGTAGTTGGAACTGCCATTGCCCAATTCGATCCACGGAAGGCGATCGCCGCCTTGAACATCGCCCACCTTGCCCTCGCTCAGCGGATCGTCGCGATAATTGATTGAGAGCTGTGAGACGGTGAGAAACGCCCATTCCCGTAAGGCGTCGATACTGAACATTGCCGGCGCCACAAGAGGCACGATGCGGCTGCGGATGAAGGCTGCGAGCCTGCCTTCGGCCGTGGCCAGCGTGAACATCTGGTCTGTGGTGCGCACCAGCTTGCGGGCGAAGGCAATCCGTTCGACTTCGTAGGTTTCGAGAAGCTTTTGCTCGGCCTCGCCGCGGAGCACCATCCTCAATTTCCAGGCGAGATTGATGGCATCGCCGATGCCAGTATTCATCCCCTGGCCGCCGGCCGGACTATGGATATGCGCCGCGTCGCCCAGCAGGAAAGCGCGACCCTTCCTGAAGTGTTCGACGACACGGTGGTGGACGCGATAGGAGGAAAACCAATGGACGGCTTTGACGTCGATCTTCATGTCCCGGATAGCGCGGCTGTCGACGTCTTCGAAACTGAGCTTTCCCGCATCTTCAGGATTTTCCTTGACGGTGCCGATCAGCCGCGCTCCGGACTCGGCATCCAGGGGGAAAACCGCGAGAAAATCGGAGCTGTCGAGGTCAAGATGCAGCTCGCCAGTCATCGATGGACCTGACGCCTCGACATCGGCGACGTAGAAGGTCTGCGCATAGGTGCCGCCAGGGAAATCGAGATCGAGCGATTTGCGCACCGCGGAACTCGCACCGTCGCAGCCGGCGAGGAAGGCGGCGGAGGTTTCGACGAACTTTCCGCTGGGGTCCGCGAGCGTCGCAAGAATGCCGGCGTCGTGCTCCCGATAGCTGACGAAGCGGGTGTTCCACTCAACCGTGACGCCTTCCTGGCCGAGCCGATCGATGAGCAGGCGCTCATGCCGATCCTGCGGATATATGTGCAGGAAGGGATAGCAGGTGTGGCCCGTGCCGGCATTTTCCAGCGAGATCTTCGCCTCCGGCTTGCCGCCGACCCAGAGTTTTACGCCCTTGACTTCAAAACCCGCGGCGACAACGGCGTCAGCGAGATTCATTTGGCCATAGAGTTCCAATGTTCGGGCATGAACCGCAAGCGCCCGTGACGCCGTCCCGGGCCCGGGCGCATCCGAAATGATGCGGACGGAAATGCCCATTTTCGTGAGCCAAAGTGCGAGGACCAATCCGGTCGGTCCTGCGCCGACGACCAAAACCTGCTCTTGTATCATCGAAAATCACCGCCAATGCCGCACCCCCGCCGCTGCAGGCGTCAGGATTTCGCTGGTTTTTCGTCCGCCAACCTTTGAGAGAACGCGGCATCAGAGCCAGTTACTCATTCCGGTCTTTGGATCGACAAAAGACAAAACACTCTGGAAGCTTTCAAGTTTCAGAGGTTATGTTCGTTTTCATGCCAGATGCCGCGATATCTATGCATACCGACAGGAAGAGTATCGCGTGAGCTGTTGTTGCGGGTATCGGGCGTTACATGGTTCAGCTCGCATTCGTTCAGCGAATTGCCCACTTGCCCATAGAGGGACTCCCCTGCGGTCGGCCTATTGTGGCGCCAAACATGCGATCCAGGGTTTTCAGGATGCCTTGAGGGTCGTGCTATTTCATGCTCTTCCGAGACTTTGTCACATGAGTACGACAAGACCACGGTCACTATCGATGCCGAAGACCCCAGCCACGATAGCGCGCCGGCTCCTATCGATTTTGCGGCGCTAACGGCCGATCTGGGAAAACTCCACACTATGTCTGGCGTATATGTCGATTTGGAGGGCTGGAACAATTTCCTTTTGCAGATTAGCGGTCTCCCCATGCACACGCGTGAGCTTTTGGAGCCTAAAATTATCGAAAGTTTTTTGTAACATCACGCAATACTGTGAACGCACGTCAACATGTCCCCATGTACCGGTCCACGAGCCGGATCGCGAGTTGATCCTCGCATATGACGAAGAATTCAGTTGGAGTGCCGACGATCGACGATCGCAGGATCTACACAGTTATCGGAGGTGAACGCGCCGATGACCGGAGATCGGGAACTGGGCTGGCTTCCGCCATGACTGGCACGTGCGGGCCTCCGCGACGACATCTAATGAGGATGAGCCACGAGCCTAATTTTGCGGCCTGCAGGGACCGTTGTGGTAGAATTGAACTGACGGCAGTCCTGTACGTCGACTGGACCTAAGCTTTTGCACGAAGCTTCAGCCTTACCTGAACGGGGGAGATCCAACAATGCCACACAACCGGAAATTGCAACTGAGTTTTCACTCGCAAGCCGTCCACATGGCCGAATTTGTCGTTGTTCGCAACTATTGTAAATAGGGCATCGGGTAATGACCCCAGGACGTTGCCGCGAAAACAATTGCTTGTTGTGCCTATCGTCATCGTGACCCATGCCGATAGGCACGCTGAAGATGAAATATGCTCAGGACCATGGATCGAGATGCGCTGCGGTTCTGCCGCAAACCGTGCACCAAGCGCAAACCGCGATTCCGAATATTCGTTCAAAGACAATTAATTCGTGAAAACAACTGTGCAAAACAACAAATTTTACAGGATTTCTTAAGTCGGTTTTTTCAGGCCTCTGTTTAGCTGACGCAGCGTTACAGAACGGGGATAACTCCGATATGATTCTACAACAGCGACATCCCTCCGCCACCATTTTCAAAGCCCTGCGGAGGGCCACGCTCGGCGCGCTGTGTGCCGTGGTGGGTTCCGTTGGTCTTTTACTTTTATTAAACCTATTGATGCCGGATCGGCCATTTCTAGTTGGATTTGTCGGTGCAGCACTTGTTTCCGCATTTGTGGCCTTTCCGCTGCTTTTTGCCTTGCAGCTCAACAACGGCGTCGTCCGCAAGATGCAGGAAAACGTCACCCGGGCGGCGCGCTACGACAGCGTGACGAAGACGCTGAACGGTACTGCCTTTGCCGCGGCCGTCGAGCACTTTATCGACCGGCGCAAGCATGCCGCCACCGATGCCGGCGGCATCGTCATCGCCGTCATCGTCGATACGCTCGACGACATCGGCCGTCGCTACGGGCCACAATGGGCCGACACAGTGATGCAGTCGCTTGCCTCGATCATCCAGTCCTCGGTTCGTCGTGGCGATCTCGTGGCGCGGCTTGCGACCAACGAACTCGGCATCTTCCTGCCTGGCGCCACGGTCGAAAACGCCCGCGACATCGGCACCCGCATCCGCACGCGCGTCTCTGCGGCCACCTTCAGCGCCGACGGCGCGCCGCTTTCCGTCGCCGTCCGCCTCGGCGGCACCTCCTTCGACGGCCCGGCCGACTTCAACCAACTCCGCCAGCTCGCCGACCAAATGGCCTTCGAGCACGGCGACGAGAGCGACGACATCCCGATCAGCGCGCTGCCGGCCGCATGAGGCTGGCAACGCCACCGCCGCAGCGGTGGCATGGGCTCAAACGGCGAGACCCGTCTTTGATGCGGCGTCAAAGCCAGTGTATCGGTGATCGGTTGGCCAAGTGCGGGCTATCCCAGCTCTTGATTGGAGTAGAGTCGTCGACCGCGTATTGATTTCGCCGCAGATTTGTCTCAGTCGGGTGATCTCGGTCGACACGTCTCCGCCTAATTCGTATCATGACGCCGGACATATCGACATGGGAGCTAGGCGTAGATTCTATCACCAAATGGTGCTATTTAGAGCGTCAGGACAGGATATGAAATTATGCGATCGACTATCAATCTCGACGACACTCTTATGGAAAGGGCTAGATCCCTGACCGGCACGAAAGAGACCGCTGCTCTAGTTCGCCAAGCGTTGGAGACGCTTGTCCGAGTGGAGTCCGGAAAACGCCTCATCGCCCTCGGCGGAACCATGCCCGATGCAGAAGCAGCTCCACGTCGCCGGAGCGCGGCGGCCAAGTGATACTGGCAGACACTTCTATATGGATCGATCATTTTCGCCAGGCTGATGCAGAGCTGCGCACGATCATCGAGAATGATCGTCTACTCTGCCATCCGGCTGTGGTTGGCGAACTGGCACTTGGCAGCCTTCGAGATCGCGGGCGCGTGATAACGTTCCTAGCAGCCCAGCGCCAAGCGTTCGTCGCAACGCACGACGAGGTGATGATAATGATTGATCGCCACGGCATTTTCAGTATGGGCATCGGCTATACAGATGCCCACTTGCTCGCCTCGATACTGCTTGATCCGCGAGCGGCGTTATGGACCAGGGACAAGCGTCTGCAGGCGGCGGCCGAAAAGGCAGGTGCTTCACTGCATACGCCGGTCAAGGCGCGCAACACTTAAATAGTGTTGCCGAGGTTTCGGATTTTTCCGATCTCTCGCCTGGATGGAAGTAGAACTTGAGAACCCAAAACAGGCATCTCGCGCCACCGCATTTCTTTGTGCCCACGTGGCGGAAGTCAGTTTTTGTCGAGGCGTGCTTCCTTAGCCATGCCAGTCAGCGCCTGATAGCCCATGCTCTGATAGTGGAACGGCTGGTGCACCGCGCTGTCCTGTTCGGCTTCGATGATGAGCCATCCGGAATACCCCTGCTCCGAGGCGATCTTCAGCACGGGGACAAGGCCACGCAGCCGTCCGGATCGCTCGGCACGGTGAAAGCACCGCGGCGCACGCCTTCGAGGAAGGACAGGTTCTGCGCACGCACTTGGCTCGCGATTTCGGTTTCCAAGCCGGGCGAAATCATCTGGATCACGCACGAAATTTCGCCGGATCACCGGAGCTATCTCCAACAGAGCTGGCTTGAGATGGTCATCGATCAGGATCCGGAACGGCAGGCCTCGGCGGCGATTCAGCACCTGCTTCTTCAAAACGAAAGCATCCATCAATTGCCGAGCTCGTCTGGCCGAGGAGAGCTTCGCCTGTTCTTTGCGTCGAATCTCGCCAGACTTTCGGAGTCTTAAATGTTCTGACATCGAAGCCAACAGCATGCCACTTGGCGCGGGCTTGCAGTTGCGCATGGGATCAACGCCGATCAGTTGCGCAACCGGATCAGGCTGCGTCAGCGCCGACGGCGGAGAACGCGTTGACGACTATGCCTTGCGCGCTGGCTGATGATCTGCGTGTCTGTCTTCACCGGGAACCAATCGACTTCCGGGTTGGGATCAACGGTCCTGCAATCCAAGCTTCAAAGCAAAGTCTACTTCCACTTTTGCGCAGCTATGGATAGAGTTGACGCGGTCGCTGCCGCCTGGGACCACCTTTTTTGTCCATTTGTTTTTTTGCATGTTGCCATCTAGCCGTGACGAAATGCTGACGACGCTTCCGTTTCAGAGAATGTCTACATTTTCAGATTCAGCCCCCTTCTCAAATGAATGCCGCAGCTTCAGCGTCGACGATCTTATGGTTGATCCCTCCTTCGCCGCTGCTCTTCGCGAAGCCGCACTGGAGTTATTGGCAATTCACCAAACTGCGCCCAGAGTGGTGCGCTATGTCGCCGATCTGCAGAAGTGGCTGCTTAGCCAGGCGGCGTTGGCCTTGCATTTCGAGCGAAAACTAAACCCCTCCTATCCCCCTCTAACCGCTTCCAATCTTGCGAAATTCTTGCTTGAGAACCGTATCGCTAGTCCCAACACTGCAATCTCACATCTGAAGGAGCTGGCGCACTACAAGTTGTTCGAGCCAATGGAGACCACGGACCGGCGCGCTAGAGCCTTGCAGGCAACCGCCTATGCCGAACAGTTGATCCGCCAATGGTTCGACGGGCACCTTCGTTCGCTCGACAGCATGGATGCAGGAGATCGATATCGCCGTTCTGAGGCGAATCCGACGATCTTATTTCGCGCTCAACCGCGAGTAGCGCGTCGGCTATTTAACCACCCCGACTGGTACAAGCCTCCGGAAACCGTTGCGCTGTTCGTCAAGTCTGAATCCGGGAGTAACATATTGCATGATCTGATGTCGCGCGTGCCACTACTGGCGGCGACAGGTGAGCGTGTGTGGGTCGGCGCCCTCGCGGCACGATTTGCCGCAACGGAGTATGTCATTTCCCGGAGTCACGCCGGCAGAATGCTCGCGGCCGCCGAACATCAGGGATTGTTGGGTTGGGAGGCTGCCAAAAGAAGCGGACATTGCTGGATTTCGGCCAAATTGGTGCTCGACTATAGACGGTGGCAGGCCCAAAAATTTTCCATCATTTCCGAGGTTTTTGCGAAAATGTAAGAAAGAGTGAATGCTTACGAGCACGTCGCCGCAAGTTAGCGATATCGGAGTGGTCGTCTTCGAGGGCGCCGTTGCCTGCAACATAGGATGCAAGCAGGTGCGGGAGCGGGTTCGTTACAGCGGTGGCCGATGGAATGAAGGCCTTGATGGAGCGATCAGCAAGATCAGCGCGGATTGCATCCGCATAATCATACTGCACAGCTTTCTAAGCTTATGTGATCGCACATGGACAGCTAGACATTCGACAGTTGCTTATCGCCGGAGCTGACGCCACAAGCGTGGGAGCGAATCTGAAAGATCGCGACGAGCTTTAAGATCCTATCGCGGCGAAGGGGACCGGCTCTGATCGGAGCCTCCTGACTGATTGGATGGTGGTGTTGCAACCCTAACCTTCAGACAGGAGGTCCAGATGGCTGAGCTTAGCCTCTGCGCCGCCGGATAATCGAGGACATGACGGTCCGCAATCTATCTCCGGCAACCCAAGGCGCTCTGTCCAAAGACGAGCGTTTTCGGACACATGTTTGTAATATGCCGAGGAGAGAAATGCCGGTTCCTCGTCGGGTATTCAGCCTGGTTTCATCTTGCGGCGGTAGCATCCTTGGACGCGAACAAGGCGTCCCCTCGTCAAATTGTTCGCGCAAAATGAACCGACCCCCGGTTCCCTGGCCCTACCTCCCCTCACGAGGTAGGGCCTTTCGTTTAATTGCAGCTCTTCATCCATCGTGGCACGAGACTTATATGTCTGCTGAAGAACGCGACATCACCCGTAGAGGGGATCGCTCGCGTCTCAAGACCAACTACCGTCGAGCGTGCGAAGCGATCACAGCCCGGCCTAGTCGTCCGGCCGCCAGCTCCTTGTAATCACCACATTAGCTCGGGGATATCTGGGCACCTTCAAGAGGAGGTGCGCAGGATTGGAAGAACTGGGGCGATAAGCGCGCGGTGCAGTCAGTCAGAGGCGACCTCAATCGAAGCGAGAAGGGTCGAGCGGGCGGTCTTCAGATGCAGGCCGCAGGCCCGGCGCGCCTGTTCCAGGTTACCGCTCTGTAGCGCCGCGACATAGGCAAGATGTTCCTTGACCGCAACGTGATTGCGCTCTCGCTCGTCCTTCTTGTTCCATTGATAATGATAGTGGAAGATCACCGACATCACGCCTTGGATGTTTGCAAAGAACCGGTTTGGGACGACGCCGTTGATCAGCCTGTGAAAACGGTGATCGAGATCGGAAAAATCGCGATAGCGCCGGTCGATGTCGGAGAGCATCTCTCGGTGCTCCTGTTCGAGCTGCGCAAGCGCTCGCCAGGCGGCATGATCGCGCGGCAGCGCCACGAAGCGCTCCACTGCGCGAAATTCCATGAATTCACGCATGTCGAAGAGCTCGGCCACAAAATCCACGGTCAAGCCGAGGGCCCTCCAGCGTCCGTTGCTCTGCCGCTCCAGCAGGCCGAAATGACTGAATGTGTTGAGGCAGTCCCGGATCGCCGTGGTGGAGACACCGAATTGACGGGCGAGATCAAGCGCGTTGACGCTCTGGCCGGGGCTGCAATCAGGTCCCACCATCCAGCTCATGAACTTGCGCTCCACCATTTCCGCCAGCGATCCCAGATCGGCTCCCGCCAGATAGTCCTCAGTCTGCGGCAGGCGCAGGAGCACTTTTGAGCGACCATCGAGCGCGACGATACCGCTGTTCGCGAGCTCCGCCAGCACGGCGCGCAGCGTCGTCCGGCTGACACCGAGTTCGGCCGCAAGCACCGGCTCCGAAGCAAGCGCCGAACCCGGCGACGCCCGTGCGAGAACGTCGAGGCACTGATTGAAAGTCCGTTTGTAAAGCGTGTTCGTCTTCATGCCGCCCCTTCGGCTGCGTTGTTTTTTTTGTGATTTTTTTATAAAAAAACAGATTGCCCGTCAGAATAATGTCTTTTATACAAAAAAAACAGACCTGCTGTATGGAAGGAGGAATTCATGCAAGCAGATGGTGGATGCACGAGACATCCTTGCACCCTTTTAAATTCCTATCCTGAGCCCTGCACCGGCCGCCTTCCGGTGCCGCGCCGATGACGGGGCTCATTCTCCAGTTTGGCACGAGCCGCTTCCTTCAGGCTCATGTGGATTTGTTCTTGCACGAAGCGCGGGAAGCTGGTCAGGACGTACCGTCAGTCGTCATCGTGCAGACCTCGGGGTCGGCAGAACGGGCCGGCCGCCTTGCGGCCTTTTCCGATCCGGCGGGCTTTCCTGTCATCATCCGCGGCCTTGAGAACGGCGCGACCGTCGAGCGGCGCCTGGCGGTGAAAAGTGTGTCACGCGGTCTTTCGACCGGCCGCGACTGGGCCGAGGTCGTGGACCTTTTCGCAGAAAAGGCGGATTTCGTCCTCTCCAACACCGGTGATGCCGGCTATGCGGTCACCCCTGGCGAGGCCTCCGCAGGCCTCGAGGCTGACGCGCCACTTGCATCCTTTCCCGGCAAGCTCGCCCAGCTTCTCTACGCGCGCTGGCAGCGCGGCGGACGGCCGCTGACGGTGCTGCCCTGCGAACTCGTTAACCGCAACGGGCCGGTGCTGAAGGCTATCGTGCGCGATCTGGCGGCAACGGCCAATGCGCCTGCGGATTTCATGTGCTTCCTCAACCGGGACGTGCTCTTCGCCAACACGTTGGTCGACCGCATCGTCTCTGAGCCGCTGGAGCCTGCCGGCGCGGTGGCGGAACCTTATGCACTCTGGGCGATCGAGCGTTCGCCGGGTCTGCGCTTGCCTTGCGAGCATCCCTCCATCGTGCTGACGGACGATCTCGAACCTTATGAGCGGCTGAAGCTGCACATCCTCAATCTCGGCCACAGCGTACTTGCCGATATCTGGCAGTGCGAAGGACGACCAGCGGATGAGACCGTGCGCGCCATCCTTGCCGATCCCACCGTCGCTCCGCGCCTCGAGGCGATCTACCGCGACGAAGTCCTGCCCGGGTTCACTGCACGCGGTATGGAGGATGCCGCACGCGCCTATGTCGCCACCACCATGGACCGATTCCGCAATCCCTATCTTGACCACCGCATCGCCGACATCGCCGCCAACCATGCGCTGAAGGTCGAGCGGCGTATCGCCGCCTTCCTCGATTGGACCCACACACATGCCCCGGTCCTTTCCTCCATCGTTTCCCGGCAGAAGGGGACGGCATGAGCTATACGTTCGACTTTTCGGCCCTCCTGCCCTATTGGCCGGCCTTCCTGCAGGGCGTCTGGCTGACGCTAAAACTTTCGGCGCTCGCTACAGTCTTCGGTTTCGTGGTCGGTACGCTCTGCGCCATCGCACGGGCAGACGGCCCTTCCTGGCTGAAAATTGTAGTGGCGATCTATGTCGAGACGATCCGCAACACACCGCTGCTGGTGCAGATCTTCCTCGTCTATTTCGGCTTCGCCTCGGTGGGCCTCAAGGTGACGGCGAATACGGCAGCCGTCGCGGCCCTTGTGGTCAACGTCGGCGCCTATACCTGCGAGATCGTGCGGGCTGGCCTCGAATCCATCCATAAGTCACAATTGGAAGCCGCCGAATGTCTGGGCCTGACACGCACGCAAACCTATTGGCATGTCATCATTCGCCCAGCAATTGAGCGGGTCTATCCAGCACTGACCAGCCAGTACGTGCTCCTGATGCTCGCCTCATCGATCACCTCGCAGATTTCCGCCGAGGAACTGACAGCGGTGGCAAATCGCATCCAGTCGGATACGTTCCGCTCCTTCGAGACCTATATCGTCACTGGGGTTCTCTATATCGTCTTGTCCTTCGTGGTGCGAATGGCGTTCGTCCTGTTCGGCCTCGTCATCTTCCCTCGCCGGCGCAAGCTCGGCACGGCCGTTTGAGGAGAAGCAGGACATGTCGCTCACGCCCATCCATATCCAATTCATAGCCGTCGGTGCGCTCTGGACCATCGGCCTTTCGGCTATCGCCTTCATCGGGGGCTCCATCATTGGCTTCGCACTGGCGCTTGCCCGGATCTCGCCAAGCCTGCTCGTGCGGCGGCTTGCCAGCGGCTATATCCAGCTCCTGCAGGGCACGCCGCTGCTCGTCACGCTCTTCCTGTTTTATTTCGGCCTTGCCGTCGTCGGCTTCGATAGCCTGCCGGCTATCGTCGCGGCCGGTCTCGGCCTCGTCGTCTACTCCTCCGCCTTCCTCGCGGAAATCTGGCGCGGCTGCCTGCAATCCGTGCCGAAGACCCAGTGGGAGGCGGCCGAATGCCTGGCCCTCACGCGCTGGCAGCGCATGACGCGGGTGATCCTGCCACAGGCCATGCGCATTGCCACGGCGCCGACAGTCGGGTTCCTGGTGCAGATCGTCAAGAATACCTCGCTCGCCTCGGTCGTCGGCTTCGTCGAACTCGCGCAAGCCGGCAAGCTCGTCAACAACACGATCTTCGAGCCCTTCACGGTGTTCATTATCGTCGCCGCCTTCTACTTCGTTATCTGCTACCCCCTCTCGGCCTGGAGCCGCCGCCTGGAAAGGAAACTCAATGTCGGCCGTCGTTAGTGTCAGCAACGTGCACAAGAGCTTTGGGGCCCTGCCGGTTCTGAAGGGGGTAAGCTTCGAAGTCGGCGCCGGCGAGGTGGTCGCAGTGATCGGCGCGTCGGGCTCCGGCAAGTCAACGGCGCTGCGCTGCATCAACGCGCTCGAAACCATCGAAAGCGGCGAGATCACCGTCTGCGACCACAAGATTCACGACGCGGCGCTCGACCGACGAGCGTTGCGGCGAGACGTCGGCATCGTCTTCCAGAGCTACAACCTCTTCCCCCACCTTACGGTGGCACAGAACATCATGCTCGCGCCGACCTGCGTGAAAAAAATGGGCAAGGCCGAGGCCCGAACTCTCGCCGAGCAGGTGCTGGCGAAGGTCGGTCTCGGGGAGAAGGCGGACAATTACCCCGAGCAGCTTTCCGGCGGCCAGCAGCAACGTGTCGCCATCGCCCGCTCGCTCGCCATGCAGCCGAAGCTGATGCTGTTCGACGAGGTAACCTCGGCGCTCGACCCGCAACTCACCGGCGAGGTGCTGCGCGTCATGGAGGACCTCGCCCGCGGCGGCATGAGCATGATCCTCGTCACCCACGAAATGGCCTTCGCCCGCAAGGTGGCGAGCAAGGTGATCTTCATGCATCAGGGCAAGGTCTGGGAGACCGGCCCGGGGTCGATGCTCGGCAATCCGCAAACGAAGGAACTCTCCGAGTTCCTCAGCAACGACCTCTAATCCATAGAAAGATCTCAAGGAGGAGATTAAGTAATGAAACGCAGAACCCTGATGACCAGCGCTTTGGTGCTCGCCCTTTTTGGTGCGGCCCCGGCGGTAGCCATGGCCGACACGCTGAGCGACATCAAAACACGCGGCACACTGCGCGCAGCCATCGACCTCGGCTCGCCGCCCTTCGGCATGCAGGACGCCAACATGCAGCCGACGGGCTCGGAGGTGGAAAGCGCCAAGCTGCTCGCTGATCATCTTGGCGTGAAGCTCCAAATCGTCGAGGTGACGAGCCCGAACCGTATTCCCTTCCTGCTCACCAACAAGGCGGACGTGGTCATTGCCTCGCTTTCCATCAGTGACGAGCGCAAGAAGGTGATCGACTTCGCCGACCCGCATGGCGTCATCCAGATCATCGCTGCAGCGCCAAAATCTATCGCAATCAAGGGATTGGAGGACCTCAAGGGCAAGGATGTCGCCACGACCCGCGGCACCACGAACGACAAGGAGGCAACGACCCAGGCGAAGGGAGCCAACATCGTACGCTATGACGACGACGCAACGCTCGTCACCGCGCTCGTATCCGACCAGAACAACATCATGATCTCCGCACCGCAGATCATGAACGCCGTCAATGAACGGCGAACAAACGACCCGTTGGAGGTCAAGTTCGTGCTCAAGGTGAACCCCTATGCCGTCGGTCTGCGTAAGGGCGACGACGCGCTGAAGGCAGCGGTCAACGACTGGGTCAAAACAGATCTCGCCAACGGCAAACTGAACGCGATCTATAAGAAGTACAACAACGTCGACCTCCCGGCGGAAATGCCGAAGCCATAAGCGAATAAAGCGGGCGGCCGGCTTTCGGTCGCCCCGATACGTCCCGCTCATGCGGTCTGTTTCTCGATGAAATGGAAAGCGAGGGGATTTTTACGACAAGTCGGCGGCCGTCTGATGACGCTGCCCTCCCCTTCAGAAAATCAGGAAGATCCCCATGAAAGCGCTTCTCTGCGAGGAACCCGGCCGTCTCACGCTTGTCTCCCGACCTGCCCCGCAGCGCAGCGAGGGCGAGGTTCTCGTCCGCATCCGCCATGTCGGCATCTGCGGCACGGATTTTCACATCTTCGCCGGCAAGCATCCATTCCTGGACTATCCGCGCATCATGGGCCACGAACTTTCCGGCACGGTAGCGGAAGCACCGGAAGGTAGCCGCCTCAAGATGGGCGAGCCCGTCTATATCGTGCCCTACCTCTCCTGCCATGCCTGCCACGCCTGCCGGAAGGGACTGACGAACGCCTGCCAGTCGATCCGCGTGCTGGGCGTGCATTGTGACGGCGGCATGGCCGAGTATGTCTCGGTGCCCGAGGCCAACATAGTGCCGACGGGCGGTATCGCGCTCGACGATGCGGCGATGATCGAATTCCTGGCGATCGGCGCGCACGGCGTCAAGCGCGGCGCGATCGCCGCCGCCGACCGCGTGCTCGTTACCGGCTCCGGGCCGATCGGTATGTCAGCCATTATCTTCGCCAAGGCACGCGGGGCGAACGTGACCGTCATGGACACACGGGCCGATCGCCTCACCTTCGCCACCGATCGGCTGGGCGCCGACGCCGCGATGCTTGCTGACGCATCCGCCGAGGCGGAGGCAAACCGCCTGACCGGCGGCGACGGCTTTGACGTGGTGATCGACGCGACCGGCAATGCTGGACCTATCGAACGCGGCTTCAGGTTCCTTGCCCACGGTGCGCGCTATGTGCTGCTCTCCGTCGTACGGCAGGACATCACCTTCTCCGATCCGGAATTTCACAAACGGGAAGCGACGCTTCTCGCTAGTCGCAATGCCCAACCGGACGATTTTGCCGAGGTGGTGCGCCAGATCGAGGCGGGTCGCGTGCCGACCCGCGCGCTCAACACGCATCGCGGTCGCCTGGAAGACGGCGCAGGGCTGCTTGTAGAATGGGCTCGTCCCGAAGCAGGTGTGATCAAAGCGATCTTGGATGTCTGAGGCCACGCAGGATAAACTCACCTTAAATCAAATGCGCAACTGCAATGTCAGACGGCCAGCCGACACATCGGAGATTTGAAATATTGCTACAATATCAGCTATTTCGCTGATGTTCGGAATATCTATTGCTGCTGACCGTCTCAAAGATCGAGATCGGAATTTGCTTTTTCGACGACGCCCACGTGGGCAATATGGCGATGTGCAATCTCTATGTGTGATTTTTCTGAGCCATGCGGAGAATCGGATCCTTGGGGCATTCTGGGCTGCAGTCATGTGCGGAAGCAGGTGGAACTGCCGGAAGACCATGCGGATGTTGACGTGCCCCCAATAAATTAGACCATTTGGAACTGGAATTTTCCACTTATGATCCCTGAAGGGAAGAAGAGGAGAATTCGATGAAGGCCTCGAAGTTTTCGGAAGCGCAGATTGCGTTCGTTTTGAAGCAGGCAGAGGACGGAACGCCAATCGGCGAAGTCTGCCGCAAGGCAGGGATTTCGGACGCGACGTTTTACAACTGGCGCAAAAGATACGCCGGCCTGATGCCCTCGGAGATGAAGCGTCTGCGGCAGCTCGAGGAAGAGAATGCGAAGTTGAAGCGGATCGTAGCGGACCTGTCGCTAGACAAGGCCATGCTTCAGGACGTGCTGTCAAAAAAGCTCTGAGGCCTGCCCGCAAGCGCAAGCTTGTCGACACGGTCAAGGCGGACTGGAAGGTCTCGGTCCGGCGCGCATGCGCGGTTCTGAAGATCGACCGGTCGCTCTATGTCTACAAGTCCAGGCGCGGCGAGCAGGCCGAACTGAAGCTAAAGATCCAGGACATCTGCCAGACACGTGTGCGCTACGGCTACCGCCGTGTCCATGTCCTTCTCAAGCGTGACGGATGGCCCGTCAATCCGAAGCGAATCTATCGCCTTTACAAGGAGATGGACCTGCAATTGCGCAACAAAGTCCCCAAGCGGCGGGTGAAGGCGAAGCTATGGGCCGATCGCACGGAGCCGACCCATTCCAATCATGTTTGGGCAATGGACTTCGTTCATGACCAGTTGGCCACGGGCCGCAAGATCAGGGTTCTGACGGTTGTCGATACCTTCTCGCGCTTCTCGCCGACGGTCGATGCCCGCTTCAGCTACAAAGGCGAAGACGTGGTCCAGACGCTTGAACGGGTATGCCGGCAGGTCGGGTATCCAGCATCGATCCGTGTCGATAATGGCAGCGAATTCATCTCGCGCGACCTCGACCTGTGGGCCTACCATAAGGGCGTGGTGCTCGACTTCTCCCGGCCTGGCAAGCCGACCGACAACAGCTACATCGAGAGTTTCAATGGTAAGTTCCGCGCCGAGTGCCTGAACGGCCACTGGTTCATGAGCCTTGACGACGCACGGGCAAAGATGGAGGATTGGCGTAGAGATTATAACGAGTTCCGGCCACATAGCGCGATCGGCAATAAGGTGCCGATTTCGCTCATGAACGGCTCATCGGCATCCCCGCCGACCTGAGCCTCAACCCCGGAAAATTCCAGCTCTCGCTGGCCCAACTTCGGGGAGCACTTCAAAAACCGCCGGGGCTCTAATCGCCGTTGGATGAAAGTTCAGTGGCATGTATGGACGCGTGGCAAGGGGCAAGTTGGTGTTTCTGACGGATTGGTCGGGTGCAGGCATGTATTCGGCCTTTGAATGCGGCGTGTTCATGCCGCTGGCCCTGATGTAGTCCGCGGATCGGATCCCAGACAGGTCAACGCGCTTTCAAGCGGCACCCACTGATCGGGTTTGTCCGATCCCGGCTCGACCGTTCGCCATCACGCCATCAGCACCTCACCAGTTTCTGCATCCTCTGTGAGCATTCAAACGGCGGCGGTCGCCTCAAAGCGCCTGCCCGTCGTCATCAACGCCCAGACGATCCGCGCCATCTTGTTTGCCAAAGCAACAGCGACGACGTTGTACGGCTTCTTCGCCAGAAGCTCGGCAGCCCAACGCGTCGGCGCCGTTTTGCCGTTCCGGCTGAAGCGGAGGACCGCGTGCGCCCCGACGACGAGAAGCCGGCGGAGATAAGGGTCGCCTTGTTTGCTGATCCTTCCGAGGCGGTCCTTGCCACCCGATGAGTTTTGCCGCGGCACCAGGCCTATCCATGCCGCCAGTTGTCGGCCGGATTTGAAGAGCGACGCGTCGGTCACCGTTGCGGCAATTGCGCTGGCAGTGATCGGGCCAATTCCAGGGATCGCCTCAAGGCGGCGGCTCAGTTCGTTCGAGCGATGCCAAGCATGAATTTGGCGATCCAACTCGCTGACCTTCTCGTGCACCTCCCGCAACTGCCCGATCAGTGGAAGAAGCGCGGACCGCGCAAGCGGCGGGATCAGATCGTGATCATCGTCGTCGACCAACGCCATCAGCATTCCGACGCCGGCAAGGCCCTGTCGCGTTACGATGCCGAACTCCGCCAAGTGGCCGCGAAAGGCGTTCACCAGCATTGTCCGCTGCCGGATCAAAAGCTCGCGGACCCGATGCAGCATCAGCACGCCCTGTTGCTCCTCGCTCTTCACTGGAACAAAGCGCATCGTCGGCCGCGTCACCGCCTCGCAAATCGCCTCAGCATCCGTGGCGTCATTCTTCTGCCGCTTCACGTATGGCTTGACGTAAGATGCCGGCATCAGCCGAACCTCGTGACCCAGCGCCATAAGAACCCGAGCCCAGTGGTGTCCAGTCGCGCATGCCTCGATTCCGATCAGGCATGGCGGCAATGCTTTGAAGAATCCAACGACATCGTCGCGGCGCAGCTTGCGGCGGCACACGATCGCGCCAGCACCATTGATCCCGTGAACCTGAAATACATGCTTGGCGATATCCAGACCAATTATGGTAATCTTCTCCATGGACGGCTCTCCCTTATGTGACTTTCGACAGCCACACTTTGGCACATTGCGATGCCGGGAGCGGAGGCCGTCCACCACATCAGGTCACTGACGTTCGCTCAGCAAAAACAAATCACCCATCACGGTCTCCTTCCAGAAACCGTGAATCACATCTCAAACAAAATTAATAGGTCCTGAGCCTAGCTTCTCATCAGAGAGAACGGTTCGGCGACACGCAAGTACATCACCTGGTTAAAATCTGCCTGGCACGTGGGGGCCAGGTTACTGGCACCCACTGGTAAGAAGAGTTATTCGTGTGTCTTGCCCTCAAAGTCCAAAACGCCACCGAGCGCCACATATTTTTGTCCATCGAACTGGTAGAGCTGGAGCGCTTCGACGGGGTAGATGTCGGAGCCTTCCTTGGTCGTCATTGTGATGCCTTGTTGGAGCAATGGGTTCTTCCACCCCTGCATGTTATGGACAACTTTCATCAGCTCTTCGCGGGTGGGTTCCTTGAGCTTTTCGAGAGATTGGATGAGCGCATCGCCTATAGCGTATCCAGTCTGGCCAATCGTATTGGCGAAGACGAAGTTCACCTTGGCTGCCTTGATTGCATCGAGATAGTGATCAATGCCTTCGTCACCGGACTTCTGATCGCTGATAATCGGCTTGAGGAAGTCGGAGGTGATAATGCCCTTGGCATTGTCCAGTCCCACGGATTGAAGGACCGGGTATGCTGAAGAAAGGTTGGTCACGAGAGTCAACGGCTTCCAGCCGCTTTCGGACTGGAAACGGATCGCCTCGCCCCCCTGGCGTGGAGCGGCGATGATCACCAGGGTATCGGCGCCGGAAGCTTTCAGAGTGTTGAGTTGGGTTTCGACTGTGGGATCTTGTGACGTCACGGGTTGACGTTCGATCACTTTGACGGCGGAGCCCTCGATTGCCCGGTCGAAAGCCTTCATGAAGGTCTGGCCGGTTTCCGTGTTCAGATACAGAAATGCGACCTTCGCGTT
Source organism: Rhizobium sp. CB3090 (assembly GCF_029714285.1). Classification (NCBI taxonomy): domain Bacteria; kingdom Pseudomonadati; phylum Pseudomonadota; class Alphaproteobacteria; order Hyphomicrobiales; family Rhizobiaceae; genus Rhizobium; species Rhizobium sp. CB3090. The sequence continues at coordinate 1,329,846 of NZ_CP121663.1, forward strand.
GGGCTTATTCGCCTTGAGGTATTCAGCGAAGGAATCCGCCTCAGTCGAGAAGGAAGGCACGAAGCCGACTTCCCATTTGGGAGCGTTCAGGGAAACGACACCGGAATACATGAAGACGTTCGGCACCTTCTTCTGGGTGATGTAACGGCCGATCGCCAGATTGTTTGGCGTTGCCGCGGTGCCGACGAGAGCAAATACCTGGTCCTTCTCCACCAACTTGCGGACATTCGCCAAGGTACGCTGGGGATCAAGGCCATCGTCTTCGACGATGAGATCGATCTTACGGGTCTTGCCATCGCCCATTTTGACGCCGCCTTCGGCGTTGGCCTGTTCGACCCGCGCGCGGATTCCTTCGGCGACACCGCCGACGACCGCGACCGGTCCCGTGAGCGGTCCGGTGACCCCAATTTTAATGGTGTTGTCGGTGACGCCCGGCGACGGTTCCGCAGCATTGGAATTGCTTGCTGCGAGCAGTGCCGCGACAGCCAGCGGCATTGCGCATCCTTTCAGTAAAGAGATAAATCTCATATCAGTTCCTCCCTTGTTTCAATTTGGCGTCGGCTACTCGCCATCCTCCGAAAAGTCATCGAGAGCCATTTTTCGATGAAGCCAGTGACCCCGTTGCGCGCGACCATCATGATCAGGATCAGCGCGAGGCCGTAGATCAGATTGCCGAGGCTCAGGTTGATGTCAGATGTCCAGGTCGGGACGAAGACCATGAACAGACCGCCGAGAAACGCTCCGACGATACTGGTGACGCCGCCGACAATGCTGCCGATCACGATGTTGATGGACAGGATTGCCAGGAACGACTCCGGGCTGATGAAGCCGCTGATGATGCCGAACACACCACCGCCGAGTCCGGCGAGCGCCGAACTTGCGGCAAACGCCCAAAGGCGGGTGCGTGTCAGGTTGATGCCGAGCGCCTGGGCAATTTGTGGATTATCCCGCTGTGCCCTAAGAGAGCGCCCGTTGTCGCCGAAGAGCATCAGCGAGACGAGCAGGGCACCGACGCCCGCGCAGGTCAGCGATATGATATAGAGCCACAGTTCGGGTCTATCCGACAGGAAAGTCGGAGCTTCGGGGGCTTCGATCGGAAGCCCTGACACGCCGCCGGTCAGGCTTCCCATCTTGAGCAGCAATTGTGGGAACGCGGCCGCGATGCCGAATGTAACGATGGCCAATTGCAAGCCCTGAAGCCTGAGTGCTGGAAGGCCGATGATCAGCCCAATCGCGGCCGCCACCGCGGCTGAGGCCGGCAGCGTCAGGAGCGGCGAGATGCCGTAAGTGGCGTTGAGGATCGCGGTGACGTAAGCGCCGACGCCGAACAGCGTTCCCTGTGCAAGGCAAATCTGCCCGGCGAACCCCATCAGCAGGTTCAAACCAAGGATGGCGATGGCGTAGGCGATGGCAATCGCCACTTGCTGAAGCGCGTATCCCGGTGCAAAGACTGGGATCAGGATCGCGACGATCGCGAAGAGACCGAACTTGAGAGCGGCCGCGCGGAATCCATCATTCATAGCTTTGTCACCTTGTAGGAACCGAACAGGCCAACCGGCTTCACGAGCAGGATGACCAGTGTGAGGGCGATCGGCACGGCGATGCGCATATCGGCGCCGATGAACGAGAGGTAGCTGGCACCCAAGCTCTCGGCGACGCCGACGGCGAGGCCGCCGACGATTGCGCCAAGCGGACTGTCCCAGCCGCCGAGCGTCGCTGCAGCGAGCCCGTAAAAGAGAATTGGCGTCATCATTGTCGGGCTGAGGAACAGGCGGGGGGCAATGAGGGTGGCGGCAAGCGCCCCGATGACAGCGGCAAAGCCCCATCCCAACATCAGCATGCGTTCGACGTTGACGCCGACAAGCACGCTTCGAGCATGGTCGAAAGCCGCAGCGCGCATCGACAGGCCAAGCCTGGTGAACCGGAAGATGAAGCCCATCGCCAAAGCAATAATAAGAAGGATCGTTAGCGTGCCGATGGCGGAAGAGAGCACGCGAACCTCGCCGATATCGAAGCCACGGTCAGGAAAAAGGCTCGGGAACGAAAGCTGTTCGGCGCCCCAGATCCACATGCACGCTGCCTGGAAGAGGACGAGGATGCCAAGGGTGATGACGACGATTGCTTCCACCGGAGCGCTCATCATCGGCCGGATGATCAAGCGGAAAGTCACAATCCCAATACCAAACGCCACGACTAGGCTCGCAAGGACGGCAAGCCAGAGCGGCGCACCCCATTGCATCAACTGCCAGGCAACATAGGCGGAAAAGGTCGCCATCTCGCCCTGGCCGAAGTTGACGACGTTGGTTGCCCTGAAGATGAGGACGAGCGCCAGCGCCAGCGCCGCATAAATTGCGCCCGTGGTCAGGCCACTGACGACGAGCTGGAAGAAGAGGCTCATCAGGCAACTCCCAGATAAGATTTCTTGATGTCTTCGTTGCCGATCAGCTCGTTGGCCGCACCGCTCGCGACGATCTGGCCGGCCTCGATAACGAAGGCCCGATCGGCATATTGAAGGGTGATGTCGACATTCTGCTCGACCACCAGCAGCGTCATGCCGTGCCCCTGGTTGAGCGTCTTGAAAATCGCCAGGATTTCCTGAGTGATCGAGGGGGCGAGACCGAGCGATGGCTCGTCGCACATCAGAAGCTTCGGTCGGGACATGAGCGCGCGGGCAACGGCCAGCATCTGCTGTTCCCCGCCGCTAAGATTTCCCGCAAGCTGGCCGCGCCGTTCGCGCAGACGCGGAAATGTCTCGTACCAGCGTTCCTTGTCCTCCCTCACTTGCGATCGGTTGGACACGATCGTCGCTCCGAGCGACAGGTTCTCATCGACCGTAAACTCGGAGAAAGTCCCTCGCCCCTGGGGTATGTGAGCGATGCCGAGTGCGAGGCGCTTCTGCGCCACGATCTTGTCGAGCGCTTTTCCAGCAAAGGCAACCGAGCCTTTGAATGGGAGCAGTCCGGAAATGGCACGCAGCAGCGTCGTCTTCCCAGCCCCATTGGAGCCAAGCAGGGCGACAAACTCGCCTTCGCCCACTGAGAACGAACAGTCGAACAGCGCCTGCGTCTTGCCATAGAATACGGAGAGGTTTCTGAGATTCAGCGTCATGCTGCCTTCCCGAGATAGGCGGCAATCACCGCGTCGTTGGATTTGATTTCGGAAGGGGTGCCCTCGGCCAAGTTGCGGCCCAGGTGCAGTACAACGATTCGGTCGCAAAGGCTCATGACCAGCCCCATGTGATGCTCGATGAGAAGAATGGAGAGGTTCCGCTTGCGTCTGATACCATCGACGAGCGACCCGAATTCGTGGACTTCGCCGTGCGTCAACCCGCCGGCAGGTTCGTCAAGCAGAAGAATTTTAGGCTCGGCGGCAAGCGCGCGAGCAATCTCCATGCGTTTCTGCAGGGGATAGGTAAGTGAGCCGGCGATGCGCGGGGCGAGTTCGGCCATGCCGACCTCTTCAAGCACCGCCATTGCCTTTTCGCGCGCGAACCGTTCCACAGCCCTTACTTGGGATGGAGTGAAGATCGCTTGAGCGAACTTGCCGCCAAACCGATGATGCGCCCCGAGCATGACATTCTCCAGAACGGTCATCGAGGCATAGATGCCAAGGTTCTGGAAGGTCCTCGCGATGCCCATTCCGATCATCTCGCGCGAACCGACGCCTTCGAGCGGCTGGCCGTCAAGCGTAATCGATCCGCTTGTGTAATTTACAAGCCGGGTCGCCGCGTTGAGAAAGGTCGATTTGCCTGCGCCGTTCGGCCCGATCAAGCCACAGATTTCTCCTGCCTTCACGGAAACCGATACATTGGTCAGGGCCTTGACGCCGCCAAATTGCACGGAGACATCCCGCGCCTCAAGCACAAGGCGCACCTCGGCGATGCTGCTGTTGCTCACTGATTTCCTCCCTTCCGAAGCGGTCTCTCCACGGCTTGTCCATTTCTCTTGTTGACAGCCAACCCCGCTTTGGATACCTATCCGTATCCGAAGACGTTTCGGTATGTCAAGCATCAATCGCGTGGCGATTGCTCCAAAGAAACGTCCTGAGAATGCATGTCGTCGGGTTGGAGAACATGGCGGCGGGATAAGCGAAAACCCTGCCAAACAGAGTGAGGGAGGAAATCAATGACGGGAACGCACACTGAACTGACGGGCGAAAATCTCTATAGGGATCCCTATCCCGTTTACGCGAGGCTGCGCGCAGAGGAGCCTGTAGCTTTCTTCGAAGGGACGAAAGAATATTTCATTACGCGGTTCGATGACTGCCGCACGATCGGCGGCAACGACAAGGTGTTCGGGCCGTCGGGTTCGGCGGACCGCCCGGAAGCCCGCGTCATGGGCATGCCGAACGTCCTGACCATGTCTGGCGAAGATCATCAGTGCCTCCGCCTGGGCATCGACGAGAATCTCACGCAGGAACGCGTGCGCTCGTTTGTCGAAGGCCTGACACGCCCGGTCGTGCAGCGCTATATCGACTCAATCAAGAAGAATGGTGAGGCGAACCTGACGACCGAACTCTTCGAGCCGATCTCGGTGCGCTGCATTGGCGACGTCATCGGCCTGACGGAGACGCCAAACGAAACGCTCGTCGAGTGGTTTCACGCGATGGCGCTGGGCCTGCAGAACGTCAGCAATGATCCTGCCATATGGAAGCGACTGGACGACGCGCTTGCCGACATCGACAAGCAGATGGGCGATCTTTATCAGGCGTGCCTATCGAGGCCCAACCACTCGCTGCTCAGCCATGTCATGTATGGCGGCATGCCAAAGGGCGAGGTTCGAAGCTGGGAGGAGATTTCTCCGACCATGCGCGTCATTATCCTTGGCGGTCTCCAGGAACCAGGCCACGCAGCGGCGAACGCCTGCACGGGTCTTCTTTCAAATCCCGACCAGGCGAAGCTTATGGCGGAGCAGCCGCAGGAAAACGCGATGCGCGCCTTTGACGAGGGTCTGCGCTGGATCGCTCCGATCGGCGTAACGCCGCGCATCGCCAGAGAAGATTTCGAGGTCGCCGGTACGGTTATCCCTGAGGGATCATCCGTCGCTATCGTCATGGGGTCGGCCAACCGCGATGAGACGCGTTTCGAAGACGCCGACCGCTTCGACATGTTCCGCAAGAAGAAGCAGCACCTGTCCTTCGGCTTCCGTCCGCACTTCTGTTCCGGTCACTTCCTGTCCCGTGCGATGGGCGAGATTGCGCTGACCGAGGTGTTCCGGCAGTTGCCCCATCTTCGTCTCGATCCGATGCGAGAGGTCAAGGGCAAGGGCTGGCGGTTCCGTGGCATATCCGACCTCCCCGCGAAGTGGAATGCGTGATGTCGCTGATCATCGACTGCCACGGCCACTTCACGACCGAACCGCCGGAGCACCACGCCTTCCGCGCGGCGCAAGTCGCCTATGCGGAAGGAAAGTCTTCCGAGCTCCCGGTCTATCCGGGAATACCCGACAAGCAGTTGCACGACATCATTGAGGCGAACCAGCTTAAAATTCAGCGCGAGCGCGGCTCGCACGTGACGCTGCTCAGCCCCCGCGCGTCCGGTATGGGGCATCACGTGCCGGGCCTATCGGTCGCCAAGGAGTGGTCGCGCCTGTCGAACGACAATGTTGGCCGGATCGTCGACATGTTCCCGGATAATTTCGCGGCCGTCTGCCAGCTTCCCCAGACAGTCGATGGCGACCTGTCTGATGTCATCGAAGAGTTGGAGCGCTGCGTCGGAAACGGCTTTGTGGGCTGCAATCTCAACCCCGACCCGTCAGGCGGGCGTTGGAGTGCCCCGCCGATCTACGATCCATGGTGGGACCCCATGTGGGAGGCGATGGTCGCCCTCAGGGTCCCCGCGATGATCCATGTTTCGAGCTCCTGCGAGCGCTGCCTCCATATGACGGGCGCGCACTACATCAACGCGGACACGGCGGTGTTCATGCAGTTGATTCAGGGAGATTTGTTCGAGCGCCACCCGGAACTCAAGCTCATCATACCGCATGGCGGCGGGGCCGCCCCTTACCACTGGGGTCGCTATCGCGGCCTGTCAATCATGCTCGAAAAGCCCGGCCTCGACACGCATCTTATGAACAATCTGTTCTTCGACACCTGCGTCTATCACCAGGCGGGCATCGATACGCTCTTCCGCGTCGTCGACACCAAGAACATCCTGTTTGGCTCCGAGCTGCTCGGCGCTGTGAAGGCGACCGATCCGGAGACCGGGCACCCGTTCGACGACACCAAGAGATACATCGATCATCTTGCACTCGACGACAGTCAGAGACAGGCGGTCTTCGAAGGAAATGCGCGACGGGTCTATCCGCTTTTGGACGAAAGATTGCGTGGGCGCGGACTTTGAAGCCCAGAGCAGTTCCAGGAAAAGTGCGCAGCGGTTTTCCGTCCGGAACGCGTCAAAACAAAGAGATAGAGCGGGAAAGCGTTTCCGTGAAACGTTGACCCCTCTAGCGAATATCAGGGAGAAATCATATGGCTTCCAGCCAACATCTAAGCCTCGCAGGCGGGGCGCAAGGGTTCAACTGGCTCCCGGTCTTCGTGGCCGAAGAGCATGGAATTTTCGCCAAGCATGGGCTGGTGATCGAGTACAAGAAGATGGGCACCGTCGACAAGGCGACCACCGCCGTTGTCGAAGGCGAGGCCGATCTCGCGATAACCCCACCTGAAGGTGCCGTCTCGAACTTCGTCAACGGCGGCGAGCTCAGGGTCATCGCTTCGAATTCCAATCGCCTGCCGATGTCGCTCGTCGCTCAGCCTTCGGTCAAGACGATCAAGGACCTCAAGGGCAAAAAAGTCGGCACCTCGTCGCTCACCGAAGGTACGGCGATCTACACTCAAATGCTGCTGTCCAAGGAAGGCCTGCGGTATCCCGGCGACTACGAATTCGAACTTGCCGGCATCCACACTAAGCGCTGGGAAGCCCTGCAGGCGGGGGAAATTGACTGCGCTCCACAGCCCGCGCCATGGAATTTCCTAGCTGAACGCGAAGGCTACAACCTGATCGGCGAAATCAACGATGTCATCCCCGAGATCGTCTTCGCCGCTGTCATCGGTCGCAAAAGCTGGCTGGACGGCAACCGCGATGTGGTCGGCCGTTTCCTCAAGGCGCTGTTCGAGGCCTATGCGATAACAAACGATCCGAGCCGCGACGACATCACGCTTCCGATTTTCCAGCGAATTACCACGAAAGACGACACCGAACTCGCCTCGCGCGGCCTTCAGTACATGCGCGACATGGGCATGTGGCCTGGCGATCTCTCCCTTCCGCAAGCTGCGATGAATGCCACGGTCGACTTGATGATCCGCGCCAACCTGCTTGACGAAGCAGCCAGATCCAGCGCCGCAGGCGTGTTCGAGCGCAGCTTCCTCCAGGGCGCGGTCGGCTGGTTGAAATACGTTTGATTGCATCTCGGGAGGCTCCCAATGAAGGTAATGACCAACACATCGCGGACGGACCGCGAGATATGCGAAGCCCTGGGCAAGCTCGGTGTCGCCACTGTCCATGAAGCGCAGGGCCGCAAGGGATTGCTGGCTCCGCATCTGCGCCCCGTGATCGAGGGCGCGCGCATCGGCGGCACGGCGCTCACATGCGAGGTACCTCCGGGTGACAACTGGATGATCCATGTCGCCCTCGAGGTCGCGCACCCCGGCGATATACTGGTCGTCACACCGACCTCGCCATGCACGGACGGATATTTCGGCGATCTTCTCGCGACGTCGTGCAAGGCGCGCGGAATCCTGGGACTGGTGATCGATGCCGGCGTACGCGATGTCGCCGACCTCAGGTCCATGAACTTCCCAGTCTGGTCCAAGGCGATATCGGCTCAGGGCACGGTCAAGGAGACGTTGGCGAACGTCCAGGTCCCCGTGGTCTGCGCCGGAGCCTACATTGAGCCAGGCGATGTCATCGTCGCCGACGACGATGGTGTCTGTGTGATCAAGCGCGACGACGCCGCGATGGTCCTCGAAAAAGCGCGCAAACGCCAGAAAATGGAAGACGAAAAGCGCGGTCTCTACGAGAGGGGTCAACTCAGCCTCGACATTAACAACATGCGTCCGCAGCTTGAGGCGAAAGGCCTGATCTATGAATAGGGCAACAGCACTGCGCATACCCCGGCGGGTCGTCACAGGTATCAGTAATGGCAAGTCGGTGTTCATCAGCGACGGCCCGGCGCCCAATGCTCACATATACGAGTCTGTGCCAGGCCACCTTACCTCGGTCCTTTATGCAACTTCGGCGAAACCCTGCCTTCCGCAGCCTCATACGGAGCAAGCGCCGCCGCAAATCCTGGTCACCCCCGAACCGGGCCAGACGAAGCTGATGATCGTCGTCTTCCCGCCGGACTCGGTATTTGCGACCGTCGATCCGGCGGCCGCCTTCGAGGAACAGGCGGTGCACATCCCTGGCCTGATCCAGGCGTTCGAGCCCGGCGCCCCCGGTATGCACACCACCGACACGGTGGATTACGACATTGTCCTCGATGGCGAGGTCTGGCTCGAACTCGATGACGGCGCCGAAACGCTACTGAGGCAGGGCGACGTCGTCGTCCAATGCGGCACGCGCCACGCCTGGCGCAACAAGAGCGACAAGCCTGCGACCATGTGCTTCGTCCTCATCGGCGCCGAAAGAGAGTCGTGACAATGACGCGGGAGAACCACAATCGTTTCTTCGACTGCGTCATCGTCGGCGGCGGACACGGCGGGTCGCAGACAGCGGCAGCGCTCAGGCAGTCCGGGTTCACGGGACGCATTGCGCTGATCGGCGCCGAGCCGGAAGTCCCCTACGACCGCCCTTCGCTGTCGAAGGAATATCTCGCGGGAAAGAAATCTTTCGAAAGAATGCATCTGAGGCCGGAGGATTTCTGGACCTCCCGACAGGTGGAGCTGATGCTGGGCAGGCGTGTGACCACCGTCGATGCTGCAGCCCATGTCGTCGTCACGGATCTCGGCGAACGCTTCTCCTACGGCAAGCTCGTCTGGGCGGCCGGTGGCGAACCGCGGAGGCTTTCCTGCCCGGGGAGCGAGCTGGCCGGAATCTGCTATATCCGCAGCAAGGCGGATTGCGACGCACTCGTCGAAGTCCTTCCCGGCGCCGAAAGGATCGTGATCGTCGGCGGTGGATATGTCGGTCTTGAAGCGGCAGCGGTGTTCCGAGAGATCGGCAAAGACGTCATTTTGGTCGAGGCGCTCGACCGCGTGCTTGCGCGCGTGGCCGGGGAGCCGGTATCGAGGTTCTACGAAGCCGAGCATCGCGCACATGGGGTCGACATTCGCCTCAACTGCGGTGTCCGCTCTCTGGAGGGTTCCAACGGCCGCGTCAGGAATGTCGTGCTCGCGACCGGCGAGAAGATCTCAGCCGATATCGTCGTGGTCGGTATAGGCATTATCCCGTCGGCCGGCCCGCTGATCGAGGCGGGCGCAGAAGGCTCGAACGGTGTGGATGTCGACGAGTTTTGCCGGACATCCCTGCCGGACATTTACTGCATCGGAGACTGTGCTCGGCTGCGACATGGTCCTGGCATTCGCATTGAATCCGTGCAGAACGCGACGGATCAGGCGACGACCGCCGCCAAAGCGATCTGCGGCGACCTCAAGCCTTACGATGCGACGCCCTGGTTCTGGTCCAATCAATACGATTTGAGGATGCAGACAGTTGGTCTCAACTACGGCTTTGACAGCGTGGTGACACGGGGTAACCCGGCCAGCCGGAGCTTCAGCGTCGTCTATCTCAAAGACGGAGCGGTGCTGGCCCTCGATTGCGTCAACGCATCCCGCGACTACGTGCAAGGACGAAAGCTTGTCGATAGCTCGGCGAGAATCGACCGCGACGCTCTGGCAGACACATCGAAACAACTCAAGGAACTTAGCCCCGAAGCGCTGTGAGGCATTCGAGGCCCGGAATGAAAGTGGAGGAAAAAATGTCTATGATATCGGTGCGTACGCGGGACGGAGAGCTGCATAGTTTCGAGGGAAGAGTGGGTACTTCGCTGATGGAGAATATCCGAAGCGCGGGCTTTGATGAGCTGCTTGCAATGTGTGGTGGATGCCTTTCCTGCGCCACCTGCCACCTCTACGTCGAGGAATTGCCAAGGACCGCAAGCCTGGCGACCCCTTCGATCGACGAGAGTGAATTGCTGGAGGGCTCCGACTACCGCCAAGAGAACTCGCGGCTTTCCTGTCAAATCCCCTTTGACGAGACTCTCAGTGGAATCGTCGTTCGCATTGCCCCCGAAGAATGACAATCGATCCGCTCTAATCACGGGCGGATCTCCAGGTCATACGATGAGCGACGATCCAAAATCACGGTTAGCGCCTTCCAGCCAGTCAGATCTTTCATGGCTGAATTTCGAGCTGAAGAAAGCATCAATTAAGGCCCGTCCGCGCCCATGGCACTCATAGCCATGGGCGTTACGCAGGCGATCTCGCGACCTGGCGTAAACCGTTGGAGCGGCCTTAGCCGCATGTCTCCACAAGCTACCGCGCGTTGACGCGGTCGGGCGACCTCCGAATGAACCATTCCAGAGCGCGCAACGGCAGCCTGCCGGTGAAGGTCTTATGGCTGCCGAGGAATGCGTTTCTTTGAGAACATTTCTTCAGTTGGTGGCGGCGCTCATCATCAAGCTCTCAGGCCAGCTTCGGAAGCAGGCCGTTGACCGACTCTTTGGCGTCGCCGTAGTACATACGGGTGTTTTCCTTGTAGAATAGCGGGTTCTCGATCCCGGAATAGCCGGTACCCTGGCCGCGCTTGGAGACGAAAACCTGCTTGGCCTTCCAGACCTCCAGCACCGGCATGCCTGCGATCGGTGAATTCGGATCTTCCTGTGCGGCCGGATTGACGATGTCGTTCGAGCCGATGACGATGACGACATCGGTCTCGTGGAAATCGTCGTTGATCTCGTCCATTTCCAACACGATGTCGTAAGGCACCTTGGCTTCTGCGAGCAGGACGTTCATGTGGCCAGGCAGGCGACCTGCGACCGGATGGATCGCAAAGCGCACATTCTTGCCGGCTGCGCGCAGCTTGCGGGTGAGCTCCGAAACCGCACTTTGAGCCTGCGCGACCGCCATGCCGTAACCCGGAACGATAATGACCGAGTCGGCGTCATTCAGCGCCGCGGCAACGCCTTCGGCGTCGATAGCAACCTGCTCGCCCACGACTTCCATCGCCGGGCCTGCGGCATTGCCGAAGCCGCCGAGAATAACCGAGAGGAACTGGCGGTTCATTGCCTTGCACATGATGTAGGACAGAATCGCGCCCGACGAGCCGACCAGCGCTCCGGTTACGATCAAAAGATCGTTGCCGAGCAGGAAGCCCGTCGCCGCCGCCGCCCAGCCAGAATAGGAGTTGAGCATCGAAACGACGACCGGCATATCGGCGCCGCCGATCGCCATGACGAGATGAGCGCCGATAACAAAGGCGATCATCGTCATCAGGTAGAGCGACCATGAACCCGCGCCGTTCATGTACATGATCATCAGCGCAAGCGACACGAGCACCATCAGGATGTTGAACATGTGCCGGCCGGACAGGATGAGCGCCTTGCCGCCGATGTGGCCGGAAAGCTTGCCATAGGCGATAATCGAGCCGGTGAAGGTCACCGCACCGATGAAGACGCCGAGGAAGATTTCCACTTCATGGATGATCTTTTCCGCATTGGTGGCGAACTCATGCGCCGTCATGTCGGAGTTGAGGCCGATCAGCACGGCAGCAAGGCCCACGAAGGAGTGCAGCGCTGCCACGAGCTGCGGCATACCGGTCATTTCGACACGCTGCGCCAGCAACGTGCCGACGACAGCACCAATGAACAGCATGATGATCAGGACGACGGAAGGTCCGACGCCTGGCCCGAGGATGGTCGCGAGCACGGCTATCGCCATGCCGACGATGCCATACCATACGGCGCGTTTGGCGCTTTCCTGACCGGAAAGGCCGCCGAGCGAAAGGATGAAGAGAACGGATGCGGCGATGTAGGCCGCGGTCTGGATACCGATAGACATGATTCTGATCCCCCGGCCGGCGTCACGATTTTTGGAACATGTTCAACATACGCCGGGTGACCATGAAGCCGCCGACGATGTTGATGGTGGCGATCGCCACCGAAACGGCGGCAAGGGCTGTCACCAGCCAGCCGCCCGCTGCGATCTGCAGCAGCGCACCGATGATGATGATCCCGGAAATCGCATTGGTCACCGCCATCAACGGCGTATGCAGCGAATGGCTGACGCCCCAGATGACCTGAAAGCCGACGAAGCAGGCAAGCGCGAAGACGATGAAGTGGCCCATGAAGGCCGACGGTGCATAGGCGCCGATAAGCGCCATGAGAAGGCCGCCGACGACGAGCAGGCCGACCTGCTGGCGCGTTGCCGACTTGAAGGCCGAAGCTTCGGCGGCACGCCGTTCTTCCGGTGTCAGCTCCTTGGCCTTTTCCTGCCGTTTCTGGGCTGCAATCGCCTGGATCTTCGGCGGTGGCGGCGGATAGGTGATCTCGCCCTGGAAGGCTACAGTGGCCCCGCGAATGACATCGTCTTCCATGTTATGGACGAGAACGCCGTCTTTCTTCGGGGTCAGGTCCGTCATCATGTGGCGAATGTTCGTCGAATAGAGGGTCGATGCCTGCGCGGCCATGCGGCTCGGGAAATCGGTGTAGCCGATGACGGTGACGCCGTTCTCAGAAACGATCTTCTGATCCGGAACGGTCAGGTCGCAATTCCCACCGCGTTCGGCCGCAAGGTCGACCACCACGGAACCCGGCTTCATCGCAGCGACCATGTCGGCAAGCCAGAGCTTCGGCGCGTCGCGGCCCGGGATCAATGCGGTGGTGACGACAATGTCGATCTCCGGCGCGATCTCGCGGAACTTCTTCAGTTGCGCTTCGCGGAATTCCGGGCTCGACGGGGATGCATAGCCCCCCGTTGCCGCGCCGTCCTGTTGCTGTTCCTTGAAGTTCAGGAAGACGAATTCTGCACCCATCGATTCGATCTGCTCGGCCACCTCCGGGCGAACGTCGAATGCGTAGGTGATGGCTCCGAGCGAAACACTGGTGCCGACGGCGGCAAGACCGGCGACGCCAGCGCCTATGACCAGAACCTTGGCCGGCGGGATCTTGCCGGCTGCGGTAACCTGACCGGTGAAGAAGCGACCGAAATTATTTCCGGCCTCGATCACGGCGCGATAGCCTGCGATGTTGGCCATGGAGGACAGCGCGTCCATCTTCTGGGCGCGCGAAATGCGCGGTACCATGTCCATGGCAATCACGTTTGCGCCGGTCGCCTTCGCTTGCTCAAGAAGCTCCTTGTTCTGCGCGGGATAGAAGAAGGAGATCAGCGTCTTGTTGCTCGAAAGCCTCGCTATTTCGCTTGGCTCCGGCGGGCGCACCTTGGCGATGACGTCCACGCTTGCAAAAAGTGTTTCAACGCTGTCGACGATCGTGACGCCGGCCGCGCGATAGGCGTCATCAGAAAAGCCGGCAAGTTTGCCGGCGCCGGTTTCGATGGCACATTGATATCCGAGTTTCTGAAGCTGGGTGGCGCTGTCCGGCGTCATCGCGACGCGTGCTTCCCCTTCAAGCCGTTCTCGTGGTGACCCAATGATCATGTAATTCCCCTCTTAGAAAGTTGCTGATCGTCAATAGATGACAACACCCCTGACACTCTCGCCCGAATGCATCAGTTCGAAGCCCCTGTTGATGTCTTCGAGCGGCATGGTGTGGGTGATCATCGGATCGATCTGAATCTTGCCTTCCATGTACCAGTCGACGATCTTCGGAACATCGGTGCGGCCGCGCGCGCCGCCGAAGGCCGTGCCCATCCAGGTGCGGCCGGTGACGAGCTGGAACGGACGCGTCGAGATCTCCTGGCCGGCGCCAGCGACCCCGATGACCACCGATTTGCCCCAGCCGCGATGCGAAGCTTCCAGCGCCTGGCGCATCACCTTGGTATTGCCGGTGCAGTCGAAGGTGTAGTCCGCTCCGCCGATCTGGTCGGCACCGCGCTTCGTCATGTTGACGAGATAGGGCACGATGTCGTCGCCGATTTCCTTCGGATTGACGAAATGCGTCATGCCGAAGCGTTCGCCCCAGGCTTTCTTGTCGTTGTTGAGATCGACACCGATGATCATGTCGGCACCGGCCAGCTTCAGGCCCTGGATGACGTTGAGACCGATGCCGCCGAGGCCGAAGACGACCGCGGTTGAACCCATCTCCACCTTGGCGGTGTTGATGACGGCGCCGATGCCGGTGGTCACCCCGCAGCCGATATAGCAGATCTTGTCGAAGGGGGCGTCCGGGTTGACCTTGGCAACGGCAATCTCCGGCAGCACCGTGTAATTGGCAAACGTCGAGCAGCCCATATAGTGATGGATCTTGTCCTTGCCGATCGAGAAGCGCGACGTTCCATCCGGCATCAGGCCTTGGCCTTGGGTGGAGCGGATCGCCGTACAGAGATTGGTCTTGCGGCTGAGACAGGAGGGGCATTCGCGGCATTCGGGCGTATAAAGCGGAATGACGTGATCGCCCTTCTTGACGGAGGTCACACCGGGGCCGACATCGACGACGATGCCGGCGCCTTCATGGCCGAGGATCGCCGGAAACAGGCCTTCCGGATCGGCGCCCGACAGCGTGAAATCGTCGGTATGGCAGATGCCGGTCGCCTTGACCTCGACCAGCACCTCACCGGCCCTCGGGCCATCGAGCTGAACGGTCATGATTTCCAACGGTTTACCGGCGGCAACGGCTACGGCGGCGCGTACGTCCATTAGATTTCCTTTCGATGATTGCCAAATTTGCGCAGTGCGGCCTTGATCGCGAGTGTCAGATCGCGGAAGAATAGCGAGTGCGTCGACTGGAGTTTCGCGTTCGGCAAACGAGCGAGATTGCAGGCCGAAGCATGTATAGATCCTCCCAATGCGCGCCTGCGGTTTTATCTCCGCCCTCCAGCCGCGTGGATCTTCGTTAACATACTGATTAGAATTTGCATACCAAAAAGTATCCGAAATAGCTAGAAATTTCCCCCGACCGCCCGTCTCGGGCCGGGTCGAGTATGGAAGCTGCAAAGCGGCCAGTGAAGTGGCTATCTGTTCTGGGCAAAGCGTTTTCTGATGCGCCCATACTGAAAAGGTCCCGTCGTGCTGTTGCGACGGGACCTCTCTCGCGAAGTGACCTT
Organism: Rhizobium sp. CB3090; assembly: GCF_029714285.1. NCBI lineage: Bacteria > Pseudomonadati > Pseudomonadota > Alphaproteobacteria > Hyphomicrobiales > Rhizobiaceae > Rhizobium > Rhizobium sp. CB3090. The sequence goes on from NZ_CP121663.1 coordinate 1,345,002, forward strand.
GCGGTCGAGATTGCGCTCGATCAGCCTTGGTGCTCGCGGCCTTCCACCTGGATCACGAGATCGACATCGTCCCCGATCATCCCAAGTGCTGCTTTCATGCCGAAATCGCTCCGTTTGACCTTGGTTGTCGCGCTGAAGCCGACGACGTGGCTCTTGTCCCAGGGGTTCTGACCTTCCTTGTTGAACTTGACATCCAGCGCAGTGGATTTCGTGACGCCCGTAATCGTCAAGTCGCCAACAATTTGTCCCGTGGTGGCGGAGGTTTTCTTGAACTCCTTACCGACGAAGGTGATTTCCGGAAATTCCGTTGCATTGAACCAATCGGCACCCTGGATGTCGCCATCGCGTTGCTTGTTGTTCGTCGAGATCGAGCCAACCCTGACCTTGACATCGAGGCTGCTTCCCTCGGGCTTCGAGGCATCGAATTGGAAAGCGCCTGAGAATTCCTGCGCGACTCCAATCACTTTCGAGAAGCCCAGGTGGTCGATGTAAAACGCGATTCCAGAATGAACGGGATCGATGTCGAACTTGGTGGCCCAAGCGGGCGACACTGCCCCGGCGAGCGACGTCATCGAAAGCAACAAAGCTGCAAGTCTATATTTCATTTTCATTCTCCTCCTCATGTTAAGCTGGAAAACTCGATCCATAGTCCAGGAACGCGACAGCGACCGCCAACGCGGCCGGAAGCACAGCCAGGGCTACATGGACGAGAAGGCGCGGAAACTGCCGAGATGCGCCAAGCGTCGAGCAGATACCCTCTGAGAGCACTGGCAGCACGACGCAGAGGCCGAGGATCGCAATGGCGATGGGATCGGCTTTGCGCGTGATCAACACCACAGTGTAAGCGACGGCAATCAGTCCACCCAATGCGCCGATCGATGAAGCGCCGCCAAAACGGAAAACGGGATTGATGATGTGTACCAGGAGAATTCCCAAGCAACCCGCTGCAAGCATCAGACAGAGCTGAAACGAGGAGGAGGACGCACCCAGGAGGGCTATCGGCCCGAAGCCGAGCGCGAGCACGGCAACGACGCTGCCCCGCTTCACATCATCCTTTGCGCGAACAGACGTCCCGCGCAAGACGAGCCACATTATAGCCACGCCGGCCGTCGCAGCAGCCACCACTTCCCACGTCGCCACTCCCAAGCGGGGTAGGCCAATATAGAATGCGGCCGCCACCGGCTGAAAAAGGGACACAACGCGAACCGCGCGTTGGGCGGCGACCTCGACCGCGAACCCCACTGCAGTCCCGATAACAATCACGTAGAACACCTTGTTGACTGCCCCGACAGGCGGAAAAGGCGGCACTTTGTTGTAGACGAGCCAATAGGCTACCAACAAAGCAGCAGGCATTAGGAGGTCGGTGAGGCACATGAAGCCGCGCCAGCGCATCAGGCCCGACGCGAAAATGCCGACGAGCACCATGACGAGCAGGGACGCGGCCAGCACCTCCTGCGGAGAGTTGCCAAATCCAAGCATGCGATGTTTTCCGAATTACGAAATGTTTTCTGCGGTGCCCAGTCCGCCAGCGCGTGACATCCGGCACCAAAGCAGCCGGCGCCTTAGCTTCCGGACGGCTTGCTCCGACAGATCGCTGTCATCCTACTTTTGCTCATAGTCCCCCCAATAACCGCATGCTCCTCAACAGCGGCTGCCACTCTCGGTTTGGATACCGCGTGGTTTTCACATACCATATAGTTTCTGAATGAAAGTTAGTCTCTGAATTTTGGGATGTCAAGCGCGCTACGGACGCAAAAGCGGGCATCCTCTCCGCTGCATGATCCGCTTTGCAAAATGACAGATTTTGAGGTTAAGAGCGCGCGGGACGACTAACGGTAAAGTCGTGCGTTTATTATGCCGTATGACAGATGATCTCTGTCAGGCTTTTACCGGGACGCCGGATTTGGCTGCCCGCGACGACCGATACATGTCACGCAAGACGACCCGGACCATGTCCCCAGGGGCTCCCTCCTTGAGGAAGCTCGAAATACCGCCATAGGTAAGTTCGAGAACGATACCGCCGATATAGAACGGGCTCGCAGGCGGCTGCATAACGAGGTCCAGCTTATCGATAAGGATCTTGCCGACGCCCTCCCACTGATTCCGGAAGAGCCCTATGTGACGATCGCCCAGTGTGTGATCATGCTGTGCCATGCGCAGCAGCTCGATCGCCAGCATTCCCCACCGCCGGTCATCTCCGCGGTTGTTCGCCCAGGTCGCGAGAGTGTCGATGAGCTCCATCGGGTCATCGCATTTGCCGAGAAGTTCCGTCAGTTGAACCACGTCTCCACCGGCATTGCCGGCAAGGAGCTGGAGGAAGATGTCTTCCTTATTGGCAAAGTTCGAGTAGAACGCCCCCTTTGAATAGCCGGCCTCCTCGGCAATCCGCTCAATCGAAGCACCAGCATAGCCGTACCGCGCCATGACTTCATAAGCGGACGCTAAAAGCTTCTCTTTCGTTCGAGCCTGACTTTGCTCACGTGTCAGCCGTGCCATTCGCAATTCCCGTTCGTGCGTATTCAGACACCGAGGCGTACCTCAAAATGCAATGATCATACAAGTGCTGTTAGCAGACAAATGAGCGCCCAAAAGATTGGATACTCCGGCCCCATCTTCTGCCAGCGCCAGTTCAGCCCATTTATCTTCACGACCGCATAACCGGCTCCGAGCAATACCAAAGCACCGAACACGGCTGCAACCCTGGGGTATAGAGAAAAGATCAAACCTACGGCCGCACAGACCTCCGCAACCATCGTGAGTCCCACGAACAGCTTCCCTGGCTTGAAGCCTGCCGCTTCGAATGTTCCCCCGGCTTTCTCATAGTGCAGCCCTTTGCCGATCAGGTGGGGAATGAACCAGACGCCGCAGAGAATGCGGAGCCAGTCAACCAAAACGAAATCCATTTCTCCTCCTTGACGCCGGACTCTGCCGGGTCGGCGAGGATAGTTGTCTTTCCTCGCTTGCCTTTTCAGATACTAAACGGTATTCACAATCCATATAGGATGTCAATACGACGCAATCTTTGAGTTTGGGAGGAATATCGATGGAAATGATGCGTGCCGCGCGGCTCCACGCCGTTGGTCAGCCGATGAGCATCGACGAGGTAGAACGTCCAAAGGCCACCGGAAGCGACGTAATCGTCCGCGTGAGAGCCTGTGGAATGGTTCCGAACCTGGCGAATGTTCTGGCTAACTGGCAGACTTGGTATCCGCAGATGCCGCTGCCGTCTCGGCCTGCGATTCACGGTCTCGATCCGAGTGGAGTGGTTCACGAAGTCGGTCCCCAGGTTGTCAGCATCAAGCCGGGCGACAGGGTATATGTGAACCCCGGGCGTTTCTGCGGTGCATGCCATCATTGTTCTTCGGGTAAGCCGCAGGCCTGCGAATATTGGACGCTGGGCGGATATTTTGGATACAATCCGAAAAGCATGGAAATGTTCGCCCGCTATCCTTACGGGGGCTTCGGCGAATTCATGCTGGCCCCGCAGGCGCAGATCATCAAAATCCCCGACAACATGACCTTCGTCCAAGGTTCCCGCATGGGCTATCTCGGCACCTCTTACGCAGCCCTCAAGAAATGCGGCCCGCTGATGGGCAAGACTTTGATCATCAACGGCGCCACCGGAACGCTGGGCTTGGGCGCGACGCTGTTCGCATTGGCAATGGGCGTTGCCAAAATCTACGCAGTAGCCAGGGGCGAGACGCTTCTTGAGCGGCTGAAAGCGATCGCGCCGGATCGCATCGTCACCTTCTCGAACGTGACGGGATCTTCAGGAGCCTTCGTCAAGGAGCAGACGAACGGGAGCGGTGCGGACTTGATGCTCGATACACTCGGCGCCAAGGCGCCGCTCGACTCCATGCTGGACGCCATGGGTGGCGTCAAACGGGGAGGCCGTATCGTCAACATCGGCGGCACGTCGGGGGCTTTGCCTGTCGACGTCAAATGGTGGATGGACGAGCAGATGGAATTGATCGGTTCCGTTTGGTTCACGGCCGCAGAAGGCATGGAGATCGCGGCGATGGTCGAAGCGGGGATCATCGATATGTCGGTCATGTCGCCGATGGTATGGCCTTTGGAAAAGATCAACGAAGCCATTTCTGGCGTCGGGAAGGACGAAGGCGGATTCACCTACTACGCCGTCGAACTGTAACGGAATTCCAATTGGCCCATACCTACCGGATCACCGTCGAGCGGCTCGGGGATGCCCCTTCGGTCGCCGATTTGAGGTGGCATGCGCAGCGACTGAATCGCTAATCGGTCGTCTGCCGTTCTGAAGGCCGGGCGTGGTGTCCGGCTAAATAGGAGGAAGAAGCGATGGCAAATGTCGGCATACACCCCCATGTCGATGGGGGATTGAGGAAGAGCGGTGCCTCGTTCACCGGAGGCACGCTCGTTTGCGAGTGCACGACGAACCCGGTTAAGGTGAAGATTAAGGGCGATATCGCCCACAATCATGCCTGCGGCTGCACCAAATGCTGGAAGCCGGTGGGCGCAAATTTCTCCATCGTTGCGGTGGCACCCACAGAAGCCGTGGAAGTCGTCGAGAACGGCGATAAGCTCGCGGTTGTCGATGCAAATGCCCTGATCCAACGACATGCCTGCAAGGAGTGCGGCGTCCATATGTATGGGCCGGTGGAGCGGGATCACCCGTTCAAGGGCTTGTCCTTCATCCATCCCGAGCGTTTCGAGGAAGAAGGATGGGCGCAACCCGGATTTGCTGCATTCGTATCCTCAATCATCGAGGCAGGGTATGACTCCTCAAAGATGGACGCAATCCGCGAGCGTCTCACCGAGCTCGACCTTGCACCTTACGACTGCCTCTCCCCTGGCCTGATGGATTATATCGCCACCTGGACGGCAAAGAAGAATGGCATTTTGGCAGCGTAGACCTGCAAGGAGCCGGGACGGTCATCCGGCTCCTACTCTCCGCGCTGAAAAAGTCGTCCGGCATCGTTTCGGTTCACATGCGCAAGCGGATAGGTTGGCCCGCGCATCGCTTGTCTGAAGAAGGTTTGGGCACAGGCGATCAGCAAGCAATCCTCCGTGCTCCAAACGGCTCGCTGGCTCCCTCGGGCGAGACGATGTCCCTATGAGAAGCGGCGCAACGCTATTCGCAGGAGGATCGATCCGTCGCCATCGTCGCCGTCGCGCCATACGGCATGGGATCGTCGCGCGACTGGGCCGCGAAAGGTGTCGCCTTGCTCGGGACAAGGGCGGTTCTCGCCCTGAGCTTCGCGCGGATACACCGATGGAACCTGATCGGCATGGGCGTCCTGCCGCTGCGGCTACCGGATGGTTTTGGTCCGGACGAGCTTGCGCTTATGTCGGGCGACGTTGTCGAGATTGTCGCGGACCCGGCTCGCGTCGATCCGCGTTGCGAGATAGGGGTCGCCGTGAAGCGTAAGGATGGGCAACGGACGAAGCTTGTTGCGACAGCAGCGATCGAAACCAATGCGGAGGTCGAGATCCTTCGGGCCGGTGGCATCCTGCCGCTGATTCTTCGCAATTTAGTTGGAGGGACATCCGCAATATAACTGAGACTGACGTGCCCCCGTTAAATTAAGCCATTCGGACCTGGAATTTTCCACTTATGATCCCCGCGGGGAAGAAGAGGAGAATTCCATGAAGGCATCGAAGTTTTCGGAGGCGCAGATCGCGTTCGTGCTGAAGCAGGCGGCGGACGGCACACCGGTCGGTGAGGTGTGCCGCAAGGCGGGCATTTCGGATGCGACCTTTTACAACTGGCGCAAAAATACGCCGGCCTGATGCCCTCGGAGATGAAGCGTCTGCGGCAGCTTGAGGAGGAGAATGCCAAGCTGAAGCAGATCGTCGCCGACCTGTCGCTGGACAAAGCGATGCTGCAGGACGTGCTGTCAAAAAAGCTTTGAGGCCTGCCCGCAAGCGCAAGCTTGTCGACACGATCAAAGCGGACTGGAAGGTCTCGATTGTTGAATACTTTGATGCGCCTAGCAAAGGCGTATGTTGCCCCATGCAGAAATGGCCACGGAGCCCCTGAAATCGCATTCGACGAGGAACATGCCTTGCTTGAGCGAGTATCTCGTCCTGAAGCGCTGCCTGAACTCTCGGGACGACCTGAGCACTAATATCCTTGCGAGCCGCGCGTCGGTCATCTGAAGCAGATTGCTGATGCGGTGTTTCATCTCCCTCGCGATCAGCTCTGATTGCTCTTCGGCTCCGCAAAGCGCGCATAAGCAGGTGCATAAGATGCGCAGTCGCGATGATCAGTGCGCTCGCCAGTAGGAATATAGCCAAGCCTATCCAAGACTGCCGCGTCAACGCAAACGAATTCAGAGCGGGGAGCGATGCATAGGCGGAAACGACCGCTGCCAGAAGCTACCGCGAAATCACCTGAAGAAGATCCCCGCTTCTTCCAGAGCAGCCACGAAGGCAGCTCGCGCCACGTCGACTGAAATCTTGCCATCATGAGCATCGATCAGCGCCAACTTGGCGGCGGCAAATTTCTTTCCAGCCTTACCCCTTGGCCATTCATTGAGCATATATTCCGCCGCGCCTTCTGTGCTGCTGATCGTGACAAATTGGCCAATGACACCGGTTACGACCGTCACGGGTTGATCCCATTGCGCCATGTTCGGCTCCTTCCAGGATAATAACCGGAGGGAAGCGATCACGTTCCACTATGGTTTCAAAATCGGTATGTGTGACACCGCCCGAACAAATAGAAATAAGCCGCATTACCTTTCCATAGCCGACGAAGGCAACCAAGGAGGAAGTCATGGATTGGAATAGAGTTGAAGGCAATTGGAAGCAGATGAAGGGAAAGGTCAAGGAACAATGGGGCAGACTCACGGACGATGACCTCGATCAGATCGATGGCCGTCTCGAACAACTCGAAGGCAAGATACAAGAGCGTTATGGTTTGGAGAGAGATCGTGCAAGGCGCGATATCGATGCCTGGTATGCTCGGCAGGGATTCCACGAAGGTTAGCGATCTCTGATATGTCGCGGGGTCACCCCTTGCTGCTTTCATGTCCTGCCAATTCGTCCGGCTCCATTTGGCGGGAACAGCAATAGCTCCCCGAAAGAGCAGCGACACCGATGAAAAAACTATTCGTGATCCGAGTTTGTTGAAGTCCAAATTCTTGGGGTTATCGCGCCCCATCTACGAATGCCGCCCGTCAAGAGCAAACACGCCTGTTACTTAGAAGATTGCCCGAATTTTTGTTATTTTCCTTTGGCCGTGCCATCCTTATCTCGCTCCGGCACCGGCAGATAAGCGTTTTACATCGGCGTCTAGAGCACGTCCACTGAACGGGGAATCGGAATCGAGATTCCCTTATTAGTCGATTTCTGATTCGATCGCCCGAGTGGTGATTTGGTCGGAGGCGATATGACCCGTGCTTTCAGCAACGATCTTCGCAGCCGCGTTCTGGCGGCGTCGCGTAATGGCATGTCGGCACGATCAGCGGCGGCCCGGTTCGGTATAGGAATCTCAACGGCCATCGCCTGGATCGCCAACGCACGACATGGCCAGATGACGCCGGCGAAACAGGGTCGCCGCGGCGGCTCTCGTCTGGATATCCATGAAGATTTTATCGTTGGGATGATCGAAGAGGAAAAGGACATCACGCTGAACGAAATGGTTTTGCGGCTGGCCGAAGAGAAGACCGTCTCCATCGGCCGCAGTGCTCTCGATGTCTGGCTGCGCAAGTGCGGCTGGACTTTCAAAAAAAGGCCGCACATGCATTGGAGCAAGAACGTTCCGACCTGTTGAAACGGCGGCAGGCCTGGTTTGACGGTCAACTCGATCTCGATCTCGCCAAGCTTATTTTTATCGATGAGACTGGTCTCTCCACGAAGATGTCTCGATTACGCGGGCGATCCCAATGTGGCGAACGCTGCCGGTCGGCGGTTCTGGCCGCGGGCCCGTATGGGAGTTCGAGGATCAGATCCACATCACTGGAACGCGCTCGAAGCGCTCCCCATGCGCCTGGTTCTCCTGATCCCGCCTCGCCGACGTTGCGCCATACCTGTCCTTCGACCTTCTCACGTCCTTCCGACGGCCTCGCTTCCGTTCGCCATCATCGGGCGGCAACGGTCGGAGCTCGGTAGATTCCACCTTTCGTCGTCAGCGCCCAAGCAATACTTGCGGCCTTGTTGGCCAGCGCCGCGATGACCAGCATCGGTGGCTTGCGTGCCAACATTCGGCGGAGCCACGACCCAGATGGCACGCCCTTTCGCTTGGCCCAGCGTACCACGGCGCTGGATGCGATGATCAGCAGTCGTCGCAACGTTCGTTCCCCCATCCGCGACGTTCGCCCAAGCCGTTCCTTGCCGCCGGTCGAGCGCTGAAGCGGCGTCAGCCCAATCCAGGCGGCGAAGTCACGTCCGGAGCGGAAAATTTCCGCTGGCGGAGCCATTGCTTCCAGTGCGTGGCTATTAGCGGACCGATCCCAGGAATGCTCATTAGGCGATGGGCCGTAGCGTCCGCTTTGGCCCGCGCCGCAATCTCCGCATCCAATTCTCTGACCTGCTCCTCGAGGCGGTGTAAGGCCTCGACGAGGAGAGCAAGGCAACAGCGAGCGGCTTCTGGTATGCTTGAGGAGCGATCCTCGACCTGCGCGATGAGTTGCTGGATGTGGGAAGGCCCCTGCGGCCCAATGAAGCCGAACTCAGACAGGTGGCCGCGAATCGCATTGATGAGCTGAGTGCGCTGGCCGATGAGTACGTCGCGCGTTCGGAAGATCACCGCCGAGGCCTGCTTCTCCTCACTCTTCACCGCCACGAAACGCATCGTCGGCCGTTGTGCGGCCTCGCAGATCGCTTCGGCATCGGCGGCATCATTCTTCTGCCGTTTTACAAAGGGCTTCACATAAGCTGGCGCAATCAACGTTCGTCTACGGGCAGTTTGAAGCGCATGAGCGGGAACCAACCATCACTACGGAAGTTCGGCTCTAAAACTTGGAGCAGTGCTTTTGAAAGCAGCAATCTCTCAGAAAATCTCCTCCTTGCTTCGGGCAAATCCAGGCTCGCTGTCATCCGTCGCATCCATCCGGTGATTGGCAGATGCAAGAGCGATCATCCGATCATCCGCGCCCTATCAAGAATTCAGGCATTGGTAGCGCATTGGGCCGCGGCATCATTTCCGGCGCTGCCGACGACGATCCGTCAGCCATCGGAACTTATGCCAGCGCAGGTGCGCGTTTCGGCCTCGACATTTTATGGACCGCACCGCTTACGCTGCCGATGATGTTTACCGTCGTTTATCTGTCTTCTAAGCTCGGTCAGGTCTCCGGCAGAGGTCTGTTTCAGGCGATTCATGATTTCTATCCTCGCTGGCTCTTATGGCTGGTGCTCGTCGGTGTCGTCCTTGGAAACACGATAGAGGCGGCAGCCGATCTCGGGGGCATTGCCGCATCGCTCGGCCTTTTCACGACGCTGCCTTTTTGGTTTACGGTCATGGGGGTCGCAGCCACAATATTCGCCTTGCAGATTTTCGGCTCTTACACGCTGATCAGCAGGATCTTTCGTTGGCTTGCGCTTACGCTCATCGCCTATGCCGGCGCCGCGCTCATGGCAAAACCCGATCTCGTCGCCGCCCTACGCGGGACCTTCCTAGTGTCGGTGGAATTCAACAAGGACTTCCTGTCCATTCTCGTTGCCATCATTGGCACAACGCTGTCGGCTTATCTCTACACTTGGCAGTCCAATGAGGAAGTCGAGGAAAAGATAGCCGATGGCCAGACTTCGCTGAGTCAGCGCAAAGGCGCAAGCAGCAGGGAACTGCGTCAATCGCGGCGTGATATCCTGATTGGCATGTCCTTTTCCAATCTGATCATGTATTTCATCATTCTGTGCACTGGCGCAACGCTTCATGCAAACGGCCAGACCGACATCGAAACGGCAGCAGAAGCCGCACATGCCCTGAAGCCGATCGCCGGCGAAGCGGCCGGTTATCTTTTTGCCGCCGGCGTGGTTTCCGTCGGGTTTCTCGCCGTGCCGGTCATGACGACCGGAGCAGCCTACGACCTTGCCCAATCCTTCGGCTGGAAAGGAAATCTTCATGCGCGCGCCCGAGAGGCTCCCGGCTTCTACGTCGTCATCGGCGTCGTGACGGCGGTTGCCGTTGCTTTGAATTTCCTCGGCTTTAATCCGATGAGGGCGCTCGTCTGGTCCGGCATAGTTCAGGGCTTCTCCACACCACCGCTGTTGCTGCTGATCATCCTGATGACCAACAATCGGAAGATCATGGGGGATCAGGTCAATTCCCGCGCAATGAATATCATGGCCTGTGTGACGACAGCCGCAATTTTCGCGGCGACGCTGGCGCTCATTGCGAGCTGGTTCATGTGATAAGGCCTGCAGCACCCTGAGCGCCCTTATTCGCGGCCGCGGAACATTGCCGAGGCCGATACGTTCGGCTTTCGTCACCCGAAAAGGAAGGTATGCAAGATGGCTATCTTCGATGATACAGAAACAGGCGCGTTGATCGTCTACATCCTGATGATTGTTCTCGTCGGCTGCGTGTTGGCCGTCGGCGCAATGACCTTCAACGACCGCAACTCTCAACTGGAGCAACCGCAACTTCCCGCTGCCGATTGATCGTGATGAATTGAACAAGGCATTCAGAACATGGTGCTGCCTAAAACGCGCGCAGCGGGTCTCCGTGACCGATTCAAGGTCTCGTTTCGCCGCGCCGCGCTATTGCAGGTGGCTTTTCGGCTGCGAAATAAGGTTTGTCCCGTACGAGTAGATAGACCTCGGGCTCCGGATTCTCCAGAACCGCAAAGCCCGCGCTGCGCAGCATGGCTTCGGTCGCCGCCTTGTTTGGAACGAACCAGTTGGTGGGATCGCCGGCATAGCGATGCTCGATGAAGAACAGCTTCGGATAGTCTGCGCGTTCGAATATCTTTTCTTCCGAAAACGCGTAATCTTCCTCAGGTATAAAAACCTCCTGAGTCCCCCGCTGCATACATTGGAAAAGCATGAGATCGCGGACGACGTGCTCATGAAGGAGGTCCAGCGCCAACAGCGGATGGCGAAGGTGATAGAGCACGCCCATAAAAAGCACGATGTCGAATTTTTCATGGAGTTCGCCGATATCGTAGACCGACATTTGACGAAATTCGATGTCGACGCCCATGTGGTATGCCGCAAATTCAGCCTGCCGGAGATAATGGGAATCGGTATCGATGGCGAGAACGCGCCTGGCATTGCGCCGCTTCATCTCGATTGCGTAGAAGCCCGCATTGCAGCCAATGTCAAGGACACTCATGCCACTAAGATCGGCCGGTACGACCTGTTTGAAGCGTTGCCATTTGAAGCTCGGATAATCGCCCAGAAAATGGTCTGGCGCCGTCTCCACGCCGCCGATGCGCAGATTGTGAAACCACGGACCGAGTGTCTCGATCTGACGGCGTAGATCGTCTTGCTCTCCCGCCTCGCTCATCATCTTGCTCCGGCGGTCAGACAGGCCGAATGATCCAATGGCAAGCGTCGGCGGCCTTTCTTATGCGCGGGTGACTTTTCAGCTAGCGTCGCGCTGAACCACGCGATCGTGTGTGCCAAGCCTTCAACCAGGGGCACCTTCGGCTCCCAGCGAAGCAATTGTTTGGCACGGGAAATATCAGGGCGCCGGCGCTGGGGATCATCCGTCGGCAGCGGCTTGTGGATGACCGTCGAACGCGTCGGAATCATCGTCAAGATCATTTCGGCAAGCTCAAGTACCGTGAATTCGCCGGGATTGCCGAGATTGACCGGAAGGCTGGCATTCCGCTGCACATTCATAAGGCGGATCAACCCATCGATCAGATCGGAGATATAGCAGAATGATCGCGTTTGCTCCCCGTTTCCATAGATCGTCAGGGGTTCGCCGCGGAGCGCCTGCACGACGAAATTGGAAACGATGCGACCGTCATTCGGCTGCATGCGCGGGCCGTAGGTATTGAAGATGCGGACGACGCGAGCGTCGACATGTCCGGCACGAAAACTATCAAAGCAAAGCGCTTCTGCAGCTCGCTTCCCTTCGTCGTAGCAAGCGCGCGGTCCCGTGCAATTGACATGGCCCCAGTAGTCTTCCCGCTGAGGATGCTCCTCCGGATCGCCGTAGACTTCGCTCGTGGAGGCCTGTAGGAACGTGGCGCCATGGCGTTCGGCAAGCCTTAGCAGATTGCCCGTACCAGCAACGCTGGTCATCATCGTATGTATCGGATCGGCTTGATAAAAGGGCGGGGACGCCGGACAGGCGAGGTTGTAAACTTGATCAACGGGTTCGCCGATCTCGGGCTCTTTGCAGATGTCGTGCTCTATGAAGATGAAATCTGGATTGTTCCGCAGGGGAAGAATGTTGTTCGGCGAGCCAGTCAGCAAGCTGTCGACGCAAATGACCCTGTTGCCTGCGGCAAGCAGGCTATCGCAAAGATGTGAGCCGACAAAACCTGCGCCACCGGCAACGAGAATGCTTTTTTTCGTCCGATGCCGCATTCGATTGCCTCCTATTACTCTGTTATATTGAAACACGTTGAACCTCTTGATCTTTGCGTTGGCGGCCGGTGCTGAGCGCGGCAATGAATTGCCTGGCACGCCTCATGCCTGTATGCCGATCCAGCACGATATGACGAGCGGCTTCGGCGATATGTGTTCTTTTCTCGGATGACAGATTTGTCAGCGCCGCGACGACCTCGTTCAGGCCGTGGGCGATGATGATCGCCTTTCCGGCGGGAAAAAACTCCTCCAGGCCCCGCCAATAATCGCTGATGATCGGCGTGCCGCAGGCTGCGGCTTCAAATAGTCGTACGCTCGGAGACCAGCCGGCCGCCGCCATGTCGGAACGGGTAATATTGAGCGTAAACTTCTGCCTGCTATAGAACGAGGGATGATCGGCCGGCGCGAGATGTTCGATACGCGAGACATTGGCCGGCCATTCGATGTCGGAGGGATAATTCGGGCCGGCCACGACAAAGCGCATCTGCGGCAACAGGCGCGCCGGCCCGATCAACAATTTTTCCAGGATTGGCTGGCGATCGGGGCTATAGGTGCCGAGATAGCCGAGATCCCAGTGAATAGCCTCGCCTGTATTCCGATATGCGCGCTCATCGACCGAGCAATATAGAGGCTCGGCATACGTTGCGCCGTAACGGCGTTCGAGTTGGTCTATGACCTCGTCGCCCGAGAAGGAAAAATAGATGTCGAACAGCGGCATCTGACGGACCGCAAGATATTCCTCGTCATTTCGATCGAGTTTCGCGAGCGTTACAGGCGTATCGATATCGTAAAAGCACAGAAGCTGAGGGTGCTGGCCCGCTATCGCATCAATGATCCCAACGCCCTCGGGGATGTAGGAGCCGATAATTACCGCATCGGCCGCATGAAGACGGCGGCTGAATCGCACGAGCAGATCATCGACTCCCTCGTAGAATGACAGCTCGCAAAAATCCGGGTCCGGCAGATCGCGCTGCGCCGCATACCAGGGGACGTCACGTTCAAGAAAAAGAACGCTATGTCCCCGCGCATGCAGGCCGCGCAAAAGGGCACGATACGTCGTGGCATGTCCGTTTCCCCAGGAAGACGAAAGCGAGAGGCCTAAGATGACGAGATCGAGAGATCTTTTCACTCCGCAGCCTCCCCTTTAATGGAACGAGACCGGATCAGCCGGTCCAGCTCGATCGCACGGTGTTGATAAGTGTGTTCCTTGATAATCCTCGCCCGAGCTTGCCTGCCAATTCTTGCCGCCTCTTCGGATGTGAGGCTAGCCAGAATGTCGCGAACGTCACCCCCGTCGCGGGCGACCAGAATTTCTTCGCCCGGCTTCAAGAAGAGATCGATGCCCTGCCACTCGTCGGTGATCAGGCAGGCGCCGGCTCCGGCGGCCTCAAAAACGCGGGTCGCCGGAGAAAAGCCGTTCGAGGCCATGCTGCTGCGGGAAATGTTAAGGATTGCTTTCGGCGTCACGTTGAAAGCATTGTGGTCACGCGTGGAGACGTGCCCGATATAGTCGACATTTGCCGTCATCGTCTTATCCTGCCAACCGGCGCCGCCCAACAGGAATTTGAGACCGGGCAACGTCGCCGCCGGACGAAGAAAGAACTCCTCGACCCTCGCTTCGCGGTCAGGAAGCCGATTGCCGAGGAAGGCCAGATCGGCGGTGAAACGACCGTCGGCAGCGACCGGATGATGCGTCTGCGGATCGAGCGCATTGTAGATTGGCACGCAGTCGGCCGCGCCGATCGCACGATAGGCTGCAACGACGGGCTCGCCGCCGCCATAGGTCAGTACCATATCAAGGTCGGCAAGCGCGCGCCGCAGCGGATGCAGAGGCGACGCCTTGAGTTCTGCAAGCGTGGCAGGTGCGTCGACATCCCAGAATATCCGCAATGCACCCGGCCGAGCCGCTTTCATGACCTCCTGCAGCAGGAGGTCATCCTCAAAGCCGACACCGCTCGCCTTTACCACGATCTGCGCCAGCGCGGCTTGCGCCGCCGCTGCCTTGAGGGCTGCAACCGTGCCATCATAGACGACGACCTTGCACCAAGGCGGCGGTTCGATATCGCGGTGTTCCTGCCGACCGTAAACGTCGGGCTCATAGAAGGTGATGTCATAGCCCTTTGCCGCCAGCGCGCGCAGCATGCCACGGTAGTAGGTGGCGGCACCGTTCCAGTAAGCCGAAAGCAGGCTCGATCCATAGAAGGCCAGTCTCATTGTGCCGCCTCCTTTGCCGCCACCCTGCTGCCCTGCGCGAGAATAGCGAGCAGCTCGTCTACGCGATGCCGGCAAGTGTGTCGGCTACGGATCGTCTCAAGTCCGGAGGCCACGAGTTCGGCCGCCAGGGATCGATCGGAAAGCACATCGCGAAGCAGCCGGGCCATTTCGTTGCCGTCCTTGGCAAAGAGGAAATCCTTTCCCGGCCGGAATAATCCCTCGACATCATCCCACGGCGCCGACACAAGAGGAATCCCGCAGGCAAGCGCCTCAAAAACGCGAATGGTCGGTATGCCCGGCAGCGCCTGGACATAGGGCCGGCGCGGAATGTGCACGGTGACGCCGTGCTGGGCGAATGCTCGAGGCACCTCGGCATTGGCAATCCAACCGCCATAATGGATGTTCGCTTTATCGAGCGCCTCAAGCGCATGCGGTGGATAGCGAACGCCGCGCACCGTCGTTTGCAACCCAAGCCGGCGGCTCGGCTCGATCAGAAAAGAGATAATTTCAGCGCTGCGCTCGCCATCGCCCCAGTTGCCGATCCAGATCAGATCGCCGGTTTTCTCGACGTGGGGCAACGGTCGGAAAAGGAGATCGTCGGCCCCTTCATGCCAGGCGAAAACGTTGCGTCCCCATCCTGCCCGCAGATAACGCTGCCGCAGCGTCTCTCCGAATGCCAGAATAAGGTCGTAATCCTGCAGATCGAGGTTTGCTATGTCCTCTTCTGCCGAGACAGCCCGGTGGTGGGTATCGTGAAAGACGAGCGTGAATTTGCCGCCTTGCCGCCTGGCTCTGCCAAGCTGCGCGACGAGGCTCGGATCGGTCCATTCATGGACAATGACGACGTCGGCGCCGCTGATGGCCGCTTTATGGTCGAATTTGCTTGAATAATAGATGGAGTGCAGCTCCGGAAAAGTACGGTGGAAAGCCTCGACCGCCTCCGGCCCCTTATCCCTGAGCAGGTTTTCTCGGCTCCACGAGAGGTCTGGCTCGAGCGCAACAGCGTCATGGCCGCGCCTGATCAGCTCGCGCATCACGCCCCGCAGAAAATGGGCATTGCCGTGGTTCCAGTCCGAGACGAGCGAATGCGTGTAAAAGATGAACTTCATGATATCGCTCCCGTGGCAGCAAAGTTGCAGGTCTCTACCGCCACTCGCGAATAGATATCGATCATGGCTTTGCACTGAGCCTCGGCAGAAAAATTGCGCGCCCTCGCCCGCGCCTTCACAGCATATTCCGCCCGCAGGCCGGCATCGCCGGCAAACCGGTTGATGGCATCGGCAAAAGACCGGCGATCGCGTGGATCGCAAAAGAGCGCGACGCCATCCCAAAGCTCGCGATAGGTCCCGATATCGGCAAGGACCAGCGCGGCGCCGGCACGCGCAGCTTCCAAGGCGGCGAGACCGAAGGGCTCATAAAGCGAGGGAGACACGAAAATGCCGGCCTTGACCATGAGAGTCATCAACTCGGCATGCCCGAGTTCACCGAGGTTAGTCGCACGTTCGATGGCAAAATATTGCCCATTCGGCCCGCGGACCGGCCCAGCCATAAAAACGGGCCATAGGACAAGAGGAGCGGCCGCGTCCAGGACGGCCGCGTTCTTCCCGTCGTCCCACCAACGGCCTGCCGCCAGAACGAAATCCTCTTTCGGCACACGGGCGGGGGCGAAATGACTTGAATTATAGACGACCTCGATGTTGTTCAGGCGACCGTAGCAACGCCGGAGCGACGCGGCATGGCTGCGGCTTGGGGCCACGATCGCCTCCGCGCGCTGAAAACCCATGTGATTGCGATGTTTCTGCCAAAGCCAGTCAGGGGGAACATCGCTATCGCGCACGGCATCGAACCAGGTGACCACACAAGAATGCGAGACAACTACGACCGGCAATGCGACGGCGAGACCTGCAGCCTGTGACGGAAGATTGAGATGGAGCAGCTCGGCCGAGTGCGCGAGCGCCAATTCCGCAAGCAAGCCGGATATGGGCTCAAGTTGGTTCTCGCTGTCGATTGTCCAGTCGAGTGGAGCCTCGAGCCAAACGAGTGTTCCGATCTTATCTGCCTCTGCCGACTGTGCTTGCGACGGCAGCGGGCCGAAACCGGCAAAGATCGTCTCGACCCCGAGAAGCCGCAGCCCTCTCGCAAGGTCCATGGCGTACCGCCACACGCCGCCGACGGCATCCATAGTCATAAGAATGCGGCGCGGCCGCTCTGCGATCGTCATGCCGTCGCCCTCCTCGCATGATGGACTTCGGGCAATCGGTACTGCGTCAGCCAATCGCAAAGATCGCGCACCCCTTCGTGCCAGCCTATCGAGGCTTTCCAGCCCACCGCAGATTGAAGCGCGCGCGTGTCGGAAACGAAGTAAAGTTGATCGCCGGCGCGCCACGACAAATGGGTCGTTTTGACAGGCTGGCCAATGAGCCGTTCGATATCGCGAAGGATAACTTGCAAGCTGACGGCGTTTTGCACGCCCCCGCCGAGGTTGAAGGCTTTACCCTTTACGCCGCCGATGGACTCCATCATCGCCCGGTAGGCAGCAACGGCGTCATTGACATGCAGGATATCACGGACTTGCTTGCCGTCCCCGTAGATCGAGATCGTATCACCACGCAGGGCGCACAGGAGAAAATGCGCTACCCATCCCTGATCTTCCGTGCCGAACTGGCGCGGTCCATAAATGCAGCTCATGCGCAAGCCGGCGCTCGGGATTCCGTATGATTTCGCATAGTCCAGCACATATTGGTCGGCAGCGCCCTTCGAACAGCCGTAGGGCGTGCAGAAGTCCAGCTTCTGGGCTTCATTGAAGCCATATCTGCGGATCGCCTCGTCAACCGGCACATAACGGTCGTCGAGCTCTGCAAGCGCGAGCTGCTCCAGCCCGCCATAGACCTTGTTGGTGCTGGCAAACACCACAGGAATATCCCGACCCGTTTTGCGCACAGCTTCAAGAACGTTGATCGTGCCGCCTGCATTCGTGTCGAAATCATCGATCGGCTGACTTAGGCTCGTAGTTACCGCCGTTTGAGCCGCAAAGTGGAAGACGGCGCGCGCGTCCGAAAAGACAGGTTCTATGCTGCGCAGATCGCGAACATCGGCAATAGCAGGGTGCACCCGGTCGCCGTGGGATTTGATGAGCCAATCGAGATTTTCTTCGACTCCGTCTCGGCTAAGATTATCGAGAATGATGACATCTTCGCCTTCGGCCAGGTAACTGCTGGCGAGATTGCAGCCGATGAAACCACTTCCTCCGACGACGACGATAGGGGCGTTTCCCCGGCCTACCGACGGCGCAGTCAGTACGCACAGCTTCTCGGCTCGTTCCAAGCCCCCCGACGTCAGCAGCCGCGACAGCAGCTTTGGTCGATCGTTGGCGGTATTCAGGCCGAGATGGTAGTGGCGCGGATCGAACCACAGGCCTTCCTGCACCGGAATATCCGGTGCCATGTCGCGCCAGCCATACCAATAGACGCGATCGGCCGGCGCACTCACCGCGGCCAGGAATCGGCGGACTTGCTCGAGCTCGTCATTGCGCCACGTGGAATATCCGGTTTCGGTGATCCAGACTTGTGCTTTGTCGTTATACTCTTCGAGTACGTGTCGCATTTGCGCCAAATGGGTATCCCAACCATCCCAGGTGCTCCTCTCGCTGTCCCACGTTCCGGGAAAGCCGTGAAAACCGACGGCTGAAACGACGCTCAACACGCCGCGCTCGCCCATGAGCCTCAGCCAGTGCGGATCGAAGGGGCAAGGTCCTCCCAGCACCGGTTTCCAGCCGCGGCGATCGGCCCAATAGGCGGCCGCGCCCACCATTTCACAAAAAAGCAGATAATCGCGGTCATTGCGCCAATCCCAATCGAGAAGATTGTTCGGTTCGTTCCAGAGCTCGACATGCGAAAAATACTGCCCGTAACGGGTCAGGACGTGATCTATGAAATCCGCATAGTCCTTGAGAATGAGAGGTGCGCCCGACGAACGACCGGTGCGCGAAAGCGATGGCGGCGTATAGTGAATGCAGGGCAATAGGTCGATGCGCTTTCCCAATGTCGGCAACAGCCAGTCGAACCACTCTTCGCCGCCCGGCGCGACATATTCCGCCCATGACAGGTTTGTGCGCAGATGGCGCGCACCGGCAGCCAGCATGTCGCAGAGCGCCGCTTCGGCACGCTCATGCTCATTGCGGCGAAACCACTCGACAAAGCCAAAATGCCGCTCAGCAATCGTCATGACACGAGCCCCCGTTCCTCGAGTTGTCGCTGCATTTCGGCGCTTCGGTCGATCGCACCGACGGAACGAACCCATTCGACGAATGGAGACAGTGAGTTTTCCAGACGATGCTGCGGCTCGAAGCCCAGCAATTCGCGTGCCTTGGAAATATCGGCGAAGCAGTTGCGAATATCGCCGGACCGCGCTTTGCCTGTGATATTCGGCTGGATGTCCGGAAATCCCATGGCGTCGGCCAGCATTGTAGCGACGTCGGCGATCATGTAGGCGTTGCCGCTTCCGACATTGATGACATGGCCGGCCGCCTGTGGCCGCTCCAATGCAAGCCGGAACGCGCGGGCGACATCCAGCACATGCACGAAATCGCGTCGCTGCCTGCCATCCTCGAAAATGGTCGGCGGCTGACCGTTAATCAGGCGGGAGGCAAAATTCGCAAGGACTCCCGTATAAGGATTGGATAGGGCCTGACCGGCGCCAAAGACATTGAACAGGCGCAGCGCAACTGCTTCGGTGGCATAAGCCTCGGCAAAAATGAGCACCTGGCGTTCCTGGACGAATTTTGTCAGCGCATAGATGGAGGCGAGATCGACCGGCTTTTCCTCGTCCGTCGGAACCGGCACCAGGGCTTCGCCGTTCGGGCCGAGCGGATCCCATCGACCTTCTTTGGTCAGCCCGCCGTTTCTGCGGATATGGCCAAAACGTTCGCCGGCGCGCGAGACATACGCACCCTCGCCATACACGCTCATGGAGGAAGCGACTACGATGCGCCGGACCGGCATGCCGATCATGGCATCGAGAAGAACAGCGGTCCCCAAATCATTCGTGCCGACATAACGAGCGATTTCATACATGGACTGGCCAACTCCGACCTCGGCGGCAAGATGGATTACGGCATCCACATCCTTCAGCGCCCGCCGGATGGCCGCCTTATCCCGCACATCGGCGTGGATGATCTCGAGCGAACCAGACAAATCAAGGTCGGCATCGGCATGCACTTGATCGATCAGGGCATCGAAAATGCGGACTTCATGTCCATTGGAGAGAAGCTCTTCCGCGACATGGCGGCCGATAAAGCCGCAGCCACCAGTGATAAGAACAAGCGCCATAGTTCACCTGAAGCTGTGGATTTTCTAGGGTTTCGACCGCCTCCCAACCATAGACCTCAAGGAATGTTCCTTGAGCTATGACATCTTTATCTTCCTTGACTTTATCTATGACTTCTCTGCCGGGCCCGTGATTGCGGAGTTCCAAGGCGTGGCGGACATGTCGAAGTGCCGAGCTTCTTCATCAACGACTTCTTCTGGAACAACACCGGCTCGTCGCCGTTAGACGCACGCCGGATTGTTCCTTCAGCCTGTGGAGCTCAATGCTGGCAGGAGGAGACGATGAGCCAATTTCCATCTCCTGGGGCGCAAGCGATGAAAGCTGCCGTCGTTACCGGGCCTGGTCGATTGCGGATCGACGAAGTTCCCCTCCCCCAACCGCGTCGCCACCAGGTTCGCATTCGACTCGAAGGCTGCGGCGTCTGCGCCTCCAATCTAGTGCCATGGGCCGGACCCGAATGGATGCAGTTTCCCACCGAGCCCGGCGGTCTGGGGCATGAGGGCTGGGGCGTGATTGACGCCGTCGGTGACGATGTCCGCGATCTTCGCATCGGCGATCGCGTGGCTTCGTTGGGCCATCATGCCTACGCAATGTACGATGTCGCTGACGAGCACGCTGTCTTCCCTCTTCCCGGCGCCTTTGACGGGTTGGCCTTTCCAGGTGAACCGCTGGGTTGTGCCATGAACATTTTCAAACGGAGCGAGATCGTCGCAGGGCAGACCGTTGCAATCGTCGGCATCGGCTTTCTGGGTTCCCTCTTGGTGCAGCTTTGCGCGAGGGCCGGCGCACACGTCATCGCCATCTCCCGGCGGCGATCATCTCTCGAATGGGCAAGGCAAGCGGGCGCCTCCGAAATCATCCCGATGGAAGATCATTGGCACATCATCGAACAGGTGAAGCAGCTCACGGATAGCCATCTGTGCGATCGCGTCATTGAGGCCGTCGGGAAGCAATGGCCGCTCGATCTGGCAGCGGAACTGACGCGTGAGCGTGGCCGGCTCGTCATAGCAGGCTACCACCAGGATGGACCGCGTACCGTCAACATGCAATTGTGGAACTGGCGTGGTCTCGATGTCGTCAATGCCCACGAGCGGGACCTGACCATCTACGTCCAAGGCATTCGCGATGCTGTTACGGCCATTCGATCCGGCGCGCTGGATCCTTGGCCTCTGTTGACTCACCGCTTCCCCTTGGAGCGGCTGGACGAAGCGCTGAATACGGCTCGGGATCGTCCGGACGGATTTCTCAAGGCGCTGGTGGTTTACCCATGACCGAAATTGCCGCTGCCGCAGATCGCATCCAAAGACGTTCGGCTCGTCCGAGAGTGGGCTTCCTCGGCGTCGGCTGGATCGGCCGCCACCGGATGCAAGCGATGTTGGAGAGCGGTATGGTCGAGGCGACGGCGATCTGCGATCCTTCGCCGGAGATGGCGATGGAGGCGCAGAAGCTCGCGCCGGACGCCCTGATTGTACCGTCGCTCGATGCGTTGCTGGATCTTTCTCTAGATGGCCTCGTCATCGCCACGCCGAGCGCACTGCATGCGCAGCAAGCGATCGAAGCGGCGCAACGGGGAGTTGCCGTCTTTTGCCAAAAGCCGCTCGGTCGGACAAGAAGCGAAGTGGAAGCGGTGGTTGATGCAGCCCGCGCGGCCGACAGGCTCTTATGCATCGACCTATCTTATCGCCATACGGCGGGCATGCGCCTGGTCCGCGAACTCGTCCGTTCGGAAGCGATCGGCAGAGTGTTTGCCGCGGACCTGACCTTTCACAATGCCTATGGGCCCGACAAGGCGTGGTTTTACGACAAGGCGCTGTCGGGCGGCGGCTGCGTTATGGACCTTGGTATTCATTTGGCCGATCTTGCGCTTTGGACGCTGGACCATCCACAAGTTGATGCAGTTGAAAGCACGCTCTTTCGGGAAGGCAGACCTGTTTCTCCGGAGAGCGGCGAAGTTGAGGATTTCGCCGCGGCGACGATCACGCTTACGACCGGGGTTGTTGTCCGTCTGATCTGTTCTTGGCGCCTTCACGCGGGTCGCGAGGCTGTCATCAGCGCCAATTTCTATGGGACGAAAGGCGGGGCGGCCCTGCACAATGTCAACGGATCTTTTTACGACTTCGTTGCCGAGCATTATCGCGGGACGCAGACTGAAGTGTTGAGCTCGCCTCCGGACGCATGGGGAGGCCGTGCTGCTGTCGATTGGGCCAGGCGCCTTGCGGCTGGCGGAACCTATGACAGCGAATGCGAAGAGTTGATTGCGGTAAGCGCTCTCCTCGACAGGATTTATGGCAACACATCCGATCATTCGCCATGACTTCACAGGGGAATAATCAATCGCCGTGCACGTCGCCGCATTGCATCTGGGTTTTGCCGGCCACCCATCCCTTCCAAACACTCCCAATTCGGCGACTTAAACTCCGGCTCCAATATCATGGTCTACTGCCGGCGATGGCTAAAAGGAGGTACAGATGGGAACGGCGCGTGCTGCTGCGCGCATATCGATTTGGCTTTCCGTTGTAGCGGTATTTGCCCTTGCGGCGATCTGGATCGTGACCGAACCTGTCGCGCCGATTGCCGAAGATGATCCGCGCCTTCTGCGCGGAGACGATCCCGCAAGGGGCAAGCTTATTTTTGCTGCCGGAGACTGTGCCTCGTGCCACGCCACGCCCGGTCAGGGCGATCGGTTGCGTCTGGGCGGCGGGCTTGCACTGGCGTCGCCTTTCGGCACCTTCCGCGCGCCCAACATATCGCCGGACCCTGCCGACGGCATCGGCGCCTGGAGCCCTGCGAATTTTGCCAATGCGATGTTGGGCGGCGTCTCGCCGCATGGAGAGCATTATTACCCGGTTTTTCCCTATACCAGCTTTACCGGAATGCGGCTTGCCGACATAGCGGACCTCTGGGCCTATCTCAAAACACTGCCCGCCGTTTCCGGACGCCCCCCTCCGCATGATCTGTTCGTTCTGTTTCGCATCCGCCGCCTGCTTGGGCTCTGGAAATTAGTGTTTTTCCGCCAGGGCTATTCGCAGGCGCACGTGACGGGTGATGTCGTTCTGGATCGTGGCGGCTATCTGGTGGAAACCGTCGGTCATTGCGCGGAATGTCATTCCTCCCGCAACATGTTTGGCGCGATCCGTCCCTCGACGCGCTTTGCCGGCGGACCCGATCCCGAAGGCATTGGTTTCGTTCCCAACATTACGCCAAGCCGCCTCGGGAACTGGTCCGAAGCAGACATCGCCGAAATGCTGAAAAACGGCAACACGCCGGATCACGGACGCGTGGGGTCGTCAATGGCGGATGTCGTCACCAACACAGCCACGCTGCGGCAAAGCGATCGCGATGCGATCGCACGCTACGTCAAATCTCTACCGCCACGGCCGACGCCCCATCCGTAAAGAACATCAGCGCGCGTAGAGGTAGGCCGCTAGATCGCGCGCTTCCTGCTCGGTAATTCCCGTGGTCGGCATTGCAGTATTGGGTGTGAAAGCCTGAGGCGAGACGATCCAGCGCACCAGATTGTCGCCACTGTTGTCGACAACACCCGCTATGTAGACGCGCTCCCTCATATTCGTCAGGGGTGCGGCGACCTTGCCGTCCGCACCGGCAATCCCCGGGATAGTATGGCAGCCGGTGCAGCCATATCGGCGAAAGATGGGCGGAGCTTTCGACGGATCGCCGCCCGTGAGTGTGCGCGCCACCTCACGGCGCTGCCGCGTCTCCTGTATCATGACGCCGGTAGCAAACGCCGCCGACAATGCGACAATCATCGCCGCCAGCCAGACGCCGCGATATGTCTCAAGGGCGGAGAGGCTGGACATGCCCGCTCCTTCTGCCGGCAGTGGAAATCCACAGTGCCGCCATCGTCAATGCGGCGCCGGCATAGATGGTTCCCGCCGGCACCCACATGACTATTCCGGCCAGTTGCTGATCTTCCAAGGGTGTCAAATTCCACGCTTGCGCAACGCTTGTCTGGGCGATGTAGAGGACCCTCGGGGCAAGAGCCATCAGAGCGCCCAGAGCGGAGGTGTGGAGCATCGTCACGATGAGGTGCCAAGCGGCGACCCCGTAATTGCATCGCCAGCATATTGACCACCAGAACAGAATGGCGGTGATAAAGAAGCAGACATGCTGCAATCGATGCAGCGTGATATTGGTCACGGCCGCGTCGAAAAGCGCAGGCGCATGCCAGGCCCAGATGACGGCACCATGCAGCAGCGTGGCATTGAGCCCGGCCGTCGACCATCTCCAGCCGATCCGAATAGTACTGGTCTTCATAAATCGGCCCGCGCTGTGCCTCAGCGGGGCCGGAAGACCCCAAAGCAGCGCGCCTGCCGGCCGCGCCAGGACGATCATCGGTGCGGCAACCGCCATGAGGATCTCGTGCTCGATCATATGTGCGAAGAAAAGATGCTCGCCGAGCCAATGCAATGGTGAAATCAGCGCGCCCACGAGGGCAAGCCAGCCGAACCAAAAACATGCTGCCCGCCGCAGCATAACCGGCCGACCGCGCCGCGCCCGTCGCCTCAGAATAAAGGACCCATAGGCAAAAAGCAGGCCGGTAACGCAGATCGGGATCGCAATCCATGGGTCGAAGGTCCATGCGGGCTGAAGACCATGCTCGCCTATCTCATGTGCCGACGCCGCTTTCGGTGCGATCGTCGATAAGAGAGATAGCCATAGGACACTTCCGGAAAAGCTCCATAGCCGCTTTCCGTCGGGGGCTCGCAGAAAACTATCGGTTGGAGCAGTTCCGCGACTCCGGGAGGCGCTGACGCATTCTAGCGCTGGCATGCTTCGATAAGCCACGAGCCGACCCCCTGAAGAATGAGCGCAAAGGCAAAGATCAGTCCCGTGAGAAAGCTGAGCTCGGAGAGAAAAAGCGCCGTGCGGACCTTCGTCGACGCCCGGCTGACACGCGAGACCGAGGCACTGCCGATCGCCAGCAAGATTGCTGCCGCGGGTGCAAGTACCGTCGACGGCATTTTGCTGCCGCAGTCGGAATAAGGCAGAATCTGTCCAAGCTGCGTGTTGATGGCCCAGCTCAGGGGAGCAAGGATCAGACCGCCATATCTTGCCGCCGTCGTCATCACAGCCTTGGCACCCAATAAATGCACAGATACAAAGGAATCCACGCGGCCACGACAAAGTTCCAATAGAGGGCATTGTCATGCACATCGCCATAGCGGCGTGGGTTATCGGCATGACGGGAAAACATCAGGCAAGTCAAAACCAGCGTATCGATCAGATCGGTAACGATGTGCGTGGTGTGAAGGCCAAGCATGACCCAAACGATGGAGCCATAGGCATTGTCGTCCCAGCGAACCGCGAGAACCGTGAACTCGAAGGCGCGGAATATCAGAGGCAGCACTCCCAAAATCGACATGACGATGAGCCCGATGCGGACGCGTCTGAGATCCTGCTGGCGTGCACGCCGCGATAGGACGAGATTTGGCACTATGCTTGCCAACAACAGCACGGTCAGGCATGTTCCAGGCCAAAGGCCGGGTGCAGGGGCATCGATCGGCCAAGTCTTGGCGAGGCTCATTAGATAAAAATAAACGGCAATCGCCAGGCCGAAGCCGGAGCCTTCGATTAGCATGAATGCGAGGGTTCCCCACCATGTTGGGCTCGCCGTCCCCATGCCGTGGAGCGGAAGCTTTGAAACGTCGAGGGTAACGCGCTCTTTCAAGACTCGTCCTCCGGCACCTGCTTGGGCCAGAACCAGCCGATCAGCGCAATGGCGATCGGGATCGATCCCCAAACGACTGCCCAAGGAGAGAAAATCGACCAAATGAGCATGATTGTGGTGGCGATGGCAGAGAGGAGCGGCCATATCGAATTTCTGGGTGATGACTCGCGCGCCTCAGCCTGTGCTTCGACAAGGCTGCTGACGATGAGTTCGCGCCGATCCGTCCGAAGTCCGGTGGCGACCGTCAGCTCGTCAGGTTCGCTCCACAAGGGATCGCGCGCGGCAACGACTGGAATGCGGGCGAAATTGAAACAGGCCGGCGGCGACGAGGTCGCCCATTCAAGCGTTGAGGCTCCCCAGGGATTGGCTCCGGCGGGCGCCCCTGATCGGGCACTGCGCAGCACGTCGACGAAGAAAATGAAAAAACCCGAGGCAAGAACGAGCGCGCTTGCGCTGACAAAAAGATTCATGCCTGCCCACGGCATTTCGGGTTGATAGGTATAGATGCGCCGCGGCATGCCCTCCAGACCCAATATATGCATCGGAAAGAACGTCATGTTGAAGCCGATGAAGATGAGCGCGAATGCAAAGCGTCCGAGGGTTTCGCTCATCATGTGCCCGGTCATCTTGGGAAACCAGTAGTAGATGGCGCCAAGCAGGGGAAAGACGGCACCGCCGATGAGTACGTAGTGAAAGTGCGCCACCACGAAATATGTGTCGTGAACCTGCGTGTCGAATGGCACCGAAGCGACCATGACGCCGGTCAGTCCTCCGATGACGAAAGTGACGATAAAGCCGATAACGAACAAAAACGGTGTCTTGAATTGCGGCCGACCGTCCCAAAGAGTGGCGAGCCAGCAGAATATCTGGACGCCGGCAGGAATGGCGATCGTCATGCTCGAGGCGGTGAAGAAGCTTTCGCCGACCTGCGGCAGGCCGACGACGAACATGTGATGCACCCACAGTCCGAAGGCCAATACCGCGGTGGAAATAAGCGCCATGACCAGGGGAAGATACCCGAACAGAGGCCGTCGCGCGAAGGTGGAGACGATCGACGACACCATTCCGACGGCCGGAAGAAAGATGATGTAGACCTCTGGATGACCGAAGAACCAGAACAGATGCTGCCATAGCAGCACGTCGCCGCCTTCGGCCGGATTGAAGAAATGCGTGCCAACGAGACGGTCGAGGATCAGCGACGAGCTTGCAAACATGATCGCCGGCATGGCCATGATGATCAGGAAAGAGGTCACCAGCATTGCCCAGACGAAGAGCGGAATGCGGTCGAGTGACATGCCCGGCGCTCGCTGCTTGAACACCGTCACGACGATCTCGACCGCCACTGCCAAAGCGGAGAGCTCCGTGAACGTGATCATCTGAGCCCATATGTCGGCCCGTTTGCCTGCGCCGAATTGCGGACCCGAAAGAGGCACATAGGCAAACCATCCGACATCGGGTGCTGTGTCGAGTGCAAAGGCGATCCATAGCAGCAAGCCGCCGGCGAGAAATATCCAATAGGAAAAGGCGTTCAGGCGCGGGAACGCGATGTTGCGTGTTCCGACCATCAACGGCACGAGATAAACGCCCATGGCCTCCATGACCGGAACGGCAAAGAGGAACATCATCGTCGATCCATGCATCGTGAAGATCTGATTGTAGCGATCAGGCCCGATGAAGCGGGCTTCCGGCTGCGCGAGCTGCAGGCGCATGGCAAGGGCAAGAAGTCCGCCCAGTATCAGAAAGACGAAGGCCGTAATGATATAGCGCCGTCCGATGATCTTATGATCGACAGTTGTAAGCGCACCCCATATGCCGCGCGGGGTCTCCCAGGTCTCGGAAAGGCGGCGTTCGAGCTCGCCCTCGTCCAAATCGAAGATGCGCTGTTCTGCCAAACCCGCGTCGCCAGTCATCTGAGGCTGTCCATGTAAGCGGTGATTTGCCGCAACTCGTTGCTGGAAAGTGGAACCATGGGCATGTTGTTGCCTGGCTTCAGCGTTTGGGGATCGGCAATCCATGCGGCGAGAGCGCCGCGTGTATTGTCGAGAAGCCCGGCTGCGATGGTCTGTCTGCTGGCAATATGGGTCAAATCCGGACCGGTGGTTCCCGACGCCTCGGTACCACGAATGCTGTGGCATGCGGCGCAAGGCTTAGCCATGAAAACGGCCTTGCCGGCGACAGCCTCACCGTCACTTGGCGTCCGTGCCTCACTGCGCTGGTCAGCCGCCCAGCGGTCGAAGCTGGCGTTGTCTTCGGCGATCACGAACAACGCCATGTGGCTGTGCTGGAGCCCGCAGAATTCCGCGCATTGGCCGCGGTAGATGCCGGGCCGATCCGCCCGAAGGATCAACACGTTCCGCCTGCCCGGAATGAGATCTCGCTTGCCGGTCAGGCTGGGCACCCAGAAGGAATGGATGACATCCGCCGCCTCAAGCTCGAGGCGAATATCGGTGCCGACGGGAATATGCAGCTCGTTGGCCGTTTGAAATGCCTTGGCGGGATCGGGCTCATCATAGATGAATTGCCACCACCATTGCTGGGCGCGGACCTTGATCGTGACAGGCGCGCTTTCCGGCCGGCCTAAGCTGCCTGTCGCATAGAAGCTCGCGATGGTCAGCCCGGTTATGACGAACACTGTAGCGGCGGCGGCTGACAGGACCACTCTTCCCATTCTGCGCTCCGTCTCGGGCGCTGCTTCCCCCGGCGACCGGTAGGCGCGCAGCAGAGACCAAGCGAGGACGATCATGACCATGATCCAGATAATCGCGCAGAGCACCACCGTCCCGACAATCAGATATTTGAGATGGAGTGCAGGTTCGGCCTGTGCATTCAGGACCGATTGCATGCCGTTGCATCCCGTCAGCGGCATTGCGAGAAATAGCGCAGTCACATAAGCGACGCTCCTCAAGGCATAGGTCCTTGTTGCGGATTGGGGGCGACCGGTCCTTCATGGAAGAGGATCGAGGCCGGCGCCCGATTTTCAGCCGGACGGGTCTGCTTGTCGTCATTGCGGCTCGGCGCACCCATCTTGGCCGAATAGGCGCCGATCGTCTGGATATAGCCCGCAAGCTGCCAGATCTGATCAATGGTCATTTTATCGCGAAATGCCGGCATGCCGTGAGGCCGCCCATCCCGGATTGAGGCAGCGATCGAAGCGATGCCTGGGCCGTAAAACCACCAGCCGTCGAGAAAGGAAGGTCCCGCCGCACCGCGTCCATCGCCATGGCAAGATGAGCAACCGAACCAGGAATAAAGCCGTTTGCCCTGGCTGAGATCATAGGCATTCTGCGCGAACGG
The DNA here is from genome assembly GCF_029714285.1 of Rhizobium sp. CB3090. Lineage (NCBI taxonomy): Bacteria > Pseudomonadati > Pseudomonadota > Alphaproteobacteria > Hyphomicrobiales > Rhizobiaceae > Rhizobium > Rhizobium sp. CB3090. The sequence goes on from NZ_CP121663.1 coordinate 1,373,986, forward strand.
CTTGCCGAGAGCGAAATAGACTTCGGGCGGCGTGCCGTTGAAGCCACCGGGCATCATGCGCAATATCTCAAGAGCGGAAGCAACTGGAGGGTCCGTACGATACTGTCGCGCCTCCCTCATACCGCCGATCAAGACTGAAAGGCCGAGAGCCAGCAAGAACAAGGTGGCCAGCAAGGCACGCAAAAGGATTTTTCCGAACGTTTCCAAGGAGATATGGGCCGCGTGCATGAAGGCGCCTCAACGGCGGACTGCATTGTCGGAACGGATCACGCATATGGGCAGCAGCTTTTCAGCCATTGTCAAAATCCTTGTCAGCTACAAAGGAACCCTCAACGGGCGCTTCGGTTCCCAAGTCCGAGCGGGCGAAAGCGGCACCCGGCATGAACGAGCTTGGCTCGCTGCAATGTCAGCCGTCCCGCGCAGCGCAAATCGAGGCAGCCGCGCCCTCTTTTGTCGTCGGCGCACCTCGTTAGCGTCAAAATTTTGCGGACCAGCCGAAAGCTCTCTCCCGATCATTCGATTGCCATCTAGGTTGTGAGCTATCGAGGCTTTCGGCAGACGTTGGATCAAAAACGAGCTGCAACCGAAAGTCGCCAGAATGACCGCGCCGCGACTTCATCATATATTTGTGGATCATATTTTCGATGATCCCGGAACTTGAACGCATCACTGTGGTTTGGCTTTATTCCAAACGTAGATGACAGGCTGGCGTTGATGCAATCGTCTGAAAATGGTGCCGCAGGCCCTCAGGACGAGGATACGGATCTCGCGACAGCAAGCGCTCTTCCCCCGTGGGTCGTCCGAGCTCTCGCAGCCAATGGCATTACCCGACTGAGCACAATGACCACTATGACGGATCAGCAATTGCTTGCGCTCAAGGGCATTGGGCACGAATCGGTCAGGCTTATAAGAGCAGCGACGAAGGCTGCCGAGGAGCGCGACGGCCCGGAAAAGAACGGCATTTCAAAGAGCGACTAGAAGCCGGAGCCGACGGAGATAGTGCGACAGCGTTCTTTCGATGCGTGCACGCTCCGAGCTGCCTTCGCTTGCCGAAGCCATCGACCACAGTCCAATCTGAAAACCGAGATACGCTGCTTCAAAAACAGCAAGAATGCCCTCGTCGAGGTTTGCGTCAGTGTCGGCTATGACGATTTCGACCAACCGGTCTCGCTCGCTCGTCGAGAGATCGAACTCGACGCAGGCGCCTGCCAGATCCCAGGCAATGGGTTGACAGCCGATCAGATCATGTGCTCCGTTGTGATCAAGCGCGTCCGTCTTCAAAAGCCGGCCGTCGTCGGTGGCCAGCCATTCCCAGCGATGAAGACGATTGTCCGTATCGACGGGATGCAGGTGCCGGACAAGGTGATTTTTCTGTTGCATAATCCATGCAAGCCGCTCTGCAGCATCAACACCTGCCGCTTCCTCCACATTCGTCGCTGCCATCCGACAAAGTGTTTCAAAGGAGGCGCCGCCATGTGGCGCCGGAAGATGGCGGGCGCGAAATGCAAGATAACTGCCGATCCTCGCGAGGATTTCGTGCTTATGCATCCCTGCCGTTTCGATGGGGCGGCCGTCAATCCATTCTTCCACAAGGAAGCCATGACACATGCCGGTAACAGGCGGCGTAAAACCTGCTTCATGCAGTAATGATCCCCGTCTAACCTTCTGCGCATCATTCCTGCTCAGCCCGGCGAACTTCACGTGCCAGCTATGATCGACCGCAGTCGCCAGGAACTTCAGCTTCTCCATCTGCCTGTGGCTCGGCGGCCAGTCTTGTGCGTTGTCGTAGCGGAGTGCGCGCCAATTCCCGCCGGAAATATCGCGCCAGTCCTCGATGCGGCTGCCGACCAGCTCGCCAACCCAGCTCTTCAGGTTGCGCGCATTAGATCCGGTATTGATAACCAGGTCTTCAACCTGAACAACGTGCTTCGACCGCGCTTGCCATCGCTCCCGCTGCGCATTATCGGCATGTGCCCCTGGACCGCCTTTGTGGCTCGGGAAAAAATGAATGCGAGATCGGTTCACCCCATTGGCTTCCAGCCATTCTGCGACGCTGGCAAACGAGCTGCCGGAGAGCCCCGGTCCCTCATCGACGACTGCAAACGTCAGATCGGGCCTGGCAACGATCCGTTTGGTAAGAACGGGGTTGATTTTCAACTGCCTGTGAAAGGGATGGCCGATGGGCCGCAGCGAGAATGCCGGCCGAGCTCCCAATGCGGCGGCCACCAGTGCGGCAAGGCTTGAGCCGATGCTGCGAATACCGATGACAACGGTGTCGGGCGGCAAATGCGATCGTAAGGCCGCCTCGAGATAGCTCTCCGGATAAACGGCGTAGAAGGAATATCCCTCGGCCCGCTTCATGCGCAGCGTCCCGACATGATCGAGGTGCCGAAGCAGCGCCGAGACATCGGTGGAAAGGGGCAGATCTCCCGCGAACTGTTCCTGCCATGATCCCAGGATGGCCCTTGCCTGCGCAAGCAACAGTTCGGCACCGGTATCCTGGACGGCGGAGATGCTATCGGCGCCGTGGCGTTCGAATTCGCGATCGGCCAAGCCCTGAACGAGTTCTCCCGTCTCTATGAACGTTTGAACCAGCAGCTCGTGGCGAAGGCGTCCCGGCTGCGCTTGTCTGCAGGCTAGCATCGCCTTTTCGATACCCTGCAGAACATCGGCCGGCCGAGCGATCCGTTCGATATCACCATAGACCAACATCTCGTGGTTTTCCTATCCCGCTGGCTTTATCGAACGTGCAAGGAGGGTGATTGATCCCGCTGCGCCACTTGGCCGGCCGAAAATTTCGGGAACAGATGCCGTGTTCATTTGTTTGGGCCAAGCTTTGTAGATGCCGGAGTTTGATATGCAGTCTCAACCGATCCGCGTCGGCCTGATCGGGGTCGGCAATTGTGCCTCGTCCCTGGTTCAGGGATTAACCTATTACCGCGACGCTCAAGGCAACGAACCCGTTCCGGGGCTCATGCACGTTGAGCTTGGAGGTTATCATGTGCACGACATCGAAATATCGGCGGCTTTCGACGTATCAGCCTCGAAAGTCGGGCGCGATGTCGCCGAGGCAATCTACGCTGCGCCAAATAATACCCATCGCTTTGCCGATGTTCCAGCTTCGGGCGTAACGGTACAACGTGGCAAGACACTCGACGGTATAGGCCGATATCTGCGCGACGAAATAGAACCGTCGCCGCAGCCGGTGGCGGATGTCGCCGAAATCCTGCGTCAGACGCAGACGGATATTGTCGTATCCTACCTGCCGGTCGGCTCGGAAGAGGCGACGAAATGGTATGCCGAACAGGCGCTTACAGCTGGCTGCGCCTTCATCAACTGCATTCCCGTTTTCATCGCCTCTCGGCCGGAGTGGCAGCGCCGGTTCGCGGAGCGCTGCCTCCCCATTATTGGTGACGACATCAAGAGTCAGATCGGCGCAACCATCTTGCACAGGATACTGGTGAACCTGTTCCGTGAACGTGGCGTGCACCTTGATCGCACCTATCAGCTCAATTTCGGCGGCAATACCGATTTTCTGAATATGCTCGAACGGGAGCGGCTGGAATCGAAGAAAATCTCAAAGACGCAGTCGGTGATGAGTCAGATGGATATTCCGCTGTCTGCCGACAATGTCCATGTCGGACCGAGCGACCATGTTCCTTGGCTTTTGGACAGAAAATGGGCGTACATCAGACTGGAGGGCACGACATTCGGCGGCGTGCCGCTTAATGCCGAGCTCAAGCTTGAGGTGTGGGACTCTCCCAATTCCGCCGGGGTGGTTATCGACGCTATACGCTGTGCGAAATTGGCGCTCGACCGAGGCATTGGCGGCGCTCTGATCGGTCCGTCCAGCTATTTCATGAAATCTCCGCCGCAGCAATTCACCGACGATGAGGCGCGCCGCCGCGCCAAGGCATTCATCGACAATGTAGAGGATGAACTGCGTGGGGCGGCGGAATGACGGTTACATTCTTTCTCGTTCGCCATGCTGCTCACGACAATCTCAGCAGTTACCTCGCAGGGCGGGCGACAAGGATCATGCTCGGACCTGCCGGACGGGAACAAGCCGCGAGGCTCGCGCAGCGGCTTGCGCGCGAGAGGATCGATAAAATCTACACCAGTCCGCGGGAGCGCGCGTACGAAACCGCCACAGCGATCGCCTCCGCGTGCCGCCTCGATCCGCCGGAAACTCACGACGCCTTGGACGAAGTAGACTTCGGCTCTTGGACCGGAAAAAGCTTCGATGTTCTCAATCGCGATGAACAGTGGCAGCGTTGGAACATGCAGCGCGGTCTGGCGCAAACACCGGGCGGCGAAAACATGCTGGACGTTCAGCGGAGAATGTTCGGCCTGATCCACAGCCTCGCGGGAAGAAGCGAGGACGACAGGAGAATCGTCCTGGTCTCCCACTGCGACGTCATCAAGACAGTAGTCAGCCATGTGCTTTGCGCGTCACTTGATGCCTGGGCTCGGATGGAGGTGGCGCCGGGCTCTATAACGATCCTCGTCATGGGGAATTGGGGCGCAAAAATCATCACGCTCAATGAAATGATCTCCTGAGGCGACAAACGGAAGAAGTCGATGATTGAAGCTGCAATGATCTGGAACGAGCCGAACAATAAATCGCATTGGGATCCGGAGATCGATCCGGAATGGCGTCGCTTTGCCCATATGAGCATGCTCGCCGCCGACGCGATCGGCACAGCCAACTCAAATCTGACAAAGGTTCTGGGTGGAATTTCACCGATCGATCCTGCCTTCATGACCCTCATGAAGGATTATGGCGTGTTGGACCATATGGATGCCGTAGCTGTTCACGGTTTTCCTTTGGACTGGAACCTGTGGCAGATCCAAGAATGGCCCGAAAAGATTGAGGAGATACGGGCGGTCACCCATTTGCCGATCTGGGTCAGCGAGGTCGGCGTCTCCACCTTCGGCGCGGAGGAAGTTCAGCTTTGGGGCCTGAAGCGAACCGCGGAGCTGCTGAAGGGCAAGGTCGAACGGTGCCACTGGTACAGCCTCTATGATCTTCCCCGGGAGTGGGAGGCAACCACCCGCCATCGCGAGGCCGAGGGTTCCTCCTATTATCGCCATTACTATATGGGAATCCTGCGCCAGGACGGCAGCCCGAAGCTGGCACTGAAGGAGTTTGCCGATCATACGCCCACGCTTGGGCTGGTGCAGTGGTTCCATTTCGAAGATCCTCGCCTTGACGAGGCAGTCGGCTGGATGAAAAGGCTCGGCGTCAGATCCGTCAGGACGGGCCTTTCCTGGGCAGACCGCTTTCGACCCAACGCACTTGACTGGTTCGACCGGCAGATGCGTGCGCTTGAGGATTTCGATGTCACGGTGACGTTCTGCTTCACCCCGGAACACCGCGGCATTGCTCCGCACCATACCAGCGCCCCGCTGATTGCCGAGGAATTCGCGGAATTTTGTAGCGAAATGATAAACCGCTACGCGCCACGACAGCGCCGCATGGGCACCGAGCGGATTGCCGCCTCCTTGCGGTTGGAGCAGGCCTCAATCGCCCTCGGCGCCTGAGCGTGCAATTCCATTGATGACACGTCCGATCGGGCCGCGGGAATAGGCAAAACCATGATAGAAGGACAGCACCATTCTCGCCCATGCCAGGTAAAGCTGCGGATGACCAAGCAGGCGTGCGAGCCAGAAAACGCGGTGGCTCCAAAGGCTAATGGCATAGCGCATGCGGTAGATCATCCTGCGGCGCCAAGTTAGACCGCCGCTCCCGGCGACGACCCTTTTGCGAGGCCGCAGGCCCAGCCGCAGCCATGTCAGCCGGAACGCGAGACCCTCGCGCCGCTGTCGAAAACCAGCCGCCTGCGTAGCGACGACAAACGCGGTATCGACCGGCGACAAGGCAATACGCCGCGATGCCATACCGCCGGCGACGAGATCCAGCAGCGCTGGAGAGCGAACAATCACGACATTGGTCCCTCGCCCATCTACCGTATAGGGCTGCGCCCAAGCATCGCCAAAAGCGATGTCGGCCGTCTCGGCAACCACGTCGTCGCAGAAATTGCATGCCGGATTTTGAAAGAAGCCGGCTCCCCAGTCGCCGTCTGCCAAATGCCACCAATCGCGTCCGACGACGTCTCCGCTGCGGAGCTTCATTTGCGCGCGATACCAGTTCGCCGGCCGGTCGGGGCATTTTGCCCGATAGTCGAAGCGTTCGACATCGCCGATTCTCTGGCCCATCTGCCAAGCAAAGCTTTCAGCCATGCGCGCGCTTTTCATATGGCCGCAAAAAAGGCCGAGCGTGAAAACGATGCGCTCATTCAATATCGGGTCATTGGCGCATGACAATCTCACGGCCTTGATAAAACAAGGTATGCCTACAATGGCGTATCGCCCGGGCGTCGTCCTGATCGTCCCGAGCACCTCGGCCAGATCGACTGGATAATATCGCGATTTCGCGCCCGCCTTCAGGTCGGCTAGGCTGCGCGACAGCGTGTAGCGAAACAGACGGTCGCTGCCTCGGCTTTCGATGACATGCGCTACGGCATCGACCAGTCCCCGCCGCAGCATCTCGGCCGCAACCCATGTGACGAGACCGCCGGAACTGCCGTTGCGGCGAAAGTCTCCCTCTTCGACATGGCCGACAAAGGCTTTTTCGAACCGCCCCAGCAAGGGATCATTATTGGGCGAGTCCGCAAAGTGCCGGGCCGCCAACTCGTCCTCGTTTTCCGCAGCAGGCGAGAACGGGCAAATGCGGGAAAACGCCGTCTGGTCTGACTGCCGAAGGTTCGCGCCTTTTGGCTTTAGCTGTCCGTATCGATCGAATTGCATCTGTGGTGCCGATGTTGGCGACCACATCATGCAAGCCCCACATCCTATGCAAAGCCCGGAGCGAACAATGTCGCTGGGATTCAGTGGTGGCGGATAACCGATCGTCCTGGAGGTGTTAGCAAACGACATGGTGCAAATAGGCGCTCGAATTAAGACGTAGGATAGCGATGCGTCGCCCGATTGTGGGATTTAGAGGGTGTTCAAGTGCCGCATCGAGCTGCGCGAACACGCCAGCTTCCGACATGAAATGTGCTTGTGCGCCCGCAATTTCGGCTAGATCGCGCAATTTGTTGCCGCGATAGTCGGAAAACACGCAGGCGAACGGCTTCTCGTAAACGAGAGAGAAGACGCAGCCGTGAAAGAAATTGGTCACCACGGCTTTGGCCGACCCCATGAACTGTGCGAATTCGTCCGGGCCTGCATCGATCCACTGCCGATCAGCCCAGTCGTTGCGATAGCCGATGCTGATCAGGCAATAGCCTCTGGCATCAGCCCAGCCGCGAACGGCCTTCTGGAACCATTCGGGGAAACCATGGCCATAGACGGCGATATAACGCCCGTTCTCATCGGTTCGGGTCGCCAAAAGCGGCTGCGGGAATTGCAGGCAAGGGTCGAGCACAAGCTCGGGTTCGAGGGCAAGCGCCTCACGTATGAGGCGCGCCGAATTGAGATCTCGTACGGAAATGCGGGAGAACCTCCGCAATCGTTCGCTCCAAAGACCTTGTAGCCTTTCCTGCGATGCAAAATTCCCGAATGTCGCAGCATAGGAAATCAGACGGTCCGCATTCAGCCCTTCTCCATAGAAGACCGTGCATCCGCCATACCACGGATGCTTGAGGTTCCAGACTTCGTCGCTGCCGACGATTACCAGCCCAAACCGCCCAGCCTGGGCCGGATCATTGAGCGGAAAAGGATGTGAGAGCGGCAATCGGCCGATAGCGTCGAAGAATTTGCGCGTTTTTCTCTTATTGAAGGCATAATCAGTGCGCGGAGCCGTCATAGGAAGCAATGGATTGAGCGCACAACGCCATTCTGCGCGATCTGTCGACGGCGAGCTGTAATCGAGTAGAACCGCATCGACACCCATGGATGACAGCCCTTCCAACAAACAACGGGTTTGCCAATAGGATCCATAGTTAATGCAGCGGTGAAACGTCAGGATGCCGACGTTCTCACGGCGGCCATTTGTCGTTGCGTCTATAGTATTCATGGCGTCCGCGGATGAATTGCTGGTCGGCGAGAAGCGAACGAGATCGGACATCGTGCTCACAATCGGGAAGTAAACAGGACAGACCCGTCGATAGCGAGCGGCTGCGATCTTCCGTTCTCACGATCCACAGGACCAACATCGAACCGGATGCGAGGACAATTGTTCCTGAGGCGCGCTACAGCCGCGCGCCGGCCGGCGGAAAGGAGAATCGAGCAGACGGAGAATTGTGTGTTGCGGGCGTCCGGCATAGATCGCCATCAGTGCGCCGGTATTCAAACTCTGCGGGAACCACCGATCGTTTCGCGGATTAGATCAGTTCAGCACAGAGGAGGTTTCCATGTCGACTGCAAAGCAGAAGAAGCAAGATGAAGAGCGGCGGCGGACGTCCCCGGCGGTTAAATCACTGGAGAAGGCAAAGGCGGCCGAGGCGAAGAGCTCAAAAGACAAGGACGCGCTGGACAAAGGCCTTGAAGACACGTTCCCCGCTTCCGACCCGGTTTCATCGACGACGACGTCCGTGCCGGCGGGACGCGCCGACAAGGAAGCGATCGATAAGAATCGTCGTCAGTGAGGCCGCCCCCCTGCCTGCGGCAAGATGATTGCTGCCGTCGGGCCATCCTGATCCTCACGTTGCGCGGACATCGATGTCGGGCAACGAGCGGAAGATGATCCGTGGCTCGTCAGACGGTTGCGAATGACCGCTGCATTGACGACCCGCAAATCGGCGCTCACAAAAATATGGTCGAGCCTCATCAAAGGATAGCGTGAACACGGGAGGCGCCTAATCGTTCCGCCTCCATGAGACGCCGTACCGCTCGCGGGGAAAGATCGACGATGTCTTCGAAAAGTCTGGTCTGGAATAGCTTATTTGCCGCCGCGATATGCCTTGCCGCTTTCCTGCTGTACCGCATTCTGCATCGGTATAGCATCCATGACATCTCAGCTTCGCTTCACTACATCCCGTTCTCTCATCTCTGCCTCGCGCTCACCTGTGCAGCCGCCTCCTATTTTTGCCTCACCGGATTCGACTTCCTTGCAATCCTGTCGCTCGGCAAGTCCCTCCCATATCGGAAGGTTGCGCTCGCGTCCTTCATCAGTCTGTCGATGGGCCATAATATCGGCTTCGCAGGATTGAGCAGCGGCGCGTTTCGCTACCGCTATTATTCACGCTGGGGTTTGACAGCCGAGGAGGTCGCGAAGTTGGTTCTGTTTTCCGGCGCGACGGTCGGCCTTGGGCTGATCACGCTTGCCGGTTTCGCCTTGCTTTTAAATCCGCAGGATGCGGCAGGCCTCTTGCGATGGAATTCCGAATGGTTTCGAGCAGCGGGCGGCGCCATCATCACCCTTCCGATCGCCTATGTCATGCTTGCCGCTTTTCTGCGGCGACGGTTCCATCTCTGGCGCTGGACCTTTGAACTGCCCGATGTTTCCTTTGCAGTTCTGCAGGTGGGTATGGGAGCCTTGAATTTCCTTTTGGTGTCGGCATGTCTCCATCAGTTGCTTTCGGCTTTCGCCGACATCGCGTTCTCGCGATCGGTTACAGCTTTCGTACTCGGCAATTCAGCCGTTCTTGCCACCCATGTGCCCGGCGGTCTCGGCGTATTGGAAACAGCGGTTGCCTACGTCGCCCCCGATGCCGCCTCAATCGGCGCCTTAATTGCATTTCGCTGTGTCTATTTTCTTCTCCCGCTCGTGCTCGGTACGATGCTTTTCATCATCAGCGAAATCGTGTTTCGCAGGCATGCCGGCGAAAGGAAAACGACCCATGAGGCGATTGACGAGGACGCGCAGCGATTGTCCGAGCGACCGAACCGGGTCGAAGAGAGCAGTTCCGAAGATCGGTCCCTCTTTTTTATCAGTCGGGACAACGGATAGCAGAGATCCGGATTGGACATTGAGTTCGTCGATCGCGGCTATGAGTGAGCCCTTGCACAGGCGACCGAGATATTCGGCAATAAGCAGATTGCGCAGCTGTGCGATTGCGAGCCGATGGTCGGCCTGGCTTGCTTCAAAGAGAATATCGCATTCCGTGTCGAGACCTTCCGAACGATGGTTGAGGTTTGACGAGCCGATACGCAGCAGATTGTCGTCGGAAATCAGAAGTTCCGAATGTGCAAGCAGTTCAGCATGCTCGTTGCCATCGCGAATGACCGGATGAAAAACGCGCAGCCGCTTGTAGCGCTCAAAAGCCTGAAGCTGCAGCGGAACAAGTCCTCTGCCCCACAGTTCCTATCGCATGACGGAAACTCGTGCGATCAGGATCGGCATCTCGGGATGGACCTACAGGCCCTGGCGCGGCGTCTTTTATCCTAAGGGTCTCCCCCAGAGGCAGGAACTCGCCTACGCATCGCGGCAATTCGCCTCGATAGAAATCAACGGCACCTTTTACGGCTTGCAGCGCCCTTCCTCTTTCGGAAGCTGGCGGGAAGAAACCCCGGACGATTTCGTCTTTGCGGTAAAAGGTTCGCGCTACATTACCCATATGAAAAAGCTTCGCGACGTCGAAACCCCGCTTGCCAACTTCTTCGCCTCAGGGCTGTTGCGCCTCGGCCCTAAGCTCGGGCCGATCCTCTGGCAGTTTCCGCCGCATTTGAAGTTCGACCCTTCGCTCTTTGCCGCCTTTTTGAAGCTCCTACCTCTAGACACCATCGCAGCGGCAAGGCTGGCGGCAAAGCATGATGACCGGCTGAATGGTCGCGATTGGATCGAGCCAGAAGGAAAAAGACCGATCCGCCATGCGGTCGAAATTCGACATGAAAGCTTTGCAAGCCCTGAATTCATCGAGATGCTGCGCGAGAGTCGCGTCGCACTGGTCTGCGCCGACACGGTCGAATGGCCTTTGCTGATGGATGTCACCTCTGACTTCGTGTACTGCCGCCTCCATGGCTCCGAGCAACTTTATGTCAGTGGATATGACGAGAAAGCCCTCGCCGTGTGGGCACAAAGGATAGACGCCTGGGCTCATGGCAGGGAACCGGCAAATGCCAACCGCGTGCTTGCACCGCTCAAGCGATCCCCACACGACCGTGATGTCTATGTGTATTTCGACAACGACGCAAAGGTGCGCGCACCGGTGGACGCACAGGCGCTAACCCAGCGGCTTGGAATAGCGGCCGGATCGCAGAAATCACCCGCTCGGAAGCGATCGGAACTCACCGAAGACCATACACATCGGGCAGTACCGTGATCGGTACTCGCAATGGGCGCTCAGCGTGAGCTTCCGGTCATAGCCGAGGATCCACGCGAAGCATCTCTCGGAGCATGATCGCAGCAGGTGTATTTTCCTTAAAATGAGGAGATGAAGGTGTCACACGATCAACGGCAAGTCCCATATGGTGGAGGCAAAAATGCCCAAACAGTCAATGGAATCCGGCACGGCGGGATGGATGACGGAATGCAAGATTCAAAACGGAAAAAGCGCGCGGCTGTAGTGGCCGATCCCAAAAACCGACTGGTCGACGGCGAGATTGATCCTGGGACGAAAGAGCTGAAGCCGGACAGAAAATAGCTTCCGGCCGTGAATATGCCGTGCCGACATCTGGCTGCCTTGCAGCCGGGAACAAATGTTTCGCTATAAGTTTGAGCGCGGCGGCAGGTCGCTTGTGACTGCCGGCCTGCCTGGATCCTCCTCCAGGGTGGACCCCATCGACGGCATCTCGGGCCCCGTCCATAGGGGTCTTGCCCGCCTTGAAATCGCGAGAGTGTCGATCACCGCGATATCGCGTCATATCTGCAGAAATTCCTGAATTATCTCTGGGCGCGCTCCGGCATCCCTGGATGCGACCATGGGCATGCCGGCAGAAGCTGCTTGCCGGCATTAATCAGGCGGCAGAGAAAGCAGGCGTTGCAGTCGCGCAACAATATGCGTCATCACGCCTGTTTCGGCAAATCAGCTAAGCATCGTGTCGCGGTTGCTGAATCGTCACTCAATCTTACACCCGTGCAGAGACGAGCATTGTCCTACAGGATCGGCTTGCCGCCGGTGACGGCGATCGTTGCGCCGGAAACGTAACTCGACAATGGATCTGCAAGCATGACGTAGGTCGTTGCAAGCTCGGCCGGCTGTGCAGGCCGCTTCATGGGCACCTGCTTGCCAAAGTTTTCGACCGCTTCCGCAGGCAAGGTGGAGGGAATGAGCGGCGTCCAGACAGGCCCGGGTGCGACGGCGTTGACGCGAATTCCTCTTTCCGCAAGTAGCTGGGCAAGGCCCGCGGTAAAGTTCTGGATAGCGCCCTTGGTGGTCGCATAGGCGAGCAGGGTTGGGTTCGGATTGTCGGAGTTGATCGAAGCCGTGTTTATGATAGCGCTGCCTGGTTTCATATGTGCGACAGCCGCCTTAGTCAGATAGAACATGGCATGAATATTGACCTTGAAGGTCAATTCCCATTCCTGATCGCTGATATCCGGAATGTCGTGGAAACTCGCCTGGTGGGCGGCATTGTTGACCAAAATATCGAGCCCGCCGAGTTCGGCCACCGCTCTGTCGATGATAGAGCGGCAATGTTGAGGATCCTGAATATCGCCGGCAACAAGAACGGCCTTGCGACCTGCCTGCTCCACCCAGCGCTGTGTCTCCTGAGCATCCTTGTGCTCATCAAGATAAGCGATAAGAAGATCGGCTCCCTCCCGAGCGAAGGCGATTGCGACGGCTCGGCCGATGCCGCTATCGCCGCCGGTGATGATCGCTTTCCTGCCCTCAAGCCGACCAGAGCCCCTGTAGGAGTGTTCGCCGTGATCCGGGACCGGTTTCATTTCGGGGGTGCGACCCGGCATCGGCTGAGGTTGTGACGGAAATGGCGGGCTGGGATGGGTAGCCATGGCTTGCTCCTTCTAAATTGGATTTCTTTCTCAACCAGCAAGCAACGGCTAGGTTCCCGCAACGGACAAAATAGGCGGACGCAAACAGCGGTGTCCAAGAACATTCGAGCCGGCCAACGTTCGAAACAACCCAGTTGGTCGAAAGGAAATGCATGCGGCGTTTCAAGGACAATGTAGTCATCGTCATCTGCGGGTTAGGCATGGGAGAATGGAAAAATCAGAATGACTCCTCTCGTAAGAGGGAAGAAATAGTGCCTGCGTCGGACTTTCCGCAGTTTTGACCATCGCGCAATCGCTAAATTTCCAGCAGCGCATAGGGCTTTCCGGTCGGCTTTTCGACGTCGGCGGCGACATTAAAGACGGGGGCACCCCTCGGTGTATGGCCTTCATAGATTCCGCGATGCGCATGACCATGAACGACGGCATCGACTTTGAAACGATCAATCGTCTCGGCAAGGCGGGACGATCCAAGAAACGGAAAGATCTCCGGCGGTTCGCCTTCGACCGTTTCGGGTATCGGTGCGTAGTGGAGGACGACCATCGACCGCGCTGCCCGCACCTGTCGCATGGCATTTTCCAGCCGCATCGACTCTTCGACGCTTTCGGCGACCATAGCTTTGATAGCCGGCTCGCCGAACGAGCCAAGCATGTGGCGCCCGAAGCCGCCGGCGAAGCCTTTCACCCCGACGAAACCAACCCCATCGATTTCGACGGTGTTACCATTCAGCAGCTTGACGCCCGCATCGGCCAGAATGGCCGAAATCTCGTCAACACATCCACTTTCGTAATCATGGTTTCCAAGCACGGCGATGACGGGCACGGTGCAGTTGCGCAGATCCGCAGCCAGCAATTCCGCCTCCTTGGGCTTGCCGAGATCGGTGAGATCGCCCGCGATCACCAGGACATTGGCTGCCAAGGAGATTTCGGAAAAGAGCGCCTTGTGCGATTGCTCGCCATGCTCCTTGACATGAAGATCGGCCACGGCGGCAATCTTCAGTTTTGCCGCGTTTTCATCGCTCATTCCGGCTTCTCCTCCTTGCTGCTCAATTCACCGTCGCCGCCGACGTCGGCAAAGCCCCATTCCTTTACGTCGATTTCGAAATCGACATCTGAATACATACGCCCGCGGCATATCTTCACCTGCGGCAATGGCAGGTCGCGCTGTGCTTTCAACCGATCGAGGAGCTCGTCCATCAGCCAATCGGGAACCTTGTCGCGCTCCGAGGGATAAATCCAACGAAAATTCAAGAGCTGAATAAGCAGCACCTCCCAATTCGTCTCGAGATATCCAAGGAGGTTGCGCCAGTTGATCTCGTCATGCGCCTTCAAGATCACATGCGCTATGTCGGCGCCGTCATACCGATGGCGAAGCTGCACGAAGCATTTTGACCAGACCAGCTCGGTCGGCCCGATGATGCGTATCAGGTGACCGCACATCGTTATCTGCCGTGAAGCTTCAAACCATTCGTCGCCGACGGGCATTGTTCCGTTCGACGAGGCGAAGATCACGTCGAAGAAATGTGGGCCTTTGAAGATCTTGCCGAGCCAGCGCTCGTCCTTAACCTCGACTGCATAACCCCGGCTCTGGAAATACGAGAGAATGCGGGGGTAGTCGCCGGCCTTGCAAAAAATATCGAAATCCTTCGTCGCGCGTGAGATTCCAGTATAGGCGGAGACGGCATGGGTGCCGGCGACGAGAAAAGGAATTTGAGATTCGACGAGCTTGTCGATCACCTCGGCAACGAACAGCTCGGTATTCGGATCGATAAGCTGGGGGACAGCCTTTGCGGTCATCGGCACATTGTCCGTCTCATCAGCATTCATATCCGTCGTACCATTTCTATCGCGACTGCCTTGCGGCTGCCCCTAAAATCTCAACACCGACGGCCAAGGGTTGTTCCATGAAAGCATATGCCCGACGATAATTCAGTCACGCCTGCCTTCGATCATCCATGGCGGCGTCACCAACCAATGCGGCAAGCAAAAGGTACTGGCGACGGCTCGGGCCAGCGTTCGATCGGCTTCTCAGCGCCGACAAGACAAGATCGGCAGAAAATCGCGATGGGCAACTAAGATTTCGGGTTTTTTCGGGGCGTATGGAGGGCAATCGGCATCTTCTCGACCGACTGCAAGGCCTGCGTCACACCTTCGGTTTTTCCAAATCGGAGGGTTCTGGGGCAAAGAGTTTGCCAGCCACGGATCGTTCATCCGCTACGAGTTCGCGTTCGGCACGGCGCCAGTGTGTCGGATGCCGACCCGTCGGCCTGCCCTCTTTCTCCGATATTTGGTGGGCACGTAGGCGTATCTTGTGTTGCAGTGCTTCCGACATGGTCTGCCCCATCGGCAAGTGATCAAATCCTGATTTCCTGCGGTGAGCGCGGCCTCTGCCAAAAGCCTTCAATGACGGATTTGCTTCACCATCCGTCACCATGTCGATGCTTATGCTGTAACATCGGATACCTCAAACCTGCTTTTTGAAGCGCAGGCTCGCGTTACTTATCGCCACGCCGATTGGCGGCATGATCATGATATTGTTCCGTCTGGACATTTTTGGCGTCCAGCCCCCGACGTTTCGAATGCTGGGCCTTATCCCTGTTGGAAAGAACGGCATTTTCCTCAACACGATCATCGTCGAGCGTGGATCGTGCACCCGATGCATCGCCTTTTCCTTGAGCACCTTGGCCGATATGTTTCTTGCCTGCATGGGCCATTGTCATTCCTTTCGAGTTGGTCCCAACTAAGCGGCTCATGCCGTCTGATAAGTACCGACGATACTGGTTTCGGCTAGGACATATTTCTTTGCCTCCGCCCACATAGCGCTCACTCCGGCCGCCTCGGGAATTGCCAGACTCGGCGCATCCAGGATCGCAAGGCGGAATACATAGTGATGCGCCGGTCGCCTCGCGGCGGGTGCGGACTATCGTAACGGGCCTGACTGAAGTCTGACCCGTTCGAGATTGAGAATATTTCGAGCCCACACGGATCGCTTTGGATCCGCGTTGGGGATCCGCGTTGTTCGAAACCGAACCATTCGAACATCTCATTGTTCCCGCAGCATCGCCGTTCGGTATGTCAGCTCTACTGCATGCTTAAATTGTCGGCGCCGTTCATTACCTCGAGGCATTCGACTTATGCCATCACCGGAACATGCGTCTCCTTCCAGAGTTGTCCCTCCGGCAACAGACCACGCCGGATCGAGGCCACCGGCTCGCTCGCCAGCTTCGTGATGGGATGGCGTCATTTGTTGGTGCGCCCACGCTGCCGGGGATTGACGCCGCCTTGGGGCGTTGCGTCGTTGGCGACATCTCCGACAACGGTGTTGTCGCCGCCGCCGCTGACATTATGATCGGTTCGCAATTGATCGGGTCCATTGCGGCTGCAGCTTCTATCCACAGCTAAGACGGTTTCCCGTATCGATAGATTTTCCGATGCAACAAAGGTCCTATTTATAAGTTCGGTCATTAAACTCTCCAGGAAACAGGAGGTCAGTGATGACCGTAATCGTGTTCCCCAAAACCGAGGGAAAAGACGGCGGGCCTACTGCGGAGTTCCTCACGGCAGACAATGACGGACGGCAGATGTTGCGCTTTTTTGCCGACTATAGATTCGACGGCAGGCCTTTCAGCGTCAGTTTCTGGGCTTACAACATGCAAGATGCCGAGCGGCGCGTCGCCAGCATGCGACGCAATCTCTGTCTGGAAGGGCAGCTTCTTTTACGGGGTGAGATCGACTTCCCGTACGCCCCACCCGGCAAGGGCGATGTCCCCCGCGACAAGGGCGACGGATCGACCCTTTCCATTCGCGCGATTTGGCGTCACCTCCTCGCCCTGTGCCACGCCAATTAACCTCTGCATCAGTACGCGATAGTCACCGGTTTGGTTGATACTCGCATCCGGCGCGGGAACAATGTGCGCTCTACGTGGTCTGCAGGAGTACGCGAAAGGGCTTTATTTGATGATCGAAGGCCGGCCTTTTCATGTAATACGGCATATCCGTCAGACAGCATGCCAGACGCGGAGCATTGGCTCCACGCGGAAGTGGAGCGTGAAATCCTTGAGAGAACGCGTAGTTCCCGTGACTGCATCCAGGACGATTGCCCACCGACAAAGGTCTAAAATCACTCGCCATTCACAAATTATCACTGATGAGCCGCGATAACGCGCCAAACGGTATTTCCGACATCGTCGGCGACCAGCAGTCCGCCGGCTTTGTCGATGGCGAGCCCGACCGGACGACCCCGGGCCTGGTTATCGGCATTGAGAAAGCCGGTCACGACGTCTTGTGGCATGCCGCTTGGACGTCCGTCTTTGAACGGTATGAAGACGACCTTGTATCCGTTGAAACCATAACGGTTCCAGCTGCCATGTTCCCCGACGAACGCGCCGCCTCGATAGGCATCCGGCAAATTGGAGCCCGTATAAAACACCATGCCCAGCGGGGCGACATGCGAGCCAAGTGCATAGTCTGGAACGATTGCCTTGGCGACCAGATCGGGTCGTTGCGGCATCACGCGGGGATCGACGTTCTTGCCGAAATAACTGTACGGCCAACCATAGAAGCCACCTTCTTTGACGGAGGTCATATAGTCCGGAACCAGATTGGGGCCCAGTTCGTCGCGCTCGTTGACGACTGTCCAGAGTGCATGCGTCTGCGGCTCCCAGGTCAGTCCGTTCGGGTTTCTCAAGCCCTCCGCAAACAGGTGCGAACGCCCGGTTGCGCGGTCGACCACCAGTATTGCTGCGCGGTTCTTCTCCGCTTCCATACCGTTTTCGGTGATATTGCTGTTGGAGCCGACGCCCACGTAAAGCAGCGACCCGTCAGGGCTTGCAAGGAGGCTCTTCGTCCAATGATGGTCGATCGGACCGCCGGGCAGATCCACAAGCTTTGTGCCCGCTTCGGTGATCTTCGTTTCTCCCGGCTTGTAGGGATAGCGCATGATCGCATCGGTATCGGCCACGTAAAGATCGTTGCCGACCAGCGCCACGCCAAAGGGGGAATGGAGATGGTCGATGAAGACATCCCTCACTTCCGCCTTGCCGTCGCCATCTGCATCGCGCAGCAGAGTAATGCGATTGCTGTTTTGATTGCCACCGCCGCCGGAGGTCGCCATCGCCTCGATTAGATCCATGACGAAGTCCTTGGGCCGTCTGACGGAGGGCGCTGGCGGGGCGATCGATTCAACGACCAGCATGTCCCCGTTCGGCAGGACATACAGCGAACGGGGATGCTCGAGTCCCGTTGCAAGCGCCTGCACCTGCAGTCCCGCCGCGACCGTAGGCTTTTCGCCTTCCTTCCATCCGACGACTCTGGCAACATGCAAGGGAGGGATCAGATATTGGGTTAAAGCCGGGAGGACGGGGTTGCCACCCACCTGGCCGTTGGGGTCCGGGTCATCGCGGCCACAGCCGGCAAGGATCGCCAAGGTGATGCAGAGGAAAACGCTGCTTGGCCTCGATATCGCAGAGCCGAGGGAATTGTCAGACATCAGTCGGCCACTCCCACACGGTAGCGATAGACGAGCGACCAGCCCATCCAGCCAGTGAAAAGCATGAGAAGCACAACCACCGCGGAGAGAATGAGGCCGGTAGGCACGACCGATGTCCAGGCGTCGCGGCTATGAATGAGCGCATTGAAGAATGACAGGATCAGGACAATAGCATTGCCGATGAGATGCAACCAAGCATGGCTCTTGTCGCGAATCAAACGATTACTCAGAAAATCGATGAGGCCCGCGATTGCTGCAAGAATGCCCATTAAAAGCCCTGCCAATAGCAGCCAGGCCGAAAAATCCGCCCACATGATGTCGGCAGTTCGCCAATACGCTAAGTCGGTCACCAGCGCTCCCGTAAAGCAAACGATGGGGAAGGGAACAAGCATTGGATGGATTGGGTGTTTGGCGAGCCTGACCGTCGCGCGAAGGCTTTGATCTGTCATGGCTAATCTTCCAGAGTTGTCTATATAGCCTTATCAAACAACCTCGCGAACTACTTGTTCCCGGTCTCATGATCCCCGGGCGTCTGATAGCTATGGAGCGAGAGCGAGGCGGATCAGAGGTCTAGCTAGAGAACAATACGGTTGAGCGCCACGAATATTTGTCCGCCAAGACCGCTCATCTGGGAACATCCGGCGCACAAGGCTGTTTTGTCGCCGAGAAGTCGCCCGATCCTTCCACAAAAAGGACAATGGTTCTCTCATTGCGAATGCAAAGGATGAACGACGCAAAAGCGAAAATTCGGAAAACGCCGGAAAGGCGGATCTCTTGAAATTGGCCGTGAAGCGGCCGGTCAAACTGAGGGTAAGATCGACGCGCGGTCGAAACATGCTGAGGAGATTGCGCCTGACAACGTGGTCCTCACCAACATCATGAAGGAGGCGGCGCGCCAGCGCCGCGACACCTTCGTGGTCGATAGCGATCTTGAGGATGAACATCAACGTGAAGCCGCGCCGGGCACGCGCGAACAAGATTGACGGCCGTTGGAGGTCTCTCCCCGCAGGAGTTTGATATGACAGAATATGACGATGCCGCCCATGTTTGGGATCTCATCGAAAAGATCGGCTTCTGCATGCTGACCACGCAATCAGGGCGCGATCTACGCGCGCGGCCGATGGCCGCCTATGCCGAGCGCATGGAAAATGCCATTTATTTCCTGACCGACGCCGCAAGCCACAAGGACGAAGAGATCGTCCGCTGGCCAAACGTCTGCCTGACGTTCGCGGATATCAAGGGGCAAAAATATGTCTCAGTATCAGGTATCGCCGAGATCATGAATGATCGCGAACGCGTTGAAGAACTGTGGGGAACGCCGGCAAAGGCGTGGTGGGACAGCTCTAACGACCCATCGATCCGCGTGCTCAAAGTCACGCCGTCCTTTGCAGAATACTGGGACAGCCCGGGAACGGTGATGAGTTACATAAAGATGGCCGCGGCGGCGATCTCCAGCTCGAAGCCGAACATGGGCGACAACGCGAAGGTTGAGCTCTGACGACGCCCATCTCGGCATGCGCTGCATCAGCCGGACAGCCCACTCGGCGAGATCGGAATATTCCGCTCGATTCAGGCCTCGCTCACCCCTGCCCGGCAGGGCTGAGCCCTATGTCTCCAAACATGGATAGGAAGTGAATGTTCCGGCGAACCCGGTTCCGCAGCAGGACACATCGCATCCCCTCAGCCTATGCGGGCTAATGCTCTTTAGATGTTGATGGGCTTCCCGCAGCCGCGCGGAACATTGGGTGACGACGGCCGTTCTTTTTTGAGGATCGCTGTCTTAGGAGAACAGATATGCCAGCAAAGTCGAAGTCGCAGCAGATGGCCGCAGGCGCGGCACTCTCAGCAAAAAGGGGCGAGAAGAAGAAGAGCGAATTGAAGGGCGCCTCAAAAAGCATGGTCAATTCGATGAGCGAAAAGGAGCTCCGCGACATGGCCTCGACGAAACGGAAGGGCAAGCCAGAACACGCCTCGAAATCGTAACTCGGAGCCCTCCGCAGGTCGCAGCATCCCGGCGTCTTCCTGCGTACGGCCGGCAATCATGCTGCTGCCGAGTTGCGGAAGAAGGTGCAACTCGGAGCAACGCGGTAGACGAAGGCGGATGGCTCACTTGTGCTGTCTTCTTCCGCCCGCCTGACGATCTGCCGCGGCCAGCGAGCGCCAAGGCCTGGCAACGGCAGCCGCCGAAGGAGTTCCAGCCGACAGCGATCACAATATTGTCGCTCGCGCTTCGGATCGACGTGCCGGTTACGCCCGGCCCGAACGCATTTTGCCATTAGCATCTTTTTGCGAGGTTTGCCGTTATCCCATTCAAGCCGGGATCAACCAAGCGCATGCAAGTGCGGTCAGGTGTGCGATCGTGAAATTCGTGTTGTTTGCATTCTTGCTCGTGGCCATCGCATCCTGTTCGAATGAACAGGAGCAAAGCAGACGGAAGATGCGCACGATTCTGTCCTGGAGCGCGACAGCCGGCATGATCATCGATGCAAGCCAGAAGTCCCTGGTCCCCGAAGGCTTCACAAAACTTTCACTGGCTCGATGCCGAAGCGAAATCGACAGTCTTTCACAACAGCTGGCCCAAACCTCCCAGCAGGATTTGAGCGCGCAAGCGGCTGGACTGAACAAGATAATCGAGGCTGCCGAGGAGGACATCGACAGCGGCCGCCGTGATGACGCTTCAAAGCACATCGCCGATTTGCAGCGCATGGAGGAGAATCTGAAGGCCCGATCCGGAGCCGCTCAATGAAGAGGATGCTGCAGATTGCCCTCGGGGTGGTGACAAGTATCGGCGGCTTTCTCGAGACCGGAAACATCGCAACGGCAAGTCAGGCGGGGGCAGCCTATGGATATGGCCTGCTTTGGGCGTTCATCCTGGGGACAATATGCATAATTTTCCTGGTGGAAATGTCCGGCCGTTTTGCCATCGCCAGCCACTATACGATCATGGACGGCATTCGGCACCGTTTTGGTTCCAATGTCTTTCTCCTCACGCTTGCAATTAGCATACTGGTCAACCTGATGGTGCTCACCGCCGAAATTGGCGGCGTTTCGCTCGCATTGCAGTTCGTGACTGGGCTTGGCTGCCAATGGTGGGCGCTGCCGGCGACCTTGGCAGTCTGGCTTCTGCTCTGGCGAGGCACGTTCGGCCTTATAGAAAACGGCGTGTCGCTCCTGGGGCTTCTGGCGATCTGCTTTGTCGTCGCGCTGTTCGTCATGGATACACCATGGTACCAAGTCACAACGCAGATGGTGCCGACGTCTTCGATCCGCGATCCGCTGCATTACGGTTTCATTGCTACAAGTATCCTGGGCGCGGTGATCTCGCCCTATCTGTTTTTCTTCTATTCTTCCGGAGCAATCGAGGAGGCATGGGATAAGAGCTATTTTGCCCCCAATCGCGCCATCGCCACGCTCGGCATGAGCTTCGGCGCGGTCATTTCGATGGCAATCCTGATCCTGGCGGCGATGATCTTTCCGGCCAAAGGTATAGAGAATGTGGAAGGATATGAGCAAATCGCAATGATCCTTCTTCCTGCCTTTGGCAAATGGGGTTTCTATCTGTTTGCCGTCTCCCTGTTGATAACCTGTTTTGGCGCCGCGCTCGAAGTAAGCCTCGCGCAGGCCTACGTCGTCGCGCAAGGCTTCGGATGGAACTGGTCGGAAAATGCCAAGCCTCAGGACAATCCGGCCTTCAGTCTTGTCTACACCGGATCGCTTATGATTGCGGTCATACCGATTCTTGCCGGTATCGATCCGCTTCAGATGACCATCTTTTCAATGGCCATCACCGCTGTCAGCCTGCCCTTCGGAGCCGTCCCGTTCCTGGTCTTGATGAACGACCCGGCCTACGTAGGCGAGCACCGCAACGGATGGATCGCGAACGTCGCCGTCGTTCTTATCATCGCCATGGCGTTCATCCTTTCGATCATAACCATACCGCTTCAGATTTTCGGAGGTTGATATGCATCTCATTCGCGACGTCCTCGATAAGCAGGTAATCGATCGAAACGGAGCCCGAATAGGAAAAGTCGACGGAATTGTCCTGTCGGTTGCCGATGACGCGCCACCGAAGGTCGCTTTCATCGAGATGGGCGCCCTGACGCTGCTGCGTCGATTAAACCATAGATTGCATACCTGGGTGCTGGCAAGTTTGCAGCGAAGCCCGGCGCCCTATCGGATAACATGGTCCAAGGTCCGGGACGTGGTCGTCGACATCGAGGTCGATATCGACGACCAGGGCACGCCCCTTGAGCTATGGCAGAAGTGGCTCAGACAACATATTCTGCGCTACATCCCCGGAGGGCGGTCATGAGGGAGGTCCATCTCGAGCTTCTTCTGGGAAAGCAGGTCTATGACCTCAACGGTCAACCGATCGGCCGGATCGAGGAGGTCAAGGTGGAGGAACGAGATTCGGACGTCTTGGTGACAGAATATCACCTCGGAGCCTTGGGACTGTTGGAGAGGCTCGCCGCGACGGCGATTGTGCACGCTTTGTTGCGACCGTTCGGACTGGAGCGGGAGCATCACGTGCACATTGTTCCATGGCATGATCTAGATTTGACAGATCCGGAGCATTTGAAACTCCGTCGTCGGAGCAATTAGAGGTAAATTACGAAGCGGCATTCCATCGGTGATCACACGCAGACGAGCTATATCCGAAGCTGCGCCCCTGAGGCTCAGACGACACGGACGAAAGAACAGGCGAATTCGTAAAGCATAGGTCCTCTGCGCTCCGGTTTTCGGTCCCGGACCGGTGGCGACTTGCTGCTCATGGAGTTCTTCTTCATTGGCCGTGTGAGGTTTCGTGCGCCATCTGCCGGTAATCGGTTCGGTGGCTGTGCTGAGATCAACGCCACTGCTCCAGCAATACGGTCAATCAACTGACCAAAGAGCGATCCAGGGCTCGGCATCGCCGCCGAGCCAAACCGATTTGCCTATGGCATTTTCGACGATGTTGCGCTGGCCGGTCCGTTAGGCTGCCCAGGATGCACACCAAAGGTCAAATAGGCAGCAATGGCGCAAGCGATTAAGAAGATCGTGGCAACGAAAATCATCATGCGCCGATAGGCGCGAGGCTGACGGTCCATTTTCCTATTTTCCTATCCTCATTGATTGCGGTGGTGCCGCGTGGGCATGACAAACCACAACAATGTCGATGAGCATGATCGCAGTGCCAAACCGTATGCTGCCCGTTTTGTTTCAAACTGGGAGCATGCCGGCGGCGGAAACGATGAAACAGAATGATTTCGGCGGAACGCGATTGCAGCGACTATTTCACTCGCCTCGATGATAGATCCCCAAGGAGCCACCGCCGTCGCTTTTTTTGCCGCTGAATATCGCACTTCGCTGCAAACGAAGTTTGCTTCCGATCATCCAGTCGTTCCGGAACCAAGACGGGAAGTGCCCGTTCTTAGGGCAGAGGAAATACGACATGTCCAAACATTTGTGGAATCGCCCGGTGACAGTCGCCACCAAGCAGCTTGATCACTACGTAACCATCAACGACACCGAAGAGGCACTTGAGTTCCTCCTTCGCGAATGGCCCAAAGACAAATGCGATCGCATGCATGCGGCGGCCAAGAAGATCCTGATCAGGGCCTCCCGCAGCAAGGGGGCCGTAGACGAAGCTTGCGATGCATTTTTGGCGGCAGCCCTCGCGCAGGCATATTGGTGAAACAATGACCGGCCGGGAGCCCGAACGAAATGTCTAGCCGCAATCATCCTGTGGTCGTGATCACCGGCGCTTCTGCTGGTGTGGGACGTGCTGTTGTACGGCGGTTTTCGGGCGAAGGAGCGAAGATAGCGCTGATCGCTCGCGGCCGCGATGGCCTTGATGCGACCGCCCGCGAGGTGGAAGACGCTGGTGGGACCGCTCTCGTGTTGCCATGCGATGTCGCGGATGCGGGCGCCGTTGAACACGCTGCAGAGGCAGTTGAAGACACCCTTGGCCCGATCGACATCTGGATCAACGTCGCCTTCGCCGGCATCCTTTCCCGTTTCATCGATATCGCGCCGGAAGACTACAGGCGCGTAACGGATGTCACCTATCATGGCCAGGTCAATGGCACCCGGGCTGCGTTGAAGCGCATGCTGCCCCGCAACCGTGGTTCAATCGTGCTCACCGGCTCGGCACTTGCCTATAGAGGGATTCCCCTGCAGTCGGCCTATTGCGGCGCTAAACATGCGATCCAGGGTTTTCAGGATGCCTTACGGGCCGAGCTGTTTCATGCGCGCAGCCGCGTCCACGTTTCGATGGTGCAACTGCCAGGCGTCAACACGCCTCAGTTCGATTGGATCAAGACCAATCTTCCCATGAAACCGAAGCCCGCAAGCCCACCTTACCAGCCGGAGGTCGCCGCGGAGGCTATCCATTTCGCAGCCTTTCACAGGCGTAAGCAAATCATGGTTGGCCTGTCGACCCTGGAAGCCATTTGGGGAGATCGCCTAGCCTCGTCGCTTCTGGATCGTTACCTCGGCCGCACCGGGTTCAAGGGTCAGCAGGATGCGGAACGGATAGCCTATAACCGCCAGGACAATCTGTGGCAGCCGGTGCCCGGAGACCATGGTGCACATGGTCGCTTCGATGCCGAGGCTCGAAGCTTCAGCCTGCAACTCCTTTTAACGATGAAGCGCAATTGGCTTGTTGCCGGCGTTTTGGCGGCAGGACTTGGTGCGCTTGTCTCACGCCGAGGCCGAGGGCTGCAATGAGAGCGTGGCGTCCCGACAGCATCGAAGGGCACGCCATGCTTTCCGACGGACAGGCTGCCGCTCTCGTTTACGAGGATGGCACGATCGATTGGCTGTGCATGCCTCGGTTCGATAGCGCAGCCTGTTTCGCCGCGCTCCTCGGCACCTGCGACAACGGTGGTTGGTGGCTGCATCCGGTCGCTTCGGTAACGGGCCGGCGTCGGCGCTATGTAGATGAAACGCTGGTTCTCGAGACGGTATTCGAGACAGATGAGGGAGAGGTTGCGGTCATCGATTTCATGCCCGTCGAACGCGGCCAGGCGCCGGATATCGTGCGCATCGTCGAGGGCCGCCGCGGCACAGTCGAAATGATCTCGGAACTGGCGCTGCGTTTTGACAACGGTCGAATTCATCCGCTAATGCGGACGCAGTCCGAGAGAGAAATGTTGGCGATTGCCGGACCGAATGCGGTCATCCTGCGTTTCGACGCACCGATCAAAATCAATGATCGAGCTTTCGAAAGTCGGTTCTGGGTCAAAACGGGGGAACGCCGGACGTTGACGATGACGTGGTTCAGAAGCTTCGATCCGGTTCCGGACCACTTCAAGCCACAAGAAGCGCTCGACGACGCCCTACGCTACTGGCGAGGCTGGTCGAAAAAATCGACCTATCGCGGCGAAGCCGAGCGAATGGTCAAGCGCTCGCTTTTGACACTCAAGGGTCTGATCCACGCTTCCACGGGCGGCATAATTGCAGCCGCCACTGCATCGCTGCCGGAATGCCCGGGCGGTGGACGCAACTGGGACTATCGCTATTGTTGGCTGCGCGACGCGACCTTCACACTCATGGCTTTCATGCACACGGGCCACGAGGATGAGGCTCGAGAATGGATTGCCTGGTTGCGGCGGGCGCTCGCCGGCGAACCGATCGATATCCAACCCTTCTACCGCGTCGACGGTGAGCGTCATCTTCTCGAATGGCAGGCCGATTGGTTGCCGGGTTTCAAAGGCGCGCAGCCGGTGCGCTTTGGCAATGCTGCCGTCAGTCAACTGCAACTCGATCTTTACGGCGAAGTCATCGACGCGATCTGTGTCGCGCGCCGGTATGGGCTGATCGACGACGGAGCGGATATTGTGCGCCTGCTTGCCGACACCTTGGAAAACATCTGGACCGAACCGGACGCCGGCATATGGGAGAGCCGTGGCCATCCAAGGCAACACGTCTATTCGAAGGCAATGTGCTGGGTCGCCTTCGACCGTGCATCGCGGCTGATGGAGGAGACACCAGGCGAAGCACGACGCGCCGATCGCTGGCGCCGCCTTGCCGACTGCATTCGCCCGGAGCTCATGGAAAAGGGCGTCGATGCCCAGCGCGGAACCTTTACCCGCGCCTATGACGACAAAGCTTTGGATGCGGCTGTTTTGCGTCTTCCGATCGTCGGCTTTATTGATGCCAATGATGAATGCATGCGCAAGACCGTTGCCGCAATCGAAGAGAATTTGTGCCACAACGGATATGTCTACCGGTACTCGACCGACAACACCGATGACGGCGCGGCCGGTGAAGAAAGCAAGTTTCTTGCGGTTGGCTGCTGGCTGGCGGACGTATATTCAATGCAGGGCCGGCATGATGATGCGCATCGCCTCTTCGAAGCCATGCTCGCTGCAAGCAATGATCTGGGGCTTTTGAGCGAACAATATCGGCCTGACGAGAAGTCCGCCGCTGGCAATTTCCCGCAGGCTTTGTCGCATGTCGCCTTGATCAATACCGCTCTTACCATCAACAGTGGCGGCTCTCCGCCGCGCCTTCGCCTCCAAAAAAGTATTCCCGCAGACGGGCTTGAAGCCCCACATCAGGGCAAAGACTCAGTTTCCCATTCATAGCGCTGCCAGCGCTTCGGGTAGCGGCAATGTAGCTCGCGGACAGTCTGCGACTTTTTGTCTTCGAGCAGGAACATTCTCAAGGTCGGACTGTTCGAGGCACATCTGAATTCTCTATGGAGCGCAACATGGCGATGACGGTTGGCGATTTCATTGTAGGGCGCCTGCTGGAGTGGGGTGTGCGTCGGATGTTTGGTTATCCCGGCGACGGCATCAACGGTATGTTTGGAGCTCTGAACCGCGCAAAAGACAAGATCTCATTCGTGCAAGCCCGGCATGAGGAAATGGCCGCATTTATGGCTTCCGCCTATGCCAAGTTCTCCGGTGAGCTCGGCGTCTGTATCGCCACGTCCGGTCCTGGTGCCGCTCATCTGGTGACAGGTCTTTATGATGCCAGACTGGACCACCAACCGGTTCTGGCGATCGTCGGCCAACAAGCCCGCCGCGCAATAGGCGGTCACTACCAACAGGAAGTCGACCTTGCCGCGTTGTTCAAGGACGTCGCGGGCGATTTCGTTCATCAGGCGACGATGCCCGCGCAGGTGCGGCATCTGGTTGATCGTGCAATACGGATCGCCCTGGCCAATCGAACCGTAACAGCTATCATCCTGCCCAGTGACCTTCAGGAAACGCCCTACGAGGAACCACCTCGCAAGCATGGAACGATACATTCGGGCATCGGTTTCAACCCGCCGCGCGTCGTTGCGCACATAGACGATCTCAAGGCTGCGGCCAATATTCTGAACCGTGGCAAAAAGATTGCCATCCTTGTCGGCGCCGGCGCACTGAAGGCGACCGATGAGGTAATCGAGGTGTCGGACCGCCTTGGGGCCGGCGCAGCTAAGGCGCTCCTGGGAAAGGCCGCATTGCCGGACGATCTTCCCTGGGTCACCGGGTCGATCGGCCTGCTAGGCACAAAGCCATCCTGGGACCTGATGCGGGATTGCGATACCCTCCTGATGATCGGATCGGGCTTCCCCTACTCCGAATTCCTACCTGAGGAAGGTCAGGCGAAAGCCATTCAGATCGATATCGCTCCCAGCATGCTGTCGTTGCGCTATCCGATGGACGTCAACCTTGTCGGTGATGCTGCCGAAACCCTTAAAGCACTTTTGCCGCTCCTCAATCAGAAAGACGATAAGTGGCGCAAGGAAATCAAAAAGAATATCTCGGACTGGTGGGACACGCTGAAAGAGCGCGCGCTTGTCGACGCAAATCCCGTCAATCCTCAACGCATAACATGGGAACTCTCGCCTCGCCTTCCGGAGCGGGTCATTCTTACCAGCGACTCCGGCTCCTGCGCCAATTGGTACGCGCGCGATCTGAAGATGAAGCGCGGGATGATGGCTTCACTGTCGGGCGGACTGGCATCGATGGGGGCAGCCGTACCCTATGCGATCGCTGCAAAATTTGCGCATCCCGATCGCCCCGTCATCGGCCTGGTCGGCGATGGGGCCATGCAGATGAACAACATGGCCGAATTGATCACCGCGGCAAAATACTGGCAGGACTGGACGGATCCGCGTTTCATCATCTGTGTCTTCAACAATGAAGACCTCAATCAGGTGACATGGGAGCAGCGCGTCATGGAAGGCGATCCGAAGTTCGACGCGTCGCAGAACATTCCGAACGTTCCCTATCATCGTTTCGCCGAGCTCATCGGGCTGAAAGGAATATATGTCGACCGGGCGGATAACGTCGGTCCGGCATGGGATGAAGCCCTGGCGGCAGAACGTCCTGTCGTTCTCGAGGTGAAGACCGATCCGGAAGTGCCGCCTCTACCGCCGCACATCACCTTCGAACAGATGCAGCATATCACCGAAGCTTTGATGAAGGGCGATCCGCACGAAGCCGGCATTATCAAAGGTACCGCGAAACAGCTCCTTCGTGCGCTTTTGCCCGGCGGAGAGGATAAATGACGTCTTCGCCATCTATCGATCGCCTCGAATGCGCTACATATAAAATACCGACCGATGCCCCCGAAGGAGACGGCACCTTCGAATGGGATTCGACGACGATGGTATTGGTACAGATTTGGGCCGGCAGCCATCGCGGTATTGGATATACCTACGCGGATGCGGCCGCCGCTGGCCTGGTCGCAACACTAAAGGACGCCGTGATAGGATCGGAATGTTTCGATATTCCCTCCATTCACAAGCGCCTGGCAAGCAAGGTCCGCAATTCCGAGCGATCTGGTATTGCCGCTTGTGCGATCTCAGCCATCGATGTCGCATTGTGGGATCTCAAGGCGCGCTGTCTGGATCTACCGCTCTTTATGCTTTTAGGCGCTGCCCGGAAATCAATTCCAGTCTACGGCAGCGGCGGCTTCACGACATATTCGGATAAGCGGCTACGAGATCAACTTTCCGCTTGGATCGGCGAAGATGGCTGCCATGCCGTGAAAATGAAGATCGGCGCCGACGCTAAACGAGATCCTGGGCGCATTGCTGTCGCAAGGGACGCAATCGGCGAAGCCGAGCTTTTCATCGACGCAAACGGTGCCTTCACGCCCCAATCGGCAGTGCGTTTCGCATCTGTCATCAAGGCGGCTGGAGTGCGCTGGTTCGAGGAGCCTGTGAGTTCCGACGACGAAGCAGGTTTGAATTTTGTCCGCCATCGAACGCCAGCATCAATGGAGATTGCTGCAGGAGAATATATCTACACACTCGATGACGCCCGTCATCTGATCGAAGCGAAGGCCATCGATGTCCTGCAGGCCGATGTCACCCGATGCGGCGGGATCAGCGGTTTTTTGAAAATCAGCGCCCTATGTGAGGCCTTCCACATCGATTTATCCGGTCACTGCGCTCCTTCGGTGCATCTCCATGTCGCTTGTGGTGCTGCTTGGTTGCGACATCTGGAATGGTTTCACGATCATGTCCGAATTGAACAGATGCTTTTCGAGGGTGCCCCCGCAATCTCTGGCGGGATGATCAAGCCGGATCCATCTCAACGGGGAAACGGCCTTGAATTCAAGTTTCAGGATGCCGAAAAATTCAAGATCTGACGAGAGATCACCGATGAGACAACTCGTTCAATCTCTGAATAAGCCGCGGCAGCCCGCGGAATTGTTGCCAGCCTTCGCCAGCCTTGCCGAGATTGTAAGCCGAACGGATGCTCTGCAATTGCGGCGAAAAGAGCCGGACCGCGGAAAGGATCTTGCAGTCATTACGGGGAGACAGCTCAATGGTGCGGCAGCGATTCTGGCATTGTCGGTCCTGGTTGACAGTGCTGTGGAACACTATCGCGGTAGCTTTCAAAATAAGGTTATGTACGCGCCCCTTGCTGTCTCTTCGCTAACGCTCATTACCAGTCTGGCCGGCATCGCCGACCGACAACCGAAGCGCCATCCGGTGCGCGACACAATCTATGCATTCGCTGGTATCACTGGGTTAGCCGGCCTCGGTTTTCACGCCTATAATATTCTCAAACGTCCCGGCGGTCTTTCATGGCTGAACCTTTTCTATTCTGCTCCCATCGGAGCGCCGATAGCGCTTCTGCTATCCGGCGGCTTTGGCAGGGCTGCAGAAAAAGTTCGCGACACATCCATGGGCAAATTGCCAACGATCATAGGCTTGCCCGCAGGCATGATCTTGACTGTCGCCGCCTGTCTTGGACTGCTCGGCACCGTTGGCGAAGCTGCGCTGTTGCACTTTCGAGGGGCGTTCCAGAATCGGGCAATGTATCTGCCCGTAACCATCCCACCGACAGCGGCAATCTTGCTCGGCCGCTGTCTTTTTGCGACAGGCCGGAGCGCATCGCATTTGGCTCGTATTGCTTTGAAGATCACCTCGGCGCTCGGTTTGGCTGGAGCCGGATTCCATATCTACGGAGTTTCCCGCAACATGGGCGGGTGGCGCAACTGGTCTCAGAATGTTTTGAATGGGCCGCCGATCCCCGCGCCTCCAAGCTTCACCGGACTTGCCATTGCCGGGCTTGCTGCTCTTTCCTTGCTGGAAGTGGAGAAAAATCGTGAAGGATCGCTACCCCGGATATGACGTACTGCGCAAGCGAGGCGGTGTGTCCTGGAACGACAAGACACGCACGGTCATCGAAGAGCGAACGGCCATTGACCCCGTCGCGCATGAACATCTCGACGCGATCGAGTGGAGAACTTTGGTCGCCATCTGCGACCGCATCATTCCTCAGAATGTCCGTCACGAAACTCCTGTGCCAATTGCCGCCATGATCGACAGCAAGCTTACCGAGAGCGCCTCCGAAGGCTATCGTGATGCGAGATTGCCGCCGCTGTCCATTGCCTGGAAGCAGGGATTGGCGGCCATCGAAGACGAAGCAAAACTTCGTTCGAGGCGGTCGTTCGCGGGTATTTCCGATGCCGAAAAAGATGCATTGCTGACCCACATATCCCGCGGATATGTTCGGTCGCCGCTTTGGTCCGGCCTTCCTGCCGACGTCTTCTTTTCGAAACGCCTGTTACACGACATCGTCTCGGCCTATTACGCGTTTCCGGCGGCCTGGAACGAGATCGGCTTCGGTGGGCCGGCTAGCCCACGAGGATATGTGCGGCTAGGCTTTGACCGTCGCGACCCGTGGGAGGCTTCGGAAGCAAAGCCCGGTCAGGAAGTGCAGGCAAGGCGCGAAAATGCCCGGATACGATGACCCGATGCAGACGCCGCGCGCGATCGGAGGCAGAGCGCCGGATGTCTTTCGGCACGGCGGCTGGGTCCCGATGCGGGAATATAGCGATGATGAGCCCGTGGATTTCGCCATCGTAGGCACCGGCGCCGGCGGGGGCACGTTGGCGTGCAAGCTGGCGGAATATGGCTTCTCCGTCGTTGCTTTCGACGCCGGTCCCTATTTTCGTCCGCTTGAGGACTTTGCATCTGACGAAACCCACCAATCCAAGCTTTATTGGACTGACGAACGGCTGGTCGACGGCGAAAATCCGCTACAGCTCGGCGCCAATAATTCGGGCAAAGCGGTCGGCGGATCGACCGTGCACTTCGCGATGGTCTCGCTGCGCTTTCGTCCCGAATGGTTCAAGTCGAAAACGCTCCTCGGCTACGGAGCAGATTGGCCTCTCGACTGGCGGGAAATGTGGTCTTACTACCGCGAAGTCGAATTGGCGCTCGGCATATCCGGCCCCATTCACTATCCTTGGGGACCGAGCCGTCCACGCTATCCCTACCGGCCGCATGAATTGAATGCTGCTGCTCTCGTCCTGGCCCAAGGCGCTGACGCCATGGGCATCAAATGGACGCCCACGCCAATAGCCACATTGTCTGCCCCGCGCGGACCTGCGCCTCCCTGTGTCTATCGGGGAATGTGTGTGATCGGTTGTTCGACCAATGCCAAGCGCAGTGTCCTCGTCACCTGGCTTCCAAGAGCTCTTACGGCCGGAGCGGAGATCCGCGATCTCGCGATGGTCGGGAGGATCGAACACGACCAGGGAGGCCGGGTAACAGGCGTGCTTTATCAACGCGATGGAAACTGGCGCTTTCAAAAGGCGCGTAATGTGGTCGTTGCCGGTTACGCTATAGAGACCCCGCGCCTGTTGCTGAATTCCAAGAGCGCCAAATACCCTCATGGGCTGGCAAATAGCTCGGGCCTAGTGGGAAAGAACTTGATGGTCCAATCCAACCAGGCCGTATGGGGCACAAAAGAGCAGGAAATCCGCTCGTATAAGGGACCACCATCGCTCGCCATAACGGAGCACTGGAATTACACCGAGGAGGGAAAGGACTTCTTCGGGGGCTATTGCTACATGAGTCAGGGACCGCTTCCGATCGTTTGGGCGAACACCCTTGCAGCAAAGAGGGGACTCTGGGGTCAGGCACTTGCCGACGAAATGGAGAAATACAACCATCAGGTCGGCCTGAAGATGGTAGGCGAGTGCCTTCCACAAGAGAGGAACGAGATAACGCTAACCGACGCACGAGACCAATATGGTCTGCCGATCCCGCGCGTAACCTATTCCTATTGCGATAACGACAAGCGATTGATCCGTCATGCGCTCAATTTCATGGGCGCAGCCTTGTATGCGGCAGATGCGCGTGACATTTGGGAGGAACTGGACGACACCTGCCATATGCATGGCACTGCCCGTATGGGAGACGATCCTCGAACCAGTGTCGTTGATGCCGATTGCCGCTGCTGGGACATCGACAATCTTTGGATCTGCGATGGCTCGGTGTTTCCAACAGTAGGCGGCGTTAATCCCTCCCTCACGATCCAAGCAATTGCCTGCCGCACGGCAGATCGCATTCGTTCGCTGGCTAAGAGGGGCGAACTGTAAGCACTTTGGCAGACGGCTTCGCGGCGATGGCCAACCAACCGCTTTCGCCTTTAAAAATCTTGCTTCGCAGTATCAACGAAGTCCGAAAACCAAATTGAACACGCCATCCTCTCGCGCAACCGCTATCATCGCACTCTGCCGTCTGTGTGGCGTCAAGGAACGCTCTCTCTGATCGTTGAGAGACTTGGTGCCGCGCATCATTTCGATGAAGTGCTTTCGTGTGAATAGGCATGGAATAAGGGGTCTGACTCACTTTCGATGATGTTCGGGATTCTGCTGGCTTGATTTCTGAAGGAGAATCAGGCCATGTGAGCTCATTTTCGACTTTCCGATCTTATCCCTGCCGAGTTGGACGTGTCGGCGGTACATTCTGGCCCGGACGTAATCGTCGTCGCCGCATATCGTCGGTCCCGAGATTGAAGATGTCGCTATCCTCGGATGATTGCCGATCTGCCGTGCGCGGGCCGGAGGATCGCATTGCACCTCACCGTCCGACGTTTCGTTTGTAGTGCCGCCCACTGCCGCCGAAAGATTTTTGCCGAGCGCTTCGGTGACGGTGTGATCCGTCCCATGGCTCGCCGAACAGCCCGTCTGGACTGCCTCGTTCGGCATCTTGCTCTCGCACTGGGTGGTCGCCCGGCGGCGCGCTTTGCGGATCGTCTAGGATTGCCGGTGAGCAATGATACGCTGCTGCGAACCGTTCGCCGATATGATCGCCCGCCGCCAACGCCACCGAGCGTCAATGACTTACCGTGCCTTACGATTGGCGTGTTAAAGCGAATCCAGGGCCTTTCCGCCCGTTATGGCACGAGCGGTCGGATTGGCTGTGCGCGAGGCGCTGACAGGCCAGACATATGATCAGAACCGAGCTTTGGGCCAGCCGGTCATTGATACGCAACGTATCGGTCGATTGCATGGCCCAATGAATTTGAGGGCGGTTATAAATCCTAAATGGGCGAGCGCCCACCTACCATCAAAGCAAGAATTTGGCGAGAACATATCGTTCATCGCCGGAAGGAAGATGACAACGAACGTCTTCTATATATGGAGTCGATGCTCATTTAGGACGAATAGCCGCGTTCAGCGTCCTCTCTGCAGCCACAGTTTTTATTTGCGCACGCAGAGCCTTGCCAATCTCCTCGGGCTCAGAGGCACTTATCCAGACCCTGCCCTCCTGATCCACAGACAGTCGCACCTTGAAGTCTGAATTTGACGGAAGTCGCAATCCATTGCCGCAATTGGGCGCGGCAAGGTTCTGCCAAGCCTATCACCTATTTCTCCTCATGCTGGTTCTAGCCGATGACGGCGCCATGCGGCTGGCGGCTCGTCGGTCATCCTGCGGAAAAAACGTGAGAAATACGCAGGGTCGTCAAAGCCTACTTCGCGGCCGATATCCTCGACAGAGCGAATGGTGAATAATAGCAGCCGCTTGGCTTCCAGCAATCGCCGTTCCAATATCAATTCCTTCACTGACCGCCCGAAGATTTCGCGGGCTGCCTTGTCGAGGAGATGCGGTGTAGTTGCGAGCAGCTCCACATATGTCCCGACCGGCCAATCCTTCTTATAATGAAGATCGACCTCGCGACGCAGCGCCAGACCGAGCGAAGCGGTTGCCGAGGTGGACGGCAATGCCATGCGGCCGCCGATGCGGCCAATCAAGGACAATACGACGCCGATTAGCCCGCCCAGAACCTTCTCGCTTTCCGTGCCCCGCTCTCGATATTCTTCAGCAATCATGTCGAGAAGCGCACCGAGCTTCGACCATACCGGATTCGATGGCTGACCGGCCAGGAAAATCGGAACGTCGAGGCTGAGATCTACCTGTGGCGCAAGCGCCTTCAACATGTCGTCCGAAACCGAGACCACAATGGCGTCCGATGTGTCCTCGACATCAAACCCATGCACCACGTTACTCGGGACAAAGCTGATCGCCGGAGCAGAAAAATTCCAAGTCTCATCTTCTATTCGATAGGTTCCGCCGCCTTGAAACCAAAAGGTGATCTGCCCCATCAGCGGATGTTGGTGGGGCGCAACATGGCCGAAATGCAGCGTTTTTCGCTCCATCACCGTTTCGACATGCAAAAATCCCACCTCAAGCGAACGGCTCGGCTCGCCATAGACAAAGAAATTCGGGACTTCGTTTCGCATCGTCATACTGGAAAAAGTACCAGCGAATTGCCTCCTTTGTCCATGGCTTGACTGCTGGGAAGCGCGTAACTTTCCTTAACACATTAAGGGAGGAGCAATGATGCGAGCTGAAGATCATCGCAGCGATAAAACCCGTCCATTCACCGGCGCCGAATATCTGGAAAGCTTGCGCGACGGCCGCGAAGTCTACATCAATGGCGAACGCGTCGCGGATGTGACAGCGCATCCCACAATGCGCAATTCCGCGCGCTCTATCGCACGCATGTATGATGCGCTGCACGACGAAAAGTCCAGGGAACGCCTGACCTCGCCGACCGATACGGGATCCGGCGGCTATACTCATAAATACTTCCGGGTAGCGAAATCTTCCGCCGAGCTTGTCGCGCAGCAAGGCGCCATCGCCGACTGGGCGCGCATGTCCTACGGCTGGATGGGCCGCACGGCTGACTACAAAGCGGCCCTCATGAACACGCTCGGCGCCAATGCCGATTGGTACGGGCCGTTCAAGGACAATGCGCTCTCCTGGCATAAGCGCGCGCAGGAATCCGTGCTCTTCATGAACCACGCGATCGTCAATCCGCCGATCGACCGTCACAAGCCGGCCGATGCCGTCAAGGACGTCTTCGTCCATATCACCAAGGAAACTGATGCCGGCATCTATGTCTCCGGCGCCAAAGTGGTGGCGACATCCTCGGCCCTCACCCACTACAATTTCCTTGCCCAGAGCTCGGCGACGGTTACGGAAGACCCGTCGCTATCGGTCATGTTCATCGTTCCGATGAATGCGCCGGGCATCAAGATGTTCTGCCGCGTCTCCTATGAGCAGACCGCCAATACCGTGGGACATCCCTTCGACTATCCGCTCTCGTCACGCTTCGACGAAAACGACGCGATCCTCGTGCTCGACAACGTCTTCGTGCCCTGGGAGGATGTGCTGGTCCTGCGCGATGCGGCCAAGATCCTGTCCTTCCACCCAGCCTCTGGATTTATGCATGGCTATTGCTTCCAGGGCTGCACGCGTTTCGCCGTCAAACTCGATTTCATCGCCGGGCTGCTCGCCAAGGCACTGCGCGCGACCGGCGGCGATGCCTTCCGGGGTAATCAGGCCGCACTTGGCGAAGTCATCGCGTTTCGCCACATGTTCTGGTCTTTCTCCAACGCGATGGCCTACAATCCGCAGCCCTGGGCCAATGGCGCGGTGCTGCCGAACATGGAAGCCGCCCTTTCCTACCGCACCTTCATGTCGGAGGCCTATCCGCGTGTCATCGAAACGGTGCGCAAGGTCGTCGCCTCGGGCCTCATCTACCTGCCCTCCTCGGTCAAGGACTTCGGCAATCCGGAGATCGACCGCTATCTCGCGCAATATGTGCGCGGCTCCAACGACATGGGCCACATCGAACGCATCAAGATCATGAAACTGCTGTGGGATGCGACCGGCACCGAATTCGGCGGACGGCATGCGCTTTACGAGCTCAACTATGCCGGAGCGCCGGAAGAAGTCCGCCTGCAGGTGCTCAAGGGTGCAGAGCGCGGCGGCCGGTTGAAGGAGATGGAAGCCCTCGTCGATCGTTGCATGAGCGACTATGACGAAAACGGCTGGACTGGAGACACCTGGCTCCCGCCGCTTGGGCAGGCCTCCCCCATCCGCAATGCCGCCGAGTGAGGCCTTTGCCATGGAGGAGCAACTCTCGAAAACCGAATTCCGCAACGCCATGGCGCGGGTCTGCGCGCCGGTCAACGTGATCACCACCAACGGCCCTGCCGGCCGCGGCGGCTTCACCGCGACCGCCATGTGCAGCGTCACTGACGAGCCGCCGACCTTACTGGTCTGCATGAACAGCCGCTCGGCACAGACGGACCTCTTTTTCGAAAACCGCCGCTTTTGCGTCAACGTCCTGACGCAGGAGCACAAGGAACTGGCCGGCTATTTCGCCGGCCAGCGCACAGACATGGACGACCGTTATGCCGCTGCGGAATGGATCGACTTCCGTTCCGGCAGCCAGGCGCTTTCCGACGCGATCGTCTCCTTCGATTGCCGCCTGACGGAGGCGCGCCTCGTCGGCACGCACCATATCTTCATCGGCGAAGTGATGGATATTCGCAGTCGCAAGGATGGGCACGCCCTTCTTTATTTCGACCGTAACTATGTGCATGTGCCGACTCAGTCAGGCAGTTTCGGCGGATAGACTTCACCTGCATGGCAGGTAATCACGAGAAACAAAAGCAGGGTGCCGACGATCGCGCGGCACCCTGTTTGTATAAAAAAAGCATCCTGTCGTCAGAGCTGGATCCACGCCGTCTTCAGATCCACGTATTTGTCAAACGCATGCAGCGACTTGTCGTGGCCGTTACCCGATTGCTTGACGCCGCCAAGCGGCACGCTGTTATCAGCGCCGCCATAGGTGTTGACATGGACGACGCCGGCGCGGATTCCCCGCACTATCCGATGGGCGCGCGACAGGTTCGACGTCCAGACGGCGGAAGCCAGACCATAGTCGGTGGCATTGGCGATCTGCAGGGCTTCGGCTTCCGTCTCGAAGGGAATGACCGACAGGATAGGCCCGAACACCTCCTCGCGTGCCAAAGTCATTGACGGGGTGACATCGAAGACGGTCGGTCGCATGTAATAGCCCCCGGTTTCCTCGAGAATGCGCGAGCCGCCGGTGCGCAACGATGCGCCCTCCGACATCGCCTGCGCGACATAGCCGAGGTCCTTCTTCAACTGGATCTCGCTGGAAATGGCGCCTGCTTCCGTCGTCAACTGCAGGGGATCGCCGACCTTCATGCTCTCGGCAATGCGCGCGACCTTCTCCGAGAAGGCGGCATAAATCGACTTTTCGACCAGCAGCCGGGAACCGGCGACGCAGACCTGCCCGGAATTGCGGAAGATACCATAGGCCGACACCTTGGCCGCCTGATCGAGGTCCGGCGCATCGGCAAAGACGATGTTCGGGGATTTGCCCCCAAGCTCCAGATAGACGCGCTTCAGGTTTGAGCATGCTGAATATTCCAGAAGTCGCCGACCGATCGGGCCGGAACCGGTGAAGGCGAGCACGTCGACATCCATATGCAGTCCCAGCGCCTCGCCGCAGATGGCGCCGCGCCCGGTGACCACGTTGAACACGCCATCAGGCAAGCCGGCCTCGGCGCAAATTTCGGCAAGCTTGAGAAGCGTCAACGACGCGCCTTCGGCGGGTTTCAGCACGACGGAATTGCCCGCGGCAAGCGCCGGGGCAATCTTCCAAGCGCCGATCATCATCGGGAAATTCCACGGCACGATGGCGGCTACGACGCCGATGGGCTCGCGGTGGACCAGGCCCAGAATATTCTCTGCCGTCGGCGCAATCTCGCCATAGACCTTGTCGATTGCCTCGGCATAGTAGCGGAACGTGCCTGCGGCACTCCCGGGCTCGGCCCTCAGGGCCATCGAGATTTCCGTGCCGTTGTCGCGGACGCCGAGCACCGCGAGTTCGAGCGCATTCTTCTCGATCAGCTCGGCGATCTTCAGTAGCACCTTCTTGCGCTCCGCCGGCGCTGCTTTCGACCAACTGCCCTTTTCAAAGGCATGCCGGGCAGCCTTGACCGCAAGATCGACATCTTCCCTATCGGCATCGGCGATGGTGGTCAGCCTTGTACCGTCGATCGGCGAGATGACATCCATGACGGCGCCGCTGACAGACTGGCGCCATGCGCCGCCGATAAACAATGCCTGCGGGGAAACGGGTAGTGCCCGGAGCTGGTCGATCTTGTCCTGCATCTCATTTTCTCACAAAGAGGGTGGCGGGTCTTCCCCGCCACCACGATTGGAACCGCTTCAGGCTTCCTGGCCGGCACCGAGGCGCGCAAAGCCTGCCGCATCCGAAGACTTCAGGCGGGCCGCTGCGATAAGCCCGATGACTGCAGCGATCAGCACGAGGCCCGGCAACAACACCGCGAGCACGCCATTGGCACCGGCGATCGCCCCGAAGTTCGCCGAGATATAATAGACGAGCGCCAGAAGGATCAGCCCCGTCACGATCGGCAAGACCTTGACTGCCAATGCGTTGCGTTCCAGTCCAGGATTGCGGGTGAAGAACACGACGATCGAGAAGGCGGTGAACGCCATCAGCAGAATGATTGCCAGCGTGGCGACATTGGTGAGCCAGGAGAAGAGCGCCAGCACCGGATCCTGACCGGTCGCTGCAAAGAGCGCGACCACAAGCACGGCGATAACGGTCTGGATGATCGAGCCGACATGCGGGCTCTGGAAGATCGGATGCGTGACGCCGACCGATTTCGGCAACAGGCCCTCGCGACCCGCAACATACATATAACGTGCCACACCATTGTGGAACGCAAGGACGCCGGCAAAGAGGCTGGTGATGAAGAGAACGCTCATCACGACCGTAATCCAATGGCCGACATAGCGCTCGGCAAGGCCGAAGAGGAACGTGGTCGGATCGGCAAGGCCCTGCAGTGCCGGAACGAGCTTGTCGACGCCAGCACCATTCACCATCAGCCAGGAGGTCAGCATATAGAAGAGGCCGATGATGAGAACGGAAATATAGGTTGCGCGCGGCACGGTCTTTTCCGGTTCGCTAGCTTCTTCGCTGTAGATGGTCGTTGCCTCGAAGCCGATAAAGGCGGCGAAGCAGAACAGGAGACCGATGGCCGGCGTTCCGCTCCAGAAGGCCGCCGGGGTGAAAGGTGCTGCGGAGAGGCCGGCATCGCCACCTTGGACGAAAATAGCGGCGTCGATGATGAGCACGACCAGATATTCGAGAATGACGAGCACCGTCAGCACCTTGGCCGATAGATCGACGCGTCGGTAGCCAAAAACGGCAACGAAGACGATGCCGACAAAGCTCCAAACCCACCAGGGAAGGTCAAGGCCGAGCTGTTCGGCAAAAAAGCCCTTTGTTGCCGCCCCGAAAAGCCCGAGAACGCCAACCTGCATGGCATTATAGGCGAGGATGGCGATCAGCGCGGCGGCGCCGCCCATGAGGCCGCCGAGACCCTGGGCCGTGTAGGCGTAGAAGGCGCCGGCGTTGCGGATATGGCGCGCCATCGCGACATAGCCGACGGAAAACAGCAATAGAATACCCGTGACCAACAGAAAGGTCAGCGGGATGCCCGGCCCGTTGCCAAGCATCATCGAAAGCGGCACGCCGCCAGCAACCGCGGTGAGCGGCGCTGCGGCCGAGACCACCAGAAAGGTAACGGCACCGACGCCGAGGCTATTTTTGCGCAACTGGTTTTCAGCCGGCCCTTGTGAATTTTGTGTGTTCATCTGCGTTCGTTCCCCTTGTTGAGAATATCCGATCATCGCTGCGATTGCGCGCAGGCGACCTCCACCAAAAACCGGACTGACGAACGGGGCTGATGCTTTTGTTGATTTTGCCGCCGTCAGCGCTTAAGGTTCATTATTTGAACCATAGCTTCAAATATAGACTTGCAAACATTCCCTGCCTCTGTCAAGTTATTTCGCATGTTAAGTATCTTGGGTCGCTGCTCGTGCCGCGGCGCAGGGTCAGCGATCTGATGGACGGAAAGCTTCGGCCGGACGCAGGAAATCAGAAGCTGGCCAACCCAAGAGGAGGAACGATGAGCACGATCGGAAAGGCGCTTTCATTGCTGGATACCCTGTCACGGCTGGACAAGGAGGCGGGCCTCACCGACATCGCCCGCTTGTGCACGCTGGACAAGGCAACCGCACGCCGCTTTCTGGTGGAACTGGAAAAACACGGCTTCGTCGAGCAGGACCCGGATACGCGCCGCTATCGCATCGGCTCGGCGCCGGTTCGCCTCGCACGCATTCGCGAAGCACGCTTTCCGCTGTTGCGGGTCGCGATCCCGTTCATCAAGTCGCTCGCCGAATCGTCGACTGAAACGGTGCATCTTTCGGAATTCTCCGGTGGGCAGCTCTCGACCATCCATGTGGAGGATTCGCCGCGCGCGCACCGCATCATGATCGATGTCGGCAGCCTCCTGCCCTTTCATGCCACGGCCTCCGGCCTTGCTTTCCTGGCATTCTGCCCGCGGATAGAGATCGACAAAGCGCTCGGAAAGACGCTCGAGAAATTTACCGATCACACCGTTGTCGACCCTCAGCGCGTGCGCAATCTGCTTGATGAGACGGCAGCGCGCGGCTTTTCTATCAGCGACCAAGGTCTCGAAGCCGGCGTCATCAGCACGGCGGCGCCGATCCGCACGCCCAACGGCCATCCGATCGGCTGCGTTGCCGTCGCCGCCCCGCTTTCGCGCACCACAAAGGCAACCATCCATGAATTCGGTGCGCAGGCAGTTACTGCAGCCAATGCAATCTCAGAAAAATATTACGGGTCGGAAAGACCCATGGGAACCAGTCCAAAGTCAGGAGGACAGATTGATGAGCCCCGAGGCTTCCCCGCCAAAGATACTCGTCATCGGAACCGGTGACACCAAATGCGACGAACTGCAATTCATGGCATCCATCATCCAGGAAGCCGGCGGCCAGCCGGCCATGGTCGATGTCAGCATTCTCGGCGATCCACCCTATAGACCGGATTACTCCAAGCACGACGTTGCGAACGCTGCCGCAACCTCGATCGAGGCAATCGCCGAAAGCGGCGATGAAAACAGCGCCATGGCGGCCATGGCAAAGGGTGCGGCGACGCTGACCCGCCGCCTCTATGAAGACGGATTGGTCGACGGCGTCATCGTGCTCGGCGGCTCCATGGGCACGGATCTGGCGCTCGATGTCGCCGCCGTCCTGCCGCTCGGCGTTCCTAAATTTGTAGTTTCGACCATCGCTTACTCCCATCTCATTCCGCCCGAACGCATCGCGCCTGACCTGATGATGATCCTGTGGGCCGGCGGTCTCTATGGCCTCAACAGCATCTGCCGCTCGGTCCTCTCGCAGGCCTGCGGTGCGGTCGTCGGTGCTGCAAAGCACGGCACCAAGCCGGATCGCAAACGCCCGCTTGTCGGCATGACATCGCTCGGTTCCTCCTGCCTGAAATATATGAAGTATATACGCCCTGAACTGGAAAAACGCGGCTATGACGTCGCCGTATTCCATTCCACCGGTATGGGCGGACGCGCCTATGAAGCGATCGCTTCGAAGGGTGACTTTGCCGCCGTCTTCGATTTCTGCATACAGGAGGTCAGCAATCATCATTACGGCAGCGTCGTCACGTCCGGGCCGGACAGGCTCGAAAATGCCGGACGCGCCGGCATTCCGCAGATCGTTGCACCCGGCGCGGTCGACATGGTCGATCTTCAGGCGTGGCAGGCCCTGCCGGAGATTTTCGTCGATCGCCCGTATCACGCCCATAACCGGCTGATCGGATCGGTGACGACATCGCCGGAGGGACGACGGGAGGTCGCCCGGTTGATCGGGCAGAAACTGCAACGCGCCGGTGCGAAGGTCGCTTTCCTGCTGCCGACCGAAGGACTGCAGGAATGGGACAAACCGGATGAGCCGCTGCATGATCCGGA
Source organism: Rhizobium sp. CB3090 (assembly GCF_029714285.1). Taxonomy (NCBI): domain Bacteria; kingdom Pseudomonadati; phylum Pseudomonadota; class Alphaproteobacteria; order Hyphomicrobiales; family Rhizobiaceae; genus Rhizobium; species Rhizobium sp. CB3090. Next base: position 1,416,738 of record NZ_CP121663.1, read on the forward strand.
AGGCCTCGAAGCTTTCATAGACGAAATGCGCCGGGCCATTCCGCCCACCGTCACGCTGCAGGAAGTCGATTCCCATATCAACGCGCCCGCCTTCTCGGCCGCCGCACTCGCCATATTCGATCAATGGGTGGCCGAGGGCGTCATTCCGGAGGGACGGCTGTGACAACAGACCGCGCTCTTATCCTCGACTTCGGCGGCGTCGTCACCCGCACCCTGTTCGAAACGCATGACATCACCGAACGCACGCTCCGCCTTCCCAAGGGATCGCTGACCTGGCTCGGCCCGTTCGACACGACGACGGACCCGCTCTGGGTGGCGATGCAGAACCGCGAGATCACCGAGCGCGACTATTGGCTCACACGCGCCAGCGAAGTCGGCAAGCTGGTCGGCGAGACCTGGACCGACATGCAGACCTTCGTGCGCCGGGCGCGCGGCGCCGAACCGGAACTGGTTCTTCGTCCGGAAGCGCGCGACGCCATCCTGCGCACCAAGGAGGCCGGCCTGAAACTGGCAATCCTGTCGAACGAACTCGATCTCTTCTACGGCGTCGAGTTCCGCCAGCGTTTTCCGTTGATCGACCTCTTCGACGTCATCGTCGATGCCACATATACGAAGATCCTCAAGCCCGATCCCCGTTCCTACGAGCTCGTTCTTTCCGAGCTCGACCTGCCGCGGGAGGCCTGCGTCTTCGTGGACGACCAGAAGAAAAACATCGAGGGCGCCGAAGCCGTGAACCTGCCTCACGTGCATTTCGATGTGACCCGCCCCGCTGAAAGCTATGCCCGCGCACTTGCCATGCTGGGGCTCTAAACCAAGAGGAATCGACATGCGTGAAACCAATTTCATCATCGAAAACAACGCCCGTCACCTGTGGCATCCGATGGCTCATCCCGCGGAAATGCAGGCCAATCCGCCGCGCATCATCAATTCCGGCGAAGGCGTTGAGATCGTCGATATCCATGGCAGGAAGGTGCTGGACGCGGTCGGCGGCCTCTGGAACGTCAACCTCGGCTATTCCTGCGAGCCGGTGAAGAAGGCGATCCGCGACCAGCTCGACGAGCTGCCCTATTATTCGACCTTCCGCGGCACGACGAACTCGCCGCTGATCGAACTCTCCTACGAGCTTGCCGAATGGTTCAAGCCGGATGGCCTCAGCCGTTCCTTCTTCACCTCCGGCGGCTCGGATTCAGTCGAAACCTGCCTACGGCTGGCGCGTCAGTACCATAAGGTCAATGGCCAGCCGGAGCGCACCAAATTCGTCGCGCTGAAGAAGGGCTATCACGGCACGCATTTCGGCGGCGCCTCCGTCAACGGCAACCAGAACTTTCGCCGCAACTACGAGCCGCTGCTGCCGGGCGTCATCCACCTGCCCGCTCCCTTTACCTATCGCAACCCGTTCAACACGACCGACGGCGCGGAGATTGCGGCTGCCATCGGCAGGCTCTTCGAGGATGAAATCGCCTTCCAGGGTGCCGATACCATCGCCGCGCTAATCGTCGAGCCGGTGCTTGGCGCCGGCGGCGTCATCGTTCCGCACGAGACCTTCCTGCCGCTGATGCGCGATATCTGTGATCGGCACGGCATCCTGCTGATCGCCGACGAAGTGATCACGGCCTTCGGCCGCACCGGTGCCTGGACCGGATCGCGCCTCTGGGGCGTCCAGCCGGACCTGATGTCGACCGCAAAGGCGATCACCAACGGTTATTTCCCCTTCGGAGCCGTGATGATCGGAGACAAGGTGGCGCAGGTTTTCGAGAGCAACAAGAGTGCGGTCGGCAGCATTGGTCACGGCTACACCTATTCCGGCCACCCGGTCGGTGCGGCCGCAGCCCTTGCCACATTGAAGGAAACCAAGCGGCTCAACGTCGCGGCCAACGCGGCGGCGCGCGGTGAAGAGCTGCTGGCCGGCCTGAAGAAGCTGCAGGACAAGCATGAGCTGGTAGGCGACGTGCGTGGCAAGGGCTTGATGTGCGCTCTCGAACTTGTCAGCCACCGCGCGAAGAAGAGCGGTGCTGCCAAGGATGTCGTGCAGAAGGTTCAGGATGCGACCTATGACGCCGGCGTTCTGATCCGCACCTCGGGCGTGAACGTCATCATGTCGCCGCCGCTGATCGTGACCGCCGAGAATGTTCAGACTATCTTGACCGCGCTCGACGCAGGTCTCGCCGCGGCGAGGGGCTGATCATGTCCGATAACGCAACCCTCATCGCGCGCCGCGAACGACTTCTCGGCCGAAACATGTCGCTCTTCTATGATGATCCGGTGCATCTGGTACGCGGCGAAGGCGTTTGGCTCTGGGATGCCGATGGCCGCAAATATCTCGATTGCTACAACAATGTGCCGCATGTCGGCCATTGTCATCCCCGCGTGGTGGAAGCGATCACGCAGCAGGCCTCCACGCTGAATACGCATACCCGCTACCTGCATGAAGGCATTCTCGACTATGTCGAGCGGCTGACGGCGACTTTCGACAAGAGCCTTAATGCCGCGATCCTGACCTGCACGGGCAGCGAAGCGAACGACGTGGCGCTACGTATGGCGCAGGCAGTGACAGGTAAGACCGGCGTCATCGCCACGAACCACACCTATCATGGCAATACGACCGCCGTGTCGCAGCTATCGACCCGCATGCCGCCGCTCGGAGGCTTCGGCGGCCATGTCCGGCATGTACCGGCGCCGGACAGCTACCGTCCGTTTGGCGGTGAAGGCGGCGACGCCTTTGCTGCGATATTTGCAGCCGAAGTCGAAAAGGCGATCGCCTCGCTTCAGGATAGCCCGCACGGCTTCTCGGCCATCATCATCGATCCATTCTTTGCCAATGAAGGCTTTCCGGATCTGCCGCCGGGCTTTCTCGACAAGACCGTTGCAGCCGTGCGCAAGGCCGGCGGTCTGGTGATCACCGACGAGGTGCAGCCCGGCTTCGGCCGCACAGGCTCGCACATGTGGGGCCATCAGCGCGCCGGTATCGTTCCCGATATTGTCACGCTCGGCAAGCCGATGGCCAACGGCCATCCGGTCGGCGGCGTCATTGCCAATGTCGATACGATAAATGCCTTCCGCAAAGCATTCCGCTACTTCAACACCTTCGGCGGCAATCCGGTCTCCTGTGCGGCGGCGATGGCCGTGCTCGATGTCATCGAGGATGAAAGCCTCGTCGAGAATGCCCTCAATGTCGGCGAATACACGCGTGACGCCTTCAAGAGGCTTGCCGAGAAACATTCGATCATCGGCGATGTGCGCGGCAGCGGCCTCTTCATGGGCACCGAATTCGTGCTCGACAAAGAAACGAAGGAGCCTGCCACCGCTCAGGCGACCCGGATCGTCAACGCCATGCGCGAGCGCGGCGTGCTGATGGGCAAGATTGGCATTCACCAATGCGCCACAAAGATTCGCCCGCCGATGCCATTCTCCAAGGACAATGCCGACTTCATGTTGTCGATCTTCGACGACGTGTTATCCGGCCTGTGAGGCTGATATGGCTGATCAGTTGCCGCAGACCATCCGCGATGCTTTGCAGAAGCGTGCGCTGGAGGCACTCGACCATTGGCCGGTGCAGGCCCACGAACCTCTCCTGATGAAATATCGGGAGAATGCCGTCTTCCGCATTACTCTCGAAGATGGAAAGTTCGCGGCCCTGCGGCTGCATCGGCCGGGCTATCATGACGAGACAAGCCTGCGCTCGGAGCTGCAATTCATGGCCGCCCTCAAGCTCGGCGGTCTCGACGTGCCGAGCCCGGTTCCGACGAGCAATGAGCAGAGCCTCATTCTCCTGCCGGCCAACAAGCTTTTTCCCGAACAGCATGCCGACGTGGTGAGCTGGATCGACGGCGTTCCGCTTGGGCAAAGCGGTATGCCGCTGTCGCAATCGGCTAATACGCAGGCGGATATCTTCTTCCGCATCGGCCACGGCATGGCCATCATGCACGAGCTTGCCGATGCCTGGGAGACACCAGAGCACTTTCGCCGTCCAGCATGGGACGCCGAAGGCTTGCTCGGAGAAAAGCCGCTCTGGGGACGCTTCTGGGATTGCCCGGGGCTTCCTCCCCAAAGCATTGCCGTACTTTCAACATTGCGCGATGAGCTGCGCCAGGCGCTTACGGCGATATCTCCAGGCGACCTGGACTACGGATTGATCCATGCCGATCTCGTGCGGGAAAATATCTTCCTGACGGAAAACGAAAGCAAAGTTGCCTTCATCGATTTCGACGATGCAGGGCATGGCTTCCGCCTCTTCGATCTCGCGACGACCCTGCTGAAAAACCGCAACGAGCCGGCCTATCCGGCAATCGAGAAAGCGCTGATATCAGGCTATCGCAGCCGACGTGTGTTTTCCGACGCGGCACTGGCGAGCCTGCCGCTCTTCATGGTGCTGAGGAACCTCACCTATATCGGATGGCTTGCCGAACGCGCGGAAATTCCTGGCGCGGCAGAGCGCCTGTCCCATTACGTCGCTGAAAGTTTGGAGATGGCAAGAAAGCTCAATAAGGCAGCTTGACATCCTCCATATAATTGTTAACGTGTTAAGTAATTGGGAGTTCGGGAGGACTTCATGCCACATCTCGCCATCGAATATTCGGCCAATCTGCAGGGTCGTGCCGACATCGGCGCGCTCTGCGATCGGCTGTTGAAGACGGTCCTCGAGACCGGCCTTTTCGAGGTCGGTGCCGTGCGCGTGCGCGCCTTTCGCGCCGATCACTACGCAATCGCCGACAAGCTGCCCGAGAATGCCTTCGTCGATCTGAACTTCCGCATTGGGAAAGGTCGCACGGACGAAGAGAAAAAGCGCGCCGGCGAAGCGATCTTTGCCGCGGCCGTCGACGTTCTCGGCCCCCTCTTCGAGACGCCGCATTTCGCCCTCTCGCTGGAAATCCGCGAGATCGATGCGGAACTGAGCTGGAAGAAGAACGCCATCCATCCGCGGCTGCGCGGCAAGTAATAATCCCTTCGCGGGACGACAAAACATCAAAGGAATAGACGATGTCCAAACTGCAGGAAAACATCGCAAAGGCGGAAACCTATCTTGCCCGGTTCAAGGAGCGCGGCGTCCTGAACCGCATCAATGGCGAGGATGTGCCTGGTGACGATGGTTCCAGCTTCGAGACGATCTCGCCCGTCGATCTGAAGCCGATCGCCACCGTCGCCCGCGGCAAGGTGGCCGATATCGACCGCGCGGCAAGAGCCGCAAAGGCCGCCTTTGCCGAATGGGCCGCCATGCCCGGCGAGGCGCGCAAGAAGCTCCTGCACAAAATCGCCGACGCGATCGTCGCTCGCGCCGAAGAGATCGCCTTCGTTGAATGCATGGATACCGGACAGTCGCTGAAGTTCATGGCCAAGGCAGCCCTGCGCGGGGCCGAGAACTTCCGCTTCTTCGCCGACCGCGCACCGGAGGCCCGGGATGGCAAGGCGCTGCGCGCCGAAGGCCAGATGAACCTGACGACGCGCGTGCCGATCGGCCCCGTCGGCATCATCACGCCCTGGAATACGCCCTTCATGCTGTCGACCTGGAAGATCGCGCCGGCGCTTGCCGCCGGATGCACCATCGTTCACAAGCCGGCCGAATTCTCGCCGCTGACCGCGCGTCTGCTGGTGGAAATTGCCGAGGAAGCCGGCCTGCCGAAGGGTGTCTGGAATCTTGTCAACGGCTTTGGCGAGGATGCCGGCCGCGCGCTGACGGAACATCCGTTGATCAAGGCGATCGGCTTCGTTGGCGAAAGCCGCACCGGCTCGATGATCATGAAGCAGGGCGCAGACACGCTGAAGCGCGTGCATTTCGAGCTCGGCGGCAAGAACCCGGTCATCGTCTTTGCCGATGCCGATCTCGAGCACGCGGCCGACGCCGCCGTCTTCATGATTTATTCGCTGAATGGCGAACGCTGCACCTCGTCCTCGCGCCTGCTGGTCGAGGAAAGTGTCTACGACAAGTTCACCAACCTCGTCGCCGAGAAGGCCAAGCGCATCAAGGTCGGTCATCCGCTGGATCCGGAAACCGTCATCGGCCCGCTCGTGCATCCGGTGCATGAACAGAAGGTACTGGAATATATTGAGATCGGCCGATCGGAGGGCGCAACGCTCGCCGCCGGCGGCGAGAAGGTCAACGGCCCGGGCGGCGGTTGCTATGTCTCCCCCACCCTGTTCACCGGTGCCAACAACCAGATGCGCATCGCCCAGGAAGAAATCTTCGGGCCGGTGCTGACCGCCATCGCCTTCAAAGACGAGGCCGATGCGCTCGCCCTTGCCAACGATGTCCAATACGGCCTGACCGGCTACCTGTGGACGTCGGATGTGACCCGCGCCTTCCGTTTCACCGATCATCTCGAAGCCGGGATGATCTGGGTGAACTCGGAAAACATCCGCCATCTGCCGACCCCCTTCGGCGGGGTCAAGAGCTCCGGCATCGGCCGCGACGGCGGCGACTGGTCTTTCGATTTTTACATGGAAACCAAGAACATCGCCTTCGCCACCAAGCCGCACGCCATTCAGAAACTCGGCGGCTGAGCCGACCGCGCGTATAAAGAGGAGGAACAAATGCCCCTGCCGAAACCCAATCTCTATCCGCCCTTCAACATCGTGCGCCTCAGCCATGTCGAATTCGGCGTCACCGATCTCGCCAAGTCCCGCGCCTTCTATGTCGACACGCTCGGCCTGCAGGTGACGGACGAGACCGCGGACACGATTTACCTGCGGGCGATGGAGGAACGTGGCCATCACTGCATCGTGCTGAAAAAGTCCGACAAGGCCGAAGCCCGCGATCTCGGCTTCAAGGTGTTCGGCGACGAGGATCTTGACAAGGCTGCGCATTTCTTCAAGGGCAAGGACCTGCCGGTGGAGTGGGTCGAGCGCCCCTACCAGGCGCGGACCTTCCGAACGCGCGACCCGCATGGCATTCCCCTCGAATTCTATTCGAAGATGGACCGCCTGCCGCCGATCCACCAGAGATACGCGCTCTACAAGGGCGTGAAGCCGCTGCGCATCGACCACTTCAACTGCTTCTCGACCAATGTCGATGAAAGCGTCGCCTTCTACAACGAACTCGGCTTCCGCGTGACCGAATATACCGAGGACGAGGAAACCGGCCGCCTCTGGGCCGCCTGGACGCATCGCAAGGGCGGCGTCCATGACATCGCCTTTACCAACGGCCGCGGTCCGCGCCTGCACCACACCGCATTCTGGGTGCCGACGCCGCTCAACATCATCGACCTGCTCGACTTGATGGCGACCACCGGCTGGGTTGCCAATATCGAGCGCGGTCCAGGCCGTCACGGCATCTCCAACGCCTTTTTCCTCTACATTCTCGATCCGGACGGCCATCGTATCGAGATCTATTGCTCGGATTATCAGACCGTCGATCCCGATCTGGAGCCGATCAAGTGGGACCTCAAGGATCCGCAGCGCCAGACATTGTGGGGCGCGCCCGCTCCCAAATCCTGGTTCGAACATGGTAGCCTGTTTGCCGGTGCGGAAGTGGCCGAGCCTGATTTGAAGGCACAGCCGATTATCGCGCCTTAAGCGTTACCCTTGAGAGCGGGCAGGAAAACGCCCGCTCTCATCAACGTTCGCGAGGCGAGGAAACAGTCATGAAATTGAAAGACACAACATTGTTCCGGCAAGCCGCATTGGTCGGCGACGAGTGGATCGAAGCCGATCCATCCAATGCGATCAGGGTCGACAATCCGGCGACGGGCGAGATCATCGGCCTTGTTCCCAATCTGGGGGCTGCGGAAACCAAGAAGGCGATTGCCGCAGCCGAACTTGCACAGAAAGAATGGGCAACCCGCACCGCCAAGGAGCGCTCCGGGATCCTGCGGCGCTGGTTCGAGCTGATGATGGAAAACCAGGACGACCTCGGACGCATCCTGACGACCGAACAGGGCAAGCCGCTTCCTGAGGCCAAGGGCGAAATCGCCTATGGCGCAAGCTTTGTCGAATGGTTCGCCGAAGAGGCCCGCCGTGTCTATGGCGACATCATCCCCGGCCACCAGAAGGACAAGCGTATTCTGGTGTTGAAGCAGCCGATCGGCGTGGTCGCGGCAATTACCCCCTGGAACTTCCCGAACGCCATGATCACCCGCAAGGCCGGCCCTGCCTTTGCCGCCGGCTGCGCCATGGTCTTGAAGCCTGCCTCGCAGACGCCGTTCTCGGCGATCGCGATTGCGGTGCTTGCCGAACGCGCCGGCCTCCCCAAGGGCCTCTTCAGTGTACTGACCGGCTCAGCCCGCGCCATCGGCGGCGAGATGACGGCAAGCCCGGTCGTGCGCAAGCTGACCTTCACCGGCTCGACCGAGGTGGGCGCCGAGCTCTATAAGCAGAGCGCGCCGACCATCAAGAAACTCGGGCTGGAGCTCGGCGGCAATGCGCCCTTTATCGTATTTGACGATGCTGACCTCGATGCCGCCGTCGAAGGGGCGCTGATCGCCAAGTTCCGCAACAACGGCCAGACCTGCGTCTGCGCTAACAGGCTCTATGTGCAGGACGGAGTCTACGATGCCTTTGCCGAAAAACTCTCCAAGGCCGTCGGCACGCTCAAGACCGGCAATGGCTTCGACAACGGCATCAATCTCGGCCCGCTGATCGACGAGGCAGCCCTTGCTAAAGTCGAGGAACATATTGCCGATGCGCTTTCCAAAGGCGGTCGCGTCGTTACCGGCGGTCACCGCCATCAGCTCGGCGGACGTTTCTATGAAGCGACCGTGCTGGCCGATGTCACGCCGACGATGGCTGTCGCCAGAGAAGAGACCTTCGGGCCGGTGGCTCCCCTCTTCCGCTTCAAGGATGAGGCGGATGTCATCGCTCAGGCCAACGACACCGAATTCGGCCTTGCCTCCTACTTCTACGCCAAGGATCTCGCCCGCGTCTTCAGGGTCGCCGAAGCGCTGGAATATGGCATGGTCGGTGTCAATACCGGCCTGATCTCGACGGCCGAAGCCCCCTTCGGCGGCGTCAAGCTCTCCGGCCTTGGCCGCGAGGGTTCGCGCTACGGCATCGAGGAGTTCACTGAAATCAAATATGTCTGCCTCGGCGGCGTCGTCTGAGGTCAAGGGAAGGCCCGAGATAAAGCATAACCCATCCCTGGTTCAGTCTCATGGCGAGGCGGCCGCATTTGAAATGCTCAGCCAGCTATTCGCCGTGGGAATTGCGCAAGGGATGACACAGCGCCGAAACAACGCAGTACCAAATAGGGACGATATATGGATAGCGAAGAATTCCGTCATTGGTCTCGAAAAGTCGCCGACTGGGGCACCGATTATCGCGCGGGCCTGCGCGAGCGGCCGGTACGGGCACAGACGAAACCTGGCGATATCGCCCGGCAAATCGCCGATTCAGCACCGGAAGCGGGCGAGGAGATGGAAGCGATCTTCGCCGATTTCGAGCGCATCATCCCGGATGGTCTAACGCACTGGCAGCATCCTCGCTTCTTCGCCTATTTCCCGGCGAATGCTGCGCCGGTCTCGGTGATCGCAGACTATCTCGTCACCTCCATCGCCGCCCAGTGCATGCTATGGCAGACCTCGCCGGCGGCGACTGAGCTTGAAACTTGCGTGGTCGGCTGGCTGCGACAAGCTATGGGACTTCCGGACGGTTTTGCCGGCCTCATCCAGGATTCCGCCTCGACTGCGACGCTCGCCGCCGTACTGGTGATGCGCGAAAAGGCCCTCGGCTGGAAGGGCAACAGCGAGGGGCTTTCAGCGCAAAAGGCCGTACGCGTCTACGCCTCAAAACAAGTGCACACCTCCATTGACCGGGCGATCTGGATAGCCGGCATCGGCGAGGCAAATCTGGTACGCATTCCCACCAAAGGCCCGCTCAATGGCATGGACCCCGAAGCGCTGGATGCCGCGATCAAGGCCGACCTTGCCGCCGGCCATATCCCGGCCGGCATCATCGCCTGCACCGGCGGCACCTCGATCGGCGCCTGCGACCCGATCCGCGCGGTTGCTGAAGTCGCGAAGGCGCACGGGCTCTACCTGCATGTCGACGCCGCCTGGGCCGGTTCCGCGATGATCTGCCCCGAGTTCCGCAAGCTTTGGGACGGCGTCGAGGCCGCGGACTCCATCGTCTTCAACCCTCACAAATGGCTCGGTGCCAATTTCGACTGCTCGGTACAGTTCATCCGCAGTCCGGAAGACCAGGTACGCACGCTCGCCATCCAGCCGGAATATCTGAAGACGCACGGCCATGACGGTATCATCAACTATTCCGAATGGTCCGTGCCGCTCGGCCGTCGGTTTCGCGCGCTGAAACTCTGGTTTCTTATGCGCTATCACGGGCTTGAAGGGCTGCGTACCATGATCCGCAACCATGTGGCCTGGTCGCAAGAGCTGGCTAAACGGCTTGCCGCCGAACCGGATTTCGAACTCGTCAGCGAGCCGGTGCTGTCGCTCTTTTCCTTCCGCCATAAAGGTGGTGAGGACGTCGACCGCCACAACATTGCACTGGTCAACGCCATCAACGACGATGGCCGCATCTATCTCACGCAAACCCGCGTCGACGGGCGTATCGCTATCCGCTTCCAGGCAGGCCAGTTCGAGATGACCCGCGATGACGCCGACACGGCCTTCACGGTGATCACCGAGATTGCCCGCAGCTTGACATAGGAGACCATTTTGACCGAACGGCCCCGCCTCGCCAGCTTTTCCCACCGCGGCACCCTGAAATATGGTCTCGTCAAGACCGATGGTGTCGTCGACCTCTCTGCCCGCCATGGCGCGACATGGCCGACGCTGCGCGAAGTGATCGAGGCCGGTCGTCTCGATCAACTCGCCGAGGAAGCCAAGGACTTGAAGCCGGATTTCGCGCTTGACGACATCCGCTTCGAAATTCCCATTCCGTCGCCGGAAAAGATCATTTGCGTCGGGGTCAATTTCCCCGACCGCAATGAGGAATACAAGGATGGCCAGGCGGCACCTTCCAATCCCTCGCTGTTCATCCGCTTTCCGCGCTCCTTCACCGGACACGACCAGCCGCTGATCCGGCCGCCGGAAAGCCCGCAGCTCGACTATGAAGGCGAGATAGTCATTGTTATCGGCAAGGGTGGCCGCCGGATCGCGGAAGCCGATGCCTTCTCCCATATCGCCGCCCTGTCGCTCTGCAACGAAGGCACGATCCGAGATTGGGTGCGCCATGCGAAGTTCAACGTCACCCAGGGCAAGAACTTCGATCGCACGGGCGCGATCGGCCCCTGGCTGATCCCCTTCACGGATGCTGCGCAGCTTGAAGACATCGAACTCACGACCCGCGTCAATGGCGAAGTTCGCCAGAGCGACCGCACCAGCCGGATGATCTTCTCCTTCCGCAAGATCATCAACTACATTTCCACCTTCACCACGCTTGTTCCCGGCGACGTCATCGTCACGGGTACGCCGACGGGGGCCGGCGCCCGCTTCGATCCGCCGATCTGGCTGAAGCCCGGCGATGTTGTCGAAGTCGAGGCCGATGGCATCGGCGTCCTGAAAAACACGATCGCCGACGAGGTGCTGTGATGCTGTCCCACGATGAAATCCAGGCTGCGGCCGAAAGCCTCGACCAGGCCGAGCGGACGCGTGTCCAGACCAGGCTTCTCTCTCTCAAGCACCCGGAAATGACCATGGACGATTCCTATGCCGTCCAGAGCGCTTGGGTGCAGAAGAAGATCGCTGCGGGACGCAAGCCGATCGGCTGGAAAATCGGGCTGACGTCGAAGGCGATGCAATATGCGCTCAATATCAACATTCCCGATTCCGGCGTGCTCTTCGACGACATGGTGTTCGAGGACGGCGCGACCGTGCCGGCCGACCGCTTCATCCAACCGCGTATCGAGGCCGAGATTGCCTTCGTGATGAAGGCGCCGCTCAAGGGACCGAACGTCTCGATCTTCGATGTGCTAAACGCCACCGACTACGTGACCCCGGCCCTCGAAATCCTCGATACCCGTATCCTCAGGGTCGATCCGGAGACGAAGAAGGCGCGCACCATCGTCGACACCATCTCAGACAACGCCGCCAATGCCGGCATCGTCACCGGCGGCCGCGCCGTGCGACCGGACCTGATCGACATGCGCTGGATGGGCGCGATCGTCAGCCGCAATGCCGAGGTCGAGGAGACCGGTCTCGGAGCCGGCGTTCTCAACCAGCCCGCACGCGGCATCGCCTGGCTTGCCAATCGCTTGGCGCAGTATGGCGACGGCATCGAAGCCGGCCAGATCGTACTCGCCGGCTCGTTCATCCGCCCGATCGAGGCGCGGCACGGCGACACGATCAATGCCGATTTCGGCCCGTACGGGTCGGTCAGCCTGTTTTTTGCATGAGGGAGTGAACCATGTCGGCGCCCAGGAATCTCTTCAAGCAGGCCCTGAAGGAAGGGCGGGCGCAGATCGGCCTCTGGCAGGCGCTCGCCAACGCCTACACGGTCGAAATCTGCGCGGGCGCCGGTTACGACTGGCTGCTGCTCGACGCCGAGCATGCACCGAATGATGTGCCTCTGCTCGTCTCGCAATTGCAGGCGATGAAGGGCACGGCCAGCCATGCGGTGATCCGTCCTCCGATCGGCGAGACCTGGATCATCAAGCAGATGCTCGATATCGGCGCGCAGACGCTGCTGATCCCGATGGTCGATAGCAAGGAGATGGCCGAGACTATGGTCAAGGCCGTGCGATATCCGCCGCATGGCGTTCGCGGCGTTGGTGCGGCCCTTGCCCGCGCCTCTGCTTTCAACCGCATTCCCGATTATCTGCCGACGGCCAATGACGAGATCTGCCTGCTTCTGCAGGTGGAAAGCCGCCCGGGGCTTGCAGCACTCGACGGCATCGCCTCGACCGAGGGCGTAGACGGGGTTTTCATCGGACCTGCCGATCTCGCCGCCGACATGGGCTATCTCGGCAAGCCGGGTGCGCCGGAGGTTCAGGCAGAGGTCGAAAAGGCGCTCGCCAAAATCCAGTCGCACGGCAAGGCCGCCGGCATCCTGATCGGCGATCTCTCGCTTGCGAAACGCTATCTCGACCTTGGCGCGACCTTCGTCGCAATCGGCAACGACGTCACCTTGCTTGCCAACGCCACGACCAAGCTTCTCGGCGACTTCAAGAAGGCAGACGCCGCCAAGCCGCCTGCAGACGCAAAAGTCTACTGAATTCCCGAAGCTGACTTCCCTGGATACCGCACGACCGGTTGCTGTCGATCGCGCGGATTTTGCGCGCCCCGGCGGGCTGCGTTGTGCACGCTCAGTCAAAAGAGACTGCAGAACTGGACGCGACGCGTCCGCACGCATCCGCCATGATGATCCGCAAAGCCAAGAGGAGGAAACATGCGTTTCAAGAATAAGACTGCCTTGATCACCGGCGGCGGTACGGGCATTGGTGCGGCAGTCGCTCGCCGCATCCGGCAGGAGGGTGGCAACGTCGCACTCGTGGGGCGTCGTCCCGAACCGCTTCGCGGCGTTGCCGAGGAAATCGGTGCCACTGTCGTTGTGGCGGATGCGGCGGATAGCGCGGCTATGAAGGCTGCCGTCGAGAAGGTCGTCGACACTTTTGGCGGCCTCGACATCCTGATCGCCAATGCTGGCGGCCACGGTGTCGGACCGACGGTCAGCATGTCGGACGAAACATGGGATCTTGCCGTCCGGCTCAACCTCAACACTGCCTTCGTCAGCGCCCGCGAATCCCTGCCGCATCTCATCAAAAGCGAGGGCAATATCGTTGTCCTCGCCTCGATCGCCGGGCTCTTTGCCGGGCCGGATGCGGCGGGTTACGTCACCATGAAGCACGGCTGCATCGGGCTTGCGAAATCGCTGGCGCGCGACTACGGCCGCAAGAGCGTGCGCACCAATTCCGTCTGCCCCGGCTGGGTATCGACCGCGATGGCCGACGAACAGATGGAATTCATCGTCGAGAAATACAAGCTGAACAGCATCGAGGAGGCCTATGCGCTCGTCACCAAGGACGTGCCACTCGGCCGTCCGGCCACTGCCGAAGATGTCGCCAACGCCGTCTGCTTCCTGGCCTCGGCGGAGGCGTCGATGATCAACGGCGCAATCCTGACCGTCGATGGCGGCGCCGGCACGGTCGATCTGCCCACTCTCGCCTTTGTGCAATGATCAAGAAGAGGAGATACCGATGAACCAAAATCCCAAGGATTGGAAAACCTACGACGAATTCGCCTATGGCATAGACACGAACCGCTTGCCAGCAACCGAGGCCCTCGCCGGCGCATCTTGCAAGATCGGCTTCGACGACGGCCGCACGCTTGAGCTTGCCTTCGCCAACGGTGAAGTCAAATGGTCTGAGGGCAAGGACGGCGACACCGACAAGGCGGAAGTGATCGAAGTCGCACCGAAGACCTATTTCGTGGAGATCATCTTTGCCGGTCGTCCCAAGGAAGCCGAAACGCTGATCCTCAATATCGAAACGCGTCGTGCGCTTTCCATCTATTCCATCGTCCGCGATGCCAAGGATGCCGTCGGCGAGCCGCAGGTTGCCCAAATCTTCCGGCCGGGCGTCATTGATGGCGGTGCGGCGAGTGGGCCAGTGCCGCATGAGAGTCGCGACCTGATAGGACTCAGGGCACATTTCACATACAGCCCCAATCACGTCTACGAGCATACATATCTCTCGTCGCAACGCTATGCTTGGCAATGCCTCGTCGGCGTGCAACGCGGCCATGGCGACGTCGATCTCACGACGACCTACAAGTTCGATGACAACCTCTACATATTCACCTTCCGCGAATTCAAGATCGCAGTTGCATCCACATTCTTCTACAATTTCAAAGACATGCGGTCGACAGGCAAGTTTCTCGGCATCACCGGCGACGGCCGTATCCAAAACAGCCCAGCAGGTGCCTTCATCCGTAAGGCATCGATGACATATTACCTGCCCGGCCAGGAACCAGTGTGAGGACGCGATGCGCAGAGCTTTCGATATCGTAAAGGCACATTACGACGCCAACGACCGCCGCGACATGGACGGCATGCTTGCCGACATCGCTCCGGACTGCCGCTGGACGGAGATGGACGGCTTTCCCTGTGCGGGCACCTATGTCGGTCCGCAGGAGGTCTTTAAGAATGTCTTTCAGGCGCTCGGCCAGGCTTTCGACGGATACACCTTCAAGCTGGAACGTCTTATCGACGCCGGCGACGAGGTGGTCGGAGTGGGAGACTATAGCGGCACGCATAAGGGGACAGGCAAAGCCTTCAAAGCCCGCGTCGTGCATGTCTGGGGCGTGGCCGGCGACAAGATCCGGCGTTTCGAGCAGTTCACGGATACGCTGAGAGTCGACGAATCCATGCGATGAAAAATCGAGGTGGCCCGACGCTCTGTCGGGTCACCTCACGCTACCTACGAAAATCCGGGCCTTGCGCCATTGCGATGGCGAAATGCCATAGCGGTGGCGGAAGGCTCGCGAAAAATGCGCGCTGGAGGAAAAGCCGAGCGCAAAAGCGATCCCGGATATCTCGCCGGCATAGCCGCCGGCGTCCTGTAATTGCGCCGCCGCTCTTTGCAGGCGCAGATCCCAGATGTAATCGGAGGGCGTCAGGCCCTCGACTTCGAATGCGCGATAGATGTAGCGCACCGAGCAGCCCATGCGGCGCGCGATCGTGGCGACGCTCAGGTCCGGTCGTGCGAGATGGATGTCGATGAATTCCTTGATCCGCTGCAGCAGCAGGTCCAACGGATTGACGACCGGCCTTGCTTGCGGCAGGCCCGCACCCATCATGGCACGGACAAGATCGATCATGGTCTGGCCAACGCTCAAGCGCCGTGCCTCATCGAGATGGTCGATCTCGTGCATGGTCGAATCCATCAGCGACAGCAGAATCCGGCACATGCCGTCATGCTCGGCATGTGTGATAAAGGGTCTCTTCAGTCGCTCCACAGCCGCATGAGGCAGCGCGTGACGCGGTAATTGCAACAGCAATTGGCGAACCGGCGTACTGTTTGTCAGCATATAAGGGCGGCGCGGATCGTAGATCACGAGCGCATTCTGCGAAACCGGCGCATACAGCCCGCCCTGGGCAAACAAGGCGCTGCCTTCCGTCTGCACGAGCAGCTTGATCGCGTCCGGATCATTTGGCCCGGCCGTCACATGCTCACCGAAAACGACATGCCGATCCGCCTCCAGCCGCGTCAGCCGGCAGGCGCCCAGCATGGCCGATACCATCCGGCTTTTTTCCTCGTCGGCAGTGCTGAAGTCGAGCCGAACATTTCCAAAAAGGTTGCGAGCCAGTCCCGCAAACGCTCGCCCATTGGCGTTCTCGACATACCCTCGAAGTGCTGCAGCCATGCTAGGTGTCCTCCAGAGGTGAAACCCTCCGCTTCAGCTCGCCAGGTAGGCGCCATGGAGAATATCCGGCTGCGCTTTGAGGGTTGCAGCAGAGCCTGTAAAAACCAGATACCCACGCTCCAGGACAAGGGCCTGATCGGCAAGATCGAGCGCGAGGTTGGCAAACTGCTCGATCAGCAGGACGCCGATGCCGCTGGCGGCCGCGATCTTCAGCGCCTCGGCTAGGCGCTTGACGACGGCAGGCGCCAGGCCGAGCGACAGCTCGTCGACTATCATGAAACGGGGCTTGGCGACGAAGGCTTGCGCCATCGCCACCATCTGCTTCTGTCCGCCGGAAAGATCCGACGCCGATTGACGGCGCCGTTCGGCAAGCTCGGGAAAAATTTCATAGGCATGTTCCAGCCCTCGCCGGCGCGCTGCCGGCGAACCCTCGAGCGCCGCCACGAGAATATTATCCTCCACAGAAAGCTGCCCGAGCACGCGATGTCCTTCGGGGACGAGCGCAAGACCGGCCCGGCGAATGCGGTCAGGCGAGAACCCTTCAAACGCCGCATCGCCTAGACGCACCGAGCCGCCGCGCGGCAAGACGCCCGCCATAGCCATCACCGTACTCGACTTCCCGGCTCCGTTGGCGCCAAGCAATGTCGTGATCTTGCCGGCCGCGACCGAAAAGGAAACACCATGAATGACGCGCTTGCCGCCGCGCTCGACAACGAGGTCCTCAACGCTCACTTCCGATGTGACGTTCATGTCAGAACTCCCCCAGATAAGCACGCCGCACGTTGGGATCGGCGAGAACCGCATGCGTTGCCCCGAGCGCCAGAAGCTTGCCGTAGTCGAGCACCATGGTTTCGCTGCACATGGATCGGATGAGATCGACATCGTGGTCGATGATCAGCACCTGCGCGCGGAATTCAGCGGGAATGCGCAGCACCAGTTCGCGAAAGACCTTGCCCTCCTCTTCGGTCAGGCCCGCAGCGGGCTCATCGAGCAGAATGAGTTTCGGCTCGCCGACTACGCATTTTGCCAGCTCGACCAGACGACGCTGGAAGAGATTGAGGGATTGGCCGAGCCGATCGGCAACTGCCGTGAGACCGACGAAAGAAAGAGCCTGATCGACAGCGCCGGACCGATGCCCGGTGCCGACGACATGATCGGCGATCGCGGCGATGTTGACGGCGACCGTCAGGTCTTCCACCACCTGCTCGGTCTGGAACGAACGACGCAAGCCGGCCCGGACACGCTGCAGCGGCGTCATCGGCAGCAAGGCCCTTTCGCCGAGCGAGACCGAGCCTTGGATCGGTTTCACAAAACCGGAGAGCACATTGAGCAAAGTGGTCTTGCCTGCACCGTTCGGGCCGATAAGGCCGGCGACCGGCGCCGTCAACACGGCGCTGAGCTCATTGATCGGCCGGACGCCACCGAATTGAACGATGAGATTGTCGATCTTGATCATCGCGTCCCCCCGCGAGAAAAGCCAATGCTCAACCGGGAGATCAGCGCCGATATCTGGCCGGCGATGCCGGTCGGCGCCGTCGCCAGGGCATGGAACAGGGCGACGCCGAAAATGCCGATCGTGACATAGCCATCTATGCCAAGATCGGTCAGCAAAGCCGGTACTGCGCGCAGCAAGAGACCGGAGATCAGCGCGCCGTACCAGTTGAAGACACCGCCGACGATGGCAAGCGCAAAGAGATTGAGGCTTTCGAAAGCGCCGAAGGCGCGTCCGTCGAGCTGGCCGACATTGCCCGCAAGCAGGCCGCCCGCGAGACCGGCGAGAAAGCCGCTCAGTGCGAATGCCCAGGCCTTGTAGATCAGAACATTGATGCCGCTTGCAACCGCAACGGTTTCGCCCTTACGGATCAGCGCCCAAGCCCGGCCGGGACGGGCAAGCTTATGCCACTGCGCGATCAGCAGGCCGATTGCCGCCACCGCACAGACATAAAGGAAATAAGCGATTTCGCCGTCGGCCATTGCGGGCCTTGCCAGCATGGCACGGCCGGAGCCGTCAGCCCGCCCCAAGAAGCCGGGACCGCCGTCGGGAAAACCCCAGGCACTGATGACGATCTGGAAGCCGCCGGCGAGCATCAGCGTCACGAGTGCGAGATAGAGACCGCGCAGACGCAAAGCCGGCACGCCGAATGCCAGCCCCACCACCGAAGCGACGACAGCGCCGGCGAGCAGGCTGACCTCGAGGGGCGGGTGAAAGGCATGGCCGATGCGGAGCGTCACCCAGCCGCCGACACCGACAAGCGCAAATTGGCAAAGGGAAACCAGGCCAAGCTGGCCATAGAGGATGGCAAGCCCCGCAACCGACAGCGAAAGTGCAACGGCGGAGGTGGCCGCGGACAGCCAGAAGGAATTGGCAAGGCAGGCGACGACGATCGAAAAGACCAGCATCGTCACGGGCACATGAAGAAGCTGCTTGGGCAGGCGCACCGTCGATATGCCTTCGGCGTTTGGGGCGATTGTTTGCTCCTGAACGGTCATCGGTCCTTCAACGCGACTTTCGCGGTGCCTCCCAGAATTGTGACTGCGACAAGCGCGATGATGAAGGGTGACGCCGCGCGATAGGGCGATATCCAGGCAATCGGCGTCAGCGCGGCTTCGGCAATGCCGATCAGAATGCCGGCGGCGGCGGTTTGCCACAGCGACTGCAACTGGCCGAGGATCGCAGCGGCGATTGCGGGTATGACCAGCAAGGTCAGAAAGGTTCCCTGCAGCCGCACGAGATCGGCAAGCAACAGGCCGGCAAAGCCCGAAAAAATGCCGGTGATGATCCAGGCAGCGGTTTCCGTATAGAGGATGCGCACGCCTAGAACCGCACTGAGATCGCGATCATTGGCAAGGGCGCGCATATCGAGGCCAAGACGCGTGCGGTTCAAGAGCAGCGTGATTGCAACGACCATGGCGACGGCGAGGATGATGGCAATGATGCGCGTGAAGGTCAGACGGACAGCGAAAAGAGACACGAACATCTGATCGGTCGGCAATTGCAGACGGCGCGGCAGCTCGCCCCAGATGACACCCATGATCCCGATCAGGATCAACGCGGGCGCCAAGGTGCCCACGGCCCGCACGACAGTATCGCGATGAGACAGCATCGGCGCGAAGATCCGACCGTAGGCAAAGCTGCTCGCGGTCGAGACGGCAACAGCAGCAAGAATGGCGACAGCGAGCGGCACCTTCCACTCCAGCAATTGCCAGGCGCAATGCGCACCGATTGCGCCGAAGGCACCGAATGCAAAATTGAGAACGCCGGTCGCTCGAAACAGGACAACAAGGCCGACGCCGGACAACGCGTAGACAGCGCCAATTCCAAGCCCGGATATGATGAAGGGCAGGATATTCATAATCGATCCTCTCGGGTCGCCGTGTTCCGCGGCTTGCCTGCCGCGGAACACATGGGCGCACGTCAGGGGCAAGTGTCAGAGCTCAATTGATGCCGGCGGACTTTTCGAAGGCGCGGATGTCCTTCAGCTCCGGATCCGGCGACGGCGCGCAATCGGAAACGACCTTCCACTTTCCACCTTCGGCGACGGCCATGCGCGTCGTGGAATTGGCGTTGTGACGTGGCTGGCCATCGCCGAAATACCAGGGAGCACAGAAGATATCGCTCTTGAAGTCCTTGATCTGGCGGACGGCGGCAGACACCGTCTCGCGGTTGATCTTGGCGGGATCCAGTGTCATCAGCGCCTTCTCGGCGATACGTGCCGCCAGATAGCCAGCTTGGGCGAAAGTATCGCGCGGATCGGACTTCTGGCCGTACTGATCCATCACGGCGAGCCAGTTCTGATTGTCCGGGGTTTGGGCATTCAGATCGTTGAATTCCATGTTGACATAGAACTTGCCGGCCCATCCCGCGCCAATGGTGGACGGAACGGAAAGATCATAGGCCGAGGCAGCGCTCAGGAAGGTGATCGACTGGTTGAGGCCCTGCTCTTCGGCAGCCGTCAGCAGCGGCACGGTCACACCCTTCGGCAAACCAAGAACAATGACATCGGGTTTGCTTGACGCTGCCTGCAAAATGATCGAGGTGGCGTCCGCTGAGCCTGGATCCATTAGGATCGTCTGAGCAGCAAATCCCTTTTCCTTGGCCAAAAGCATCACGCCATCGCAGGACCACGTACCGACATTCGGAATATTCGGGCCGATGCAGACGACGGACTTGGCGTTAAGCTTATCGAGCGCGTAGCCCATGGCACCGAGCATGGAGACACGGGGGCCGGCATTGGCCGGCGCGTAATTTTCCGCAAAGTAGCATTCGCGCGGAACGCCGACACCGGCAAGCACCAAAATGCCGGCCTTCTTATAAAAATCCGCATTGGCGCCGCATTCGACAAAGCTCGAGTTGCCGACCATCAGCACCGCCTTCTCGTCGTTGACGAGCTTTGCGGCCAATTGCGCTGCGATCTCCGGATTCCACTGGTCGTCCTCGACCAGATATTTCACCGGCCGCCCGTTGATGCCGCCATTGGCGTTCAGGCAATCGAAATAGGCCTTTGCCGCCTTGGTGGAGTTGGAAAAATCGTCCGGTCCGGTCTTGCCTGTGATGGCGCCGATGACGATCGGTTCGCCTGTCGCCGGCTTGCCGGTATTGTCGCCGCAGGATGCTGCGGCATGTGCGCTGAACGCCGAAATCAGCGTCAGGAAAAGGCCGATTGCCAGCCCTCTTAGATCGATAGGCATTGTCTCCTCCAGTTTGTTGGTCCCGCTCCCCACGGGATCTGTGCTTCGATGAACTCCAGCTCAGCCGGAAATCGTCTTTCCTGTCATGAAGGCGGCGCCCCTTGCCGCGATCATCATTGTCGGGGCGTTGGTGTTGCCAGACACCAGCGTCGGCATCACCGAGGCATCGCAGACGCGCAGTCCCTCTATGCCGCGTACCTTCAGGTCCGGCCCGACGACGGCCATACGATCGTCGGCGCGGCCCATGCGCGCCGTCCCGGCCGGATGGAACACGGTCTTTGCCGATTGGCGGATGTAGTCGCGCAGGGCCTCGGGATCTTTTTCGACGCCCGGTCTCGGCAGCACGCGGCGCTTGACCAGCTTGGCAAGCGCCGGCGCATCGAGGATGCGGATCGCCGTTTCGACACCGCGCACCAAGGTCTCGATATCGGCCGGATCGGAAAGCAGATTGGCGTTGAAATCCGTCTGCTCGGTCGGATTTGAGCTCTTCAACCGTATCCAGCCACGGGAGCGCGGCCGCAGATAGCATGGCCCAATACTGAGCCCATGACCGGGTTCCGGTTCGCGATCGACAAAGCCGATCAACACAGGCAGGACGTGGAACTGGACATCGGGTTGCCCGGTGCCGGCGGTATCGACGAAGCCGCCGCATTCGACGACGTTGGAAGCCAATAGCCCGCGATGCGACGTCAAATAGCGCAGCATATGGCCGACTGCCCGCAACCCCTTGTCGTGGCCAAGGATCGAGATCGGCTCGCGCGTCTCGCCCTGGACCGGCACTTCCAGATGATCTTGGTAGTTGGCACCCACCCCCGGCAGGTCAGCGACGACCTTGATACCGAGCGAGGAGAGATGCGCGCCCTCGCCGATACCAGACAGTTGCAGGATCTTCGGCGTTGCGATCGCGCCGGCCGTCAGCGCAATCTCACGCGACGCCTTGAATATCGTACCGTCGAGCAGTTCGACGCCGATGGCCGTCAGCCCTTCGAACAGAATGCGGGCGACCCTGCGCTCCGTCAGCACGGTCAGGTTCGACCGCTTTTCCGCTTCGCGGAGAAAGGCCTGGGCGGAACTCCAGCGACGGCCGCCATAGGTGGTGCTCTGATAGAAGCCGACGCCGGCCTGATCGGCACCGTTGAAATCGTCATTGTGGGGAATGCCGATCTCGGTTGCCGCCTTGACGAAGGCTTCGCTCAACGGATGACGGTGGCGGGGATCGGAAACGCTCAGTGATCCCTTTCTGCCGTGGAACTGGCCATTCAGCCGCTCATTGTTTTCCAGCGAGCGGAAGGCTGGAAGCACATCCTCATAGGACCAGCCCTGACAGCCCATTTGCAACCACGTATCGTAATCGTTGCGATGACCGCGAACATAGATCATCGCATTCACGGAGCTGCCGCCACCGAGAACATTGCCCTGCGGCACAATGCTCGGCCGGCCATTCAGTCCTTTGTCGGGGTTCGAGGCATAGGGATGAATGTCGATGCCCTTGCCAAGCACCTTGAAAAAGGTCGCGGGAATATGGATCCAAGGATCTGCGTCGCGGCGCCCTGACTCGATCAGCAGCACGTTATGCGCCGGATTTTCCGAAAGCCGGTTTGCCAGCACGCAGCCCGAGGAACCGCCACCGACGATGATGTAGTCGTAGGTCGCCATGGCTCAGCTCAACACGGTCTGGATTGTGGTGAATTCCTTCAGTCCTTCGGTGCCGAACTCGACGCCGATACCGGACTGCTTCACGCCGCCGAAGGGCGCATTGGGCTGGATCGTACCGTGCTTGTTGATCCAGACCGAGCCGCATTCGAGCTGCATGGCATAGCGCTTCGCCTTCTCCGCGTCGGAGGACCAGACGGACCCGCCGAGGCCAGCGGGATTCTGATTGGCCCGGGCGACTACCTCGTCAATGTCGCTGTAGCGGATGATCGGCAGGGCCGGACCGAATTGCTCTTCGTCCACCAGGCGAACGCCATGATCGACATCGGCAACAAGCGTGATCGGGTAGAAATAACCGGGCCGCTCCATCGGCGCCCCGCCGGCCAGAATACGGCCGCCATGGGTACGCGCATCATCGACAAGTTCGCGTACCTTGTTGAACTGCATCTCGTTTTGCACCGGCCCCAGGATGCTGGACTCGTCCAGGCCATCACCGACGATGATCTTGGCGGCATAATCTGCAAGGCCACGGCAGACCTCCTCATAGATGCTGTCATGCACATAGAGGCGCTTCAGCGCCGCACAGGTCTGACCGTTGTTGATGAAGGCGCCCCAGAAAAGACCTTCGACGATGGCCTTCGGATCGGCATCGGGCAGGACAATGCCGGCATCATTGCCGCCAAGTTCCAGCGTCAGCCGTTTCAGGGTCGCGACCGCGGAGGCCATGACCTTCTTGCCGGTTTCCGTCGAGCCGGTGAAGGTCATCTTGGCGATGCCGGGATGTGCAGAGAGCGCCGCGCCAATGCTGTTTTCGCCGGTGATGACATTGACGACGCCGGGCGGCAAAACCGCATTCATGATTTCGACCAGACGAATGGTCGAGAGCGGCGTCAAAGGCGACGGCTTGATGACGACCGTGTTGCCGGCCCGGACCGCCGGGACGATATGCCAGCAAGCAATCATCACAGGCCAGTTCCAGGGCGTGATCGAACCGACGACGCCGATCGGCTTACGATGCAGCTCTACGCGTCCTTCACTGTCGTTCTGCAGGATCTCGACCGGTAGATCGAGCTCGGCGGTATGGCGTGTCCAGGCAAGCGCTGCACCGATCTCGAAGCGCGAACCGAGACCGTTGAGCGGCTTACCCTGCTCGCGGGTGAGGATCTGGGCGAGTTCCTCGGCATGCTCGTTGATCTTCTCCGCAATGTCGCGGCAAGCCTTGGCGCGCTCTCCGCTCGATGTTTGCGACCAGCTCTTGAAGGCCTTCGCAGCAGCGGCAACCGCCTGGTCGAGGTCGGTTTCGCCAGCAAGCGGCATATAGCCGACAACGCTGCCATCAGACGGATTTTCGACCGGTGCGTGATGGGACGTGGCGACAGGTTCGCCGCCGATAAGCAGAGTGTACTGCTTCACGATATTCTCCTCCCGTGACTTCCGGGAGGACTATGGCTATTGCAGCAGAACCCGTCTTGGGGAGAAACGCGCTTCGTCTTGGACTGGAGCGCAGAGTGCGCATCAGTCCAATTTATGTGCCGGCTCGGCGGAGCGAAGCAGTTCGCTCGGCGCACAATCGAACAGTTCCTTGAAGCTGCGATTGAAATAGGAAATGTCGTTGAAACCCGCGGAATAAGCGACTTCCGCAATGGTGGTCGGGTTGCGTTGCTCCTTCAACTGCTCGATCTTTTCGCGCGCGAGACGCAACCGCTTGTCGCGAATAACAGTCGTGCAGGTCATCCCCATGCCCTGGAAATCCTGCTGGAGGGTGCGGATCGACACACCCAATCGTGTTGCCAGCCATTTTGCGTTGAGATCAGTATCGGTCAGGTGCTTATCGATCAAAATGTCGACCATCTGCATGCGTCTGCCGGCGCTATCATGGAGTGAATTCAAGCTGGCGGTCTGGATGCCGGTCGACAGGAACGCCTGACGGGTCGTATCGAACATCAACTGGCGCAGATGCGGAGAAGCTAGATCACTTTCCGGTGTCGTCATCATCTTGGCAATCAACGCACGCAGCATCATCGCCATCGGATCGCTCGCCACAAGCTTGCGGGCGACGTCGAAATCGACCTTGCGGTCCGAATACATCAATTGCCGCGGCAGATGCAGCGACAGATGATTGGAGAAGTGTCCGCGGAAATAGAACGTGGTCGGCCGCGTGGAATCCACCAGAATGCATTCGCCGACATCGAGGATGTTCTGTTGCCCGGAATGTTCCACCCCGCAGACGCCTTCAAGCTGCAGGATCAAGAACAGGTGCTCATTGGCATCCCGACGAATATCGTCCCAATCGCGGTGAACATAATCCAGATCATTGGAAACATGGGCGAACTCCATGCCGCAGACATCGATGCGGCTGGCCGTACCGACCACGCTATCGCCGCGCTTCATCGTATGCGGGTTGAAATTCCCACAGATGCTTTGAAGCTCATCCACCCATTGATCGTAAGGTGTCGGCGACCAGGCTCGATCGACGAGGTTACGATTCTGCAAGAGATCCAACTCTGCCTCCCAACAGCGTTAGCACAAAGGAAGACTGCTATAGTTCGGCTGGATCGTCAATCAATATATTTAACATATTAATTAGTTCGCTGCGGGAAACTCAATCCTCAGCGTATGGTCCACCCTCAAGCTTCAGGGATGCCAACTCTTCGAGCATATCGAGAAGCTGCTCCATCCGCTCCGCCCCAAAGCGGCTATCGATATCGGAATACACCTTCAGGCTTTCCGGCATGACTTCCTCGACGATCGCCTGTCCAGCCGGCGTAATCTGCAATAATACCCGCCTGCCGTCGGCTTCGTCCTTGTGCTTGGTGATGAAACCGCGCTCCTCGAGCGAGCGGATCATCCGCGTCAAGCTCGGCGCCAGGATCGAAGCCTTATCTGCCACCTCGGTCGCATCGAGCTTGCCTGCCTCACAGAGAACGCGGATGACCCGCCACTGCTGTTCGGTTACGTCATGCGCAGCGAGAATAGGCCGAAAATGGCTCATCACAGCCTCGCGAGCACGCAGGAGTCCTATAGCCAGAGAACGGCGGTGCTCCCGAGGCGGTTGATTGGGCGTTGCGGATGATGTGCTAACCTCTGATGGCTCTCTGAAACCACTGAACATTTGTTTTTGCATCTTGCACGCTCGGTTTAGATTCGGATGTGATTCGATTAACATGAGAATAATGCCGCGCAAGGCAATGGTCTCATATCGTAGTTTGGGATCGCATGGCGTCTGGATTGCACGTTTGCATGCAGCCAAGCAGCACTCTCAAACATAAATATCCCGACCGCCGGCCTACTTCGGAGCGGCTCCTCGACGCCGTTCGGCAGCCTGCATCATCTCAATAAACCGCCTCACCTTGGCAGGACGGAAACGTGCTATCGGCAGCACCGCATGAATACCGCCGGCTGGAAGTGTCCACTCGGGAACCAATCGCTGCAGGCGCCCGGCCGCGATGTCGTCATCGACCATATAGTCTGGAAAGACCGAAATACCCATGCCGGCTTTTACGCAGGCATAGGCTGACGATGTTTTGTCCGTCCGCACCGAGGAGCGCATCTCAACGATCTCGGATCGACGGCCTTCTTGAGAAAATACCCAGCGCAAAGGCTGGCGCAGGACCGCGTTCTCTATCCAGGGCAGCGCCGAAACGTCCGCCGGCTCCATAACTCTGGGAAAGCTTGCCGCGAGCTTTGGTGTCGCCACAAGGTACTGCTGGAATGTGCCCAGGCGTCGGGCCTTATTGCTCATATCGGTCAGCCAACCAACCCTGATCGACAGATCCAATTGTCCGTTGGCGAGATTGATGACACTGTCATCGAATATGAGATCGACGCGCATTTGCGGAAACCGCTCCCGATAGGCAGCGACCACGGGCGCAACAACAGCCGCACCATAGTCCAACGGTGCGGTCAGCGTCAGTGTGCCGGCGGGTTCGCTCGCGTGAAGGGACATTTCTCCATAGGCTGCTTCCGCTTCCCGCAGGATGATCACGCATCGGTCGTAGAATACCCGACCCTCTTCCGTCGCATGCAGCCGCCGCGTCGTCCGCATCAGCAATGAAACGCCAAGCTCCTCCTCCAGTCGGGCCACCTGATGGCTGACCACGGCCTTGGCGACACCAAGCCGCTCGCCGGCGGCGGTGAACGATCCGGTCTCCACGACGGATGTAAAAAATACCAACCTGTTGAGATTGAGGAGCTCGCTCATGTCATTGTCTGATCAGTTCATACAGTCTGTATGATTGATCGATATTTTTCTATGCGGCAAGAGCTGAGATTATCTGTCCTTACAAACCGAGGACACGAGCCATGCAGGAATTGTCAGCTACCTATCTCTTCGACCCATTATGCGGCTGGTGCTATGGCGCAAGCCCAATGATCGAGCGTCTGCGCTTGGCAGGCGTCGACCTCCGCCTCCTCCCGACGGGTCTGTTCTCGGGAGCCGGCGCACGCGAGATGGATGCGTCGTTCGCAGCCTATGCCTGGTCGAACGACCAGCGCATCGAACGCTTGAGCGGTCAGCCGTTTTCCGAGGACTATCGCTCCAGAGTTTTAAACAGGCCCGGTACTCTGTTCGACTCGGGCGCCGCCACGCTCGCCATCACGGCGGCGGGCCTTGCGGATCATCGTAAGCGCTTCGATGCGCTGCGCCTTATCCAGCATGCTCGATATGTGGCGGGACTGGACATCACTAACGTGGCTGTTCTCGCCGATTTGCTCTCTTCCGAAGGACTTGGCGAAGCTGCCCGCCTCCTAACCGAGGAATCGACCGAGTTGCTCGACGCCAGCCGGCAACTTGTCGCGGAGGGACAGAGCCTATTCCGCCGCCATGGTGCGAATGGAGTTCCGGCCCTGGTGATCGAAAGAAACAGGCATCAGCGCCTTCTGGACGCAAGTGCCCTCTTCAGCAGCTACGATAACCTGATTGCGCATTTAAAGGCCGCATAACACCACGAAGGACAAAGATAGCCATGTATTCAAGGAGAGATGTTATGAAAACCACCCTCGCCGCCGGCGCTGCCGCAGTTTTTGGTCCTGCCGGTCTCGGCAATGCCGCCGCATCGAAGCTTTCCTGGAAGCATTTCCCCGCGGGTCAGAATGGATTTTTCCGCGCTCCGGTTCTGCTTTCCGGTCCGAACGAAGCGCTGCTCATCGACGGCGGCTTCAGCTATCCCGATGGTCGCGCGCTGGCAGAAGCCATTAAGGCCACCGGCAAGACGCTGAGCGCCATTTACGTCAGCCAGTCGGATCCCGATTATTATTTCAGCCTGAAGCCGGTCCTCGAAGCTTTCCCCGGAACCAAAGTACTCGCCGCCTCCGATACGATTGCCGCCATCAAAGGCAATGTCGACAAGAAGCTTGCCGTATGGGGGCCGCAGCTTAAGGAGAACGGGCCGCAGACCCTTGCCGACATCATCATGCCGGAAGCCTTCGACGATGCCAGCCTCAAGGTCGACGGCGAGACGGTCGAGATCGTCGCGGCAGATGCGGGTCTCCCCAATCGCCGCTACCTTTTCGTACCGTCGCTGAACGCCGTCTTCGGCGGCGTCATGATCTTCTCCGGCGTCCACGTTTGGACAGCCGACACCCAGACGAAGGAGCAGCGCGTCGCTTGGGTGGCCACTCTCGACAAGATTCTCGCCCGCAAGCCCTCGGTAGTGGTTCCGGGTCATATGAATGCCGAGGCGGCGACTGACATCTCGGGCGTCGAGCACACCAAGGCATATCTGCTCGCTTTCGAGGCCGAAATTGACAAGGCCGCCGACGCAGCCGCGCTAAAGGCCGCCATGGAAGCCCGCTTCCCCGGTCTTGGAATGGGCGTGGCGCTCGACATCGGCTCCAAGGTCGTCAAGGGCGAAATGAAGTGGGGCTGACAGGCGAGCCGATCTCGAAATTATCAGGAGGGCCTATGAGGCCCTCCGAACCGAAGAGCCGATAATTTCGAGGGGGTCAGGCGGCCACAGAACGGGCGGCTTGAATATATTGAATGACGTTCAGTTCAGGCTGTCGAAGCGGTGCCGCGGCCGAGTGAGAAGTTCATTGATCCCAGGACCTGCATGAGCAGCATAAGCACACCGACGGGCTGCCCGCGCCACTGCTGCTTTTTTGCGTAGGAGATATCCTTAGTGCTCGAACAAAGGCAGGCGACGATACCACCGCTGGAGCCTTGTTCGCGGCGTCTGCTGTTTGCTCTCCGCTGACCTGCTCATATCTGCGGCGAAACTCGCGCTCTTTGCGCCGCCGCTGATCGGGCGACGCGGAATCCAATCAAGACTTGCCGAAAACGTTGACTACAAATCTTCGGGATTTTATGTCTCTAGCCGATTGTCATTCGCCGCAACACGTCCGTCTTCCAATAAAACTGGTGGACCAGGGCACCGGCGACGTGAGCAATTATCAAGGCCCACAGCAAGGCCTTCAGGATACCTGCATGTATCGAGCCTATAGCCTCGACACCAAAGTAATAGGCGGCAATGCCGGATAGTGGCATTGCGAAGATCCACACATACAGCGCCACGTGGGTCAATCGGGCCGCGGTCCGAAACAGCGCGGGTTCGTTTGTAGCCTCCTCCGGCACGCCTTGCATGAAACGAATGCCTAAGCGCACCAGCGCAAGTCCTAATATGACAATTCCAACATAGGCGTGAATGTTTGCGGCTGAAATATCATCTGGCGTTGGTTTCCCACCATTTCGCACGATGCGATGCCAGGCGTTCATGTCGTCGGGGAACAGAAGGTTGAAGAAAATCAGTAACGCGATGGTCCAGTGAAGGAGGCGTTGCAGTGGGCTGTAGTTCGAGCGTATCGGTTGTTGCATAGATTGACCCCGCACAACTGTTTCACAATTTGTTGGAACTCAGGATGCTTGTCTGAGCTGACGCTCACGTGAATTAATGCCTTTGGGTGCCATAAACTTCACGGCAAGACAATGCGTCTGGGTTCTGTTCGGTACAGTTCGTCAATCATCATAATCTCAATGGTTCGGATGACCGGCGTCACAGCTTGAGATAGCTGCCCTATTCCTTGCGTCTCAATCATTATCTCGATCATCCGACCCACGAGACACTCCCCTGCTCCGAGCGTGTCGGCCCGCCAGAAGTTCCGAGCCTGGTTTGGGAGAGATGTTTGTTTGACCTGAGATCAATGAGCGGTTCGATTGCCCGCCACGCCCGCTCTGTGTAAAGCTTGCGCTGTTTTTTCAACAGCAGGCGAATTCTGCGGCAATGATCAGACCGTCAGGTGCCGCCTGGCCTCGGGTGTGTCCAGCGTTTCGGCCAGCCCCTCATGAACGATCTCGCCGCGGTCCATGATGTAGACGTAGTCGGCAAGCTCGCGGCAGAAATCCAGGTACTGCTCGACCAGCAGGATCGCCATACCGGTGGTGTCGCGCAGATAACGGATCGCCCGGCCGATGTCCTTGATGATCGACGGCTGGATGCCTTCGGTCGGTTCGTCCAAAACCAGGATCTTCGGCCGCGTCACCATCGCCCGGCCGATCGCCAACTGCTGCTGCTGGCCGCCGGACAGGTCGCCGCCGCGACGCGACAGCATCGAGTTTAGCACCGGAAACAGGCTGAAGATGTCGTCCGGAATGTGGCGATCCTTGCGGGGAAGCGGAGCAAAGCCAGTCTCCAGATTCTCCTTCACTGTCAGCAGTGGAAATATCTCGCGGCCCTGCGGCACATAACCGATGCCATGTTTGGCGCGGGCAAACGGCGCCATGCCATTGAGCTTGACGTCGTTGAACGTCACCGTTCCGGCCGAGAGCGGATGCTGGCCGGTGACGGCACGCAGCAGCGAACTCTTGCCAACTCCGTTGCGCCCGAGCACGCAGGTGATCTTGCCCATCTCCGCCTTCAGCGAAATGCCGCGAAGGGCCTGGGCGGCACCGTAATGCAGGTTTGCGTTCTCGACCGTCAGCATCTCAATTCTCTTCCTTTTCCCAAAGCCATCCACGGCGGTCCATCAATCACCGCCCCAGATAGTTCTCGATGACCTTCGGGTCGCTGCTGACGAAATCGATCGACCCCTCGGCCAGCACCGAGCCTTCCGCGAGGCAGGTCACCTTGACGCCGAGGTCGCGGATGAAGCCCATGTCATGTTCGACGACGACGACCGAGCGGGTCTTGGCGATTTCCTTGAGCAAAATGGCAGTCTCGGCCGTTTCGGCGTCGGTCATGCCCGCGACAGGTTCGTCGACCAAGAGCAGCTTCGGCTCCTGGGCGAGCAGCATGCCGATCTCCAGCCATTGTTTCTGCCCGTGCGAGAGGTTCGCCGCCAACTCATCCTTGCGATGAGGCATCCGGACCGTTTCGAGGATCTCGCAGATGCGGTCGCGATCGGCACTCGACAGCCGATAGAACAGTGTCGAAAAAACGCCGCGCGACCGGTTCAGCGCAAGCTCGATATTGTCCCAGACGGTGTGGCTCTCGAAGACGGTCGGTTTCTGGAATTTGCGGCCGATCCCGAGCTGGGCGATGTCGGCTTCGTCCTTCTTCGTCAGGTCGATCTGACCGTTGAAGAAGACTTCGCCGGAATCCGGCCGCGTCTTGCCGGTGATGATATCCATCATCGTCGTCTTGCCGGCGCCATTCGGGCCGATGATGGCGCGAAGCTCTCCCGGCTCGATGACGATCGACAATGAATTCAGCGCCTTGAACCCATCGAAGGATACGGAGACGTTGTTGAGGTAAAGCATGCTTGTGGGCTTGCCGTCCGGGATCATGGTTTCACTCCGCCGCCTGAATGGTCTTCTCCGCGCTGTCTTCGTCAGAATCCGCCGAAGCGTTGCGTGCCGGGCGTGCGCCGGCGCCGTACTTCGCGATCGTGCCGATGACCCCTCGCGGCAGGAAAAGCGTGACTGCAACGAAGAGGCC
The DNA here is from genome assembly GCF_029714285.1 of Rhizobium sp. CB3090. Classification (NCBI taxonomy): domain Bacteria; kingdom Pseudomonadati; phylum Pseudomonadota; class Alphaproteobacteria; order Hyphomicrobiales; family Rhizobiaceae; genus Rhizobium; species Rhizobium sp. CB3090. Next base: position 1,448,197 of record NZ_CP121663.1, read on the forward strand.
ACCGAGCGCAAAGAGCCAGAATTCCGGAAACAGACCGGTGAAGATTGTTTTGCCGCCATTGACGAGGATTGCGCCGATGATCGGCCCGATCAGCGTGGCGCGGCCGCCGACCGCCGTCCAAATGACGACTTCGATCGAGTTGGCGGGCGCAAATTCCCCGGGATTGATGATGCCGACCTGCGGCACGTAAAGAGCGCCGGCAATGCCCGCCATCATCGCCGAGACGGTGAAGGTGAAAAGTTTCACGTTTTCGACGCGGTATCCGAGGAAGCGCGTGCGGCTTTCAGCATCGCGCACACCGACCAGCACCTTGCCGAATTTCGATCGGACGATGCCGGAGGAGATCAGCAGCGCAAGCGCCAGGAACAGGGCGCTTAATGCAAAGAGAACGGCTCGCGTCCCGTCCGCCTGGATATTGAAGCCCAGGATATCCTTAAAGTCGGTCAGGCCGTTATTGCCGCCGAAGCCCATGTCGTTGCGGAAGAAGGCGAGGAGCAAGGCGTAGGTCATCGCCTGGGTGATGATCGAAAGATAGACGCCGTTGACGCGGGAGCGGAAGGCGAACCAGCCGAAGACGAAGGCGAGAAGGCCCGGCACCAGCACGACCATGATCGCCGCGAACCAGAATTGGTTGAAGCCGTACCAGAACCAGGGCAGCGCCTTGTAGTTCAGGAACACCATGAAGTCGGGCAGGATCGGATCGCCATAGCTGCCGCGGGTGCCGATCTGGCGCATCAGATACATTCCCATCGCATAGCCGCCGAGCGCAAAGAATGCGCCGTGACCGAGCGAGAGGATGCCGCAGAACCCCCATACCAGATCCAGCGCCAGCGCCAGCAGCGCATAGGTCAGGTATTTACCGAACAACGACATCACGTAGGTCGGGATGTGCAGGGGACTCGTCGGTGCCGTCAAGAGATTGGAGGCCGGGATCAGCACCGCGAGCGCAATGAGGATCAGGACGGCGACGATGACCTTGCGGTCGAAAGACCGGAGCAGAAAGGCTGTAATCATGATTCAACTGCCCTTCCTTTGAGCGCGAAGAGCCCACGTGGCCGTTTCTGGATGAAGAGAATGATGAGGACGAGCACCAGGATCTTGCCCAGCACTGCGCCGGCATAGGGCTCGATGAACTTATTGAGGATTCCGAGCGACATGGCGCCGACCAGCGTGCCCCAAAGATTGCCGACCCCACCGAAGACGACGACCATGAAGCTGTCGATGATGTAGGCCTGGCCGAGATTGGGCGAGACGTTGTCGATCTGGCTGAGCGCTACGCCGGCGATACCGGCGACGCCGGAACCGAGCGCAAAAGTGAAGGCATCCACCCATGCGGTCCTGATACCCATCGAAGAGGCCATGCGGCGGTTCTGTGTGACAGCGCGCATCTGCAGACCGAAGGGCGAGCGCTTCAGGAGTAGCAGCAGCGCAAAAAAGACCACCAGCGAAAAGACGATGATCCACAGCCGGTTCAAGGTGATATCGAGACCGCCAAGTCCAAACGAGCCGGACATCCAGGTTGGATTGCGCACTTCGCGATTGGTTGGCCCAAAGATCGAGCGAACGGCCTGCTGCAGGATCAGGGAGATTCCCCAGGTCGCCAGCAGCGTTTCCAACGGCCGCTTGTAGAGGAACTGGATCACCAGACGCTCGATCACGAAGCCGACGAAGCCGGTGAAGAGGAAGGCGGCGGGAACTGCGAGAGCCAGGGAGTAATCGCTGAGTTCAGGGGTGAATGAGCTGATCGCCTCCTGCACCACATAGGTCGTGTAGGCGCCCAGCATCACCATTTCGCCATGCGCCATATTGACGACGCCCATGACGCCGAAGGTGATGGAAAGCCCGATGGCCGTGAGCATCAGCACCGAACTGAGGGACAAGCCGTACCAGATATTTTGCGCCACATCCCACAGGCTGAGCGTGCGATTGATGCTGTCGATATCGGCCTGGATGGCACGCTTCAGATGCTCGGGCGCGGTCTGCATGGCAGCGGTCAGGATTGCCAGAGAATCGCGATCGCCACGGGCCGCGATCGTGTCGATGGCAGCCTTCTTATCCTCGGTGCTGGCGTCGCTCTTCAGAAGTATGACGGCGCGGGCGGCTTCCATCGCCTTTTTGACCTCGCCGTCCTTTTCGGCGGCAAGCGCGGAATTTACGAGCTCGAGATTGGCAGGATCGGCATCCTTCAGCATGTCCTCGGCTGCGGCAAGCCGTGCGGATCGGTCCGGGCTCAGAAGCGTCAGTTGGCTGAGGGAAGCGCTGATGACGCCGCGAAGGGCATTGTTGATCCTGACCTTCGTCATGCCGTCGGGATCGATATCCGCCGCAGCCTCGCCGGTGATTGGATCGGAATAGGTGGGCGTATCGTCAGTGCCGCCTTGGAGAAGCACAGGCCCGCCATCCTGGCTCACATAGAGCAGGCCATCGCTGAGCTGCTGCAGGATCTTGCCGACATGGGGATCCTTGGAGGCGACAAGCGCCTTGATCGCCACTTCTCTTTCGGGGAAGTCGCCGATGCCGAGCGCATTGACCAGCGTGTGAATATTGTCGTCGGCTTTCACCGCGGTCGCCAGGGCCGGCATCACCAGGCAAAACATCAGCAGGAAAATCTTGATGGCGCGAAACATCGGCCCTCTAGCCTCGGTTGTCAGGGACCCTCGCGGCAAACCTCCGAAAGGGTGGGCTTCCGCCCGGAACGGCGTCCGGACGGAACTGATTTTGGGATCGGATGATCAGGCTGGCATTACATGCCCTTGCCGCCGCACTTGCCCGTAACGACATTGAAGTTGCCGCAGGACATCGGCTTGCGCCAATCGGAGATCAGGTCCTTGGAGTCCGGCAGGTAGTCGGACCATTCATCGCCGACGACGGCAGGCGTCTGCTGGACGATGTCGAACTGGCCGTTGGCCTGGATTTCACCGATCAGTACCGGCTTTGTGATGTGGTGGTTCGGCATCACGGTCGCATAGCCGCCGGAGAGGTTCGGAACTGTCGTGCCGACGATGGTGTCGAGTACCTTGTCGGTGTCGGTCGTGCCGGCAGCCTGAACGGCCTTAACCCAGGCGTTGAAGCCGATATAGGCAGCTTCCATCGGGTCGTTCGTCACGCGCTTGTCGTTCTTGGTATAGGCGTGCCATTCCTTGATAAAGGCCTTGTTGGCAGGCGTTTCGACGGATTCGAAGTAGTTCCAAGCGGCGAGATGGCCGACCAGGGGCTTGGTATCGAGACCGGCAAGTTCTTCTTCGCCGACCGAAAAGGCGATGACCGGAATGTCGGTTGCCTTGATGCCCTTATTGCCGAGTTCCTTATAAAACGGAACGTTGGCGTCGCCGTTGATCGTCGAGACGACGGCCGTCTTCTTGCCGGTAGAACCGAAATCCTTGATCTTCGACACTTCGGTCTGCCAGTCGGAGAAGCCGAACGGCGTATAGTTGACCATGATGTCTTCCTTCGGAATACCCTTGGAAATCAGGTATGCCTCGAGGATCTTGTTGGTCGTGCGCGGATAGACGTAGTCGGTGCCTTCGAGCACGAAGCGCTTCACGCCTTCCTTTTCCATCAGATAGTCGACGGCCGGAATAGCCTGTTGGTTCGGCGCTGCACCGGTATAGATGATATTGCGCGAAGACTCTTCGCCTTCATACTGAACCGGGTAGAAAAGGAGCGAGTTCAGCTCTTCGAACACGGGAAGGACCGACTTGCGCGAAGATGACGTCCAGCAACCGAAGACGGCGGCGACGTGGTCCTTCTGGATCAGCTCGCGTGCCTTTTCCGCAAACAGCGGCCAGTCCGAAGCCGGGTCGACAACGACGGCTTCCAGCTTCTTGCCGAGAAGGCCGCCCTTCTTGTTCTGCTCGTCGATGAGCATGAGCATGGCGTCCTTGAGCGTCGTCTCGGAGATGGCCATGGTGCCCGAAAGCGAATGGAGAATGCCGACCTTGATCGTATCGTCCGCAGCGTAGGCAGCGCCGTGGAACAAGGCCGACGTGGACATGGCGGCACCGAGCACTGCTCCTGTGACATATGACTTGAAGTTCATTTGATAGGTCCCCTCTTCTAGTTGCGTGCAGCGACGCTAACGAAGGTTAACGCGGCTTGAGGGGACTATCCGGCAGGCGTTTCCGTTTCCACATACGCAATATGACGTAGGCGCGGGGGCGAAATGTGCAGTGCAGCACGCTTCGCTGGCTTTAAGGCCCGGTTCGTTCCGTGTTACGACTGAAGACGACGACACGTGATCCTGGAAGCCAAGGGACAGGCATGGCAGCGCGGCAACGCATCATACCAGTCAGACGCGAATATAATCGCTGGGTGGCGAACCAGACGCTGGAAGACTATGCCTTGCGCTTCACCGCCAAGAGCGCCCGGCAATTTTCCTCGCAGCGCATTTCGCAGACGGCGATCGGCGCCATCTCTTTCCTGGCCTTGGAAGCAATCGGGGGCGCGATTACCCTTTCTTACGGCACGACCAACGCCTTCTTTGCGATCCTCGTCGCCTCGATCGCGATGCTTGCGATCGGCCTGCCGATCAGCCGTTACGCCATCCGCCACGGCGTCGACATCGACCTCCTGACGCGCGGCGCGAGCTTCGGCTATATCGGCTCGACCATCACCTCGCTGATCTATGCCAGCTTCACCTTCATGCTGTTTGCGATCGAAGCCTCGATCATGTCCGGCGCATTGGAGCTGACGCTCGGCATCCCGCTCTGGATCGGCTATATCATCAGCGCCTGCATGGTCATTCCCCTCGTCACTCACGGCGTAAGACTGATCAGCCGGTTTCAGCTTCTGACTCAGCCCTTCTGGATCGTGCTGAATGTTCTGCCCTTTATTTTCATTGCTTTTTCCGATTGGCAGAAGTTCGATCTCTGGCGCGCTTTTGCCGGCATTCATCATGCTTCGGGGCCGGCCGGCACAGTCGCCCCATTCGATCTCGTCGAATTCGGTGCCGCCTCCGCCGTCATCCTCGCCCTGATGTCGCAGATCGGCGAGCAGGCCGACTTCCTCCGCTTCCTGCCGCCGGAGGGCCATCGCAAGTGGCGCCATCGGCTGGCGATCTTCCTCGCCGGCCCAGGCTGGGTGATCATCGGCGCCCCGAAATTGCTCGCCGGCTCCTTCCTCGTGGTATTGACGCTGACATCAGGCGTACCGGCCGGCCGCGCCGCCGATCCGGCGCAGATGTATCTGACCGCTTTCGGCTACATGATCCCCTGGCACAATGCCGCGCTGCTGCTGATGGCCGCTTTCGTCATGATCTCGCAACTGAAGATCAACGTCATGAATGCCTATGCGGGATCGCTCGCATGGTCGAATTTCTTCTCGCGGCTGACGCACAGCCATCCGGGCCGCGTCATCTGGCTCGTCTTCAACGTCGCGATCGCGCTTCTCCTAATGGAGCTCGGCATTTATCGCCTATTGGAAGAGACGCTCGGCATCTTCTCGATCGTGGCCCTAGCCTGGCTCTGCACAATCTCTGCCGATCTCTTCATCAACAAGCCGCTCGGCCTTGCGCCTCCAGGCATCGAATTCAAGCGCGCCCATCTCTACGACATCAATCCGGTCGGACTCGGCGCCATGGCGCTGTCGGCCACGATTTCGCTGATTGCCCATTTCGGCGCCTTCGGCACCATCGCAGCTTCGCTTGCACCCTACGTTACCTTGATCATCGCTTTCCTGGCCTCGCCCGGGATCGCCTGGGCGACCGGGGGCAAGTTCTATCTTGCTCGCAAGCCCCGCCAGAGCTGGAAAAACCAGACCGGCATCACCTGCTCGATCTGCGAACATCCTTTCGAGCCGGAAGACATGGCCTGGTGTCCGGCCTACGCCGCACCAATCTGTTCACTTTGCTGTTCGCTCGACAGCCGCTGCCATGACATGTGCAAGCCGAACGCGCACTTTAACGCGCAGGTCGGAACCATCGCAAAGACATTGCTGCCGGATACCGTCGTCCAGAAGCTCGCGACCCGCCTCGGCCGCTACGGCATCGCCGTCGTACTGGCGCTGACTGCCGTTGGCGCTATCCTTGCGATGATTGCCCATCAGGTGGGTTCCGCTTCGCCGGAAACGGCGGAGGTCGTCGACCGCACTATCCTGATCGTCTTCTTCGTCTTCGCCGTCATTTCGGGCGTCGTCTGCTGGTTCTACGTTCTCGCTCATGACAGCCGAGTGGTCGCGGAGGAGGAATCCTCACGCCAGAATACGTTGCTCTTGAAGGAAATCGCTGCGCACAAGAAGACGGACGCCGCCCTTCAGAGTGCCAAGGAAGCCGCCGAGGCAGCCAACCGCGCCAAGAGCCGCTATGTCGTCGGCCTGAGCCATGAACTGCGTACGCCGCTCAATGCCGTCCTGGGATACGCGCAGATCCTCGAGCGCGACGAGACGATCCCGACGCCGAGACAATCCTCCATCAAAGTCATTCGCCGTAGTGCCGAACATCTGTCGGGCCTGATCGATGGCCTGCTCGATATTTCCAAGATCGAGGCTGGCCGCCTGCAGGTCTATTCGAACGAGATCAACATCCATGATTTCCTCGACCAGATCGTCGATATGTTCCGCCCGCAGGCGCTGGCAAAGGGTCTCGAATTCGTGGAAACGCGTGCCGCCGGCCTGCCCGACTTCGTCCGTACCGACGAAAAGCGGCTGCGTCAGATCCTGGTGAACCTTCTGTCGAATGCCATCAAATTCACCGATCAGGGCAGGATCACTTTCGATATCGCCTATCGCAGCCAGGTCGCAACCTTCACGGTTGCCGATACTGGCCGCGGGATCGCGGAAAGAGATCTCGGCCGAATCTACGAGCCCTTCCAGCGCGGCGAGGCCGACAGTGTCAGGCCGATGCCCGGCCTCGGGCTCGGGCTGACCATTACCCGGCTCCTGGCCAACACACTCGGCGGCGAGATCTCCGTCGCCAGTGAAAAGGACAAGGGATCGACCTTCCGCGTACGCCTTATGCTTTCCGCAGTTCAGCGCCAGACGAAGCCACCCGCTCAGGAACAGAAGATATCCGGTTATGACGGGCCGCGCCGCACAATCGTCGTGGTCGACGACAACGAGGACCATCGCGAGCTGATGCGCGAAGTGCTGACCCCGCTCGATTTCGTCGTCCTGACGGCGGTCAGCGGCCCGGATTGCCTGACGCTCATCGAAGGCATCAAGCCCGATCTCTTCCTGGTTGATATCTCGATGCCCGGCATGAGTGGCTGGCAGCTAGTGTCGCGCCTGCGCGAAAACGGCCAGACGGCTCCCATCCTCATGCTCTCGGCCAATATCGGCGACACTGCGGCTGCGCAAGGAAGCGACGACAGCCACAACGACGCCATCGCCAAGCCCGTCGACATCCGGCAGATCCGCGACAAGCTCGCCCTCCATCTCGGCCTGAAGTGGACCTATGCCGACGCCCAACCCGTTTCGCCGCCAAAACCGGCGCTCCCTTTGAAAACTCCGGGCTGGACGCATGTGCAGGAGTTGATACGCCTGGGCGAAATCGGCTATGTCAGGGGCATAGAGGCCAAGCTTGCGGATCTCGCCAAGCTTGAGGAAAATCAGCCTTTTACCAATGCGCTGCGCCCTTATGTCCAGACCTTCGATCTCGACGGCTTCCTGGATTTCCTAAACAAGTTCGACGACGAAAAGGTAGAACCGATTGGCTGAGCCCGCCCTTCCCCGCGATATCGTTCTTCTCGTGGATGACTCGCCGGATGCACTGGGATTTCTGACCGATGCGCTGGAACAATCCGGCTTCTCGGTTCTGATCGCCACGTCGGGCCAGGCAGCGCTGAACATCGTCGAGCGCATCACACCCGACCTCATTCTGCTCGACGCCGTCATGCCCTCGATGGACGGCTTCGAGACCTGCCGCCGCATCAAGGCCAATGCAGCCGTGAGCCAGGTGCCTGTCATCTTCATGACGGGGCTGACCGAGACCGAACATGTGGTCCACGCGCTGGAATCCGGCGGCGTCGATTATCTCAACAAGCCCATCAATGTCGATGAACTGCGGGCGCGTATCCGCGTCCATCTGCGCAATGCCCGTTCGGCCCAGAGCGCCCGCGTCGCGCTGGATGCCGCCGGTCGCCACCTGCTTGCCGTCAAGGGAAACGGCAGTATCCAGTGGTCGACCCCACAGGCGACCCGCCTCGTGAATGCCGCGACAGGCAGCGACGACGGCCTCGACATCGTCGTCAAGCACATCGCCGCCTTCATGCAAGCGCGCGAGAAATCCGCCGCCGCAAAAGGCAACCAGCTAACGATCACTCAGGATGGCCAGGCGGCACTGCAGCTCGCCTTTCTCGGCACGATCGGTCCCGACGAACACCTTTTTCGGCTAACGGCGTCGAACAAGCGCAGCGACGACGAAATCTTGCGCCAGCATTTTTCACTCACCCAGCGCGAATCCGAAGTACTGCTCTGGATCGCCAAGGGCAAGGCCAACCGCGACATCGGCGAAATCCTCGGCCTCTCGGCCCGCACCGTGAACAAGCATCTCGAACAGATCTACGTGAAGCTTGGCGTCGAAAACCGCGCTTCGGCGGCGGTGAAAGCGGCGCATGTGCTGCACGAGATATGAGTTGCAGTGGATCGGATAAAAGCAAATCAGATATTCAGACCGCCGAGACGCGTCTGAATCCGCCAACAATTCTATCTGCGACTCACTGAAATCTTTTGCGAAAATTAGCCTTCAGACACAGAGCATCCATTTTGTTGCCAAAAAACCATAATTGTTCCACGAACATCACACATTAAAGACTCAACGTTGAGAATTGGATCGAAGCTTAATGCGTATAAAATGCGGTTTCCTGTTTGCATTCCTGGCAATTGCTCCGTCGGCATATGCTCTGGAAACCGGTTCACCACCAGTTTTGGCGCCGCTGCAGCAACAAGCGCAGGCCGCTCATCTGAGCGCGGAATTTCTCACGCGCTTCCACTATAAGCCCGTTCCGCTTGATGATGCCTTATCGGCCAAGATCATGGACCGGTTCATCAAATCTCTGGATCCGGATCGTGTCCTCTTCCTGCAGGCGGATATCGATAAGTTCATGGCTGACAGCGCCAAGATTGACGACGCCATCAATCATGAAGACTTGCAGATCCCATTCTCGATTTTCAACGTTTATGAGCAGCGGGTGGTTGACCGCATGAGCTATGCCCGCAGCCTGCTCAACCAGAAATTCGACTTCAGCGTCCAGGAAGACTATCCGCTCATCCGCGACAAGGAGCCCTGGCCGCAATCCGAAGCGGAAAGCAACGACTTGTGGCGCAAGCGCGTCAAGAGCGATTGGCTGCGTTTGAAGCTTGCCGGTAAAGACGATGCCGGCATTCGCGACACGCTCGACAAGCGTTATCAAAATTCACTGCAGCGTGCCTATAAGTACAAGAGCGACGACGTCTTCCAGACGTTCATGGACGCTTATACTCGCTCGATCGACCCCCATACCGACTATTTCGGTGCGGCCGCTTCGGCTGAATTCGATATTTCAATGAAGCTTTCGCTGGTTGGTATCGGTGCGGTATTACAGGAAAGAGATGACTACACAGCGATCCGCGAGCTCGTGGCCGGCGGCCCGGCACAATTGTCCGGCAAGCTTGCCGTCGGGGACCGCATTATCGGCGTCGGTCAAGGCGAGAACGGCCCAATAAAGGAAGTGGTCGGTACACGCCTCGACGAAATCGTGCAGATGATACGCGGCGCAAAGGGTTCCGTTGTGCGCCTGGACATCTTGCCGGCGGATGCTGGGCCGGATGGCAAGCACCACGTCATCAGCCTGGTTCGAGACAAGATCAGCCTAGACAAACAGGCCGCCAAAAAGACGATCCTGCCGGTAAAGGATGGCGATGCCACGCGCAAGATTGGAGTAATCACCTTACCCGCCTTCTATGAAGACTTTGAAGCGCGGCGGAAAGGCGACAAGGATTACAAAAGCGCGAGCCGCGATGTCGCCAAACTCCTCGGTGAACTGAAGCAAGACAAGGTCGACGGGGTTCTGATCGACCTGCGTGACAATGGCGGCGGGTCATTGTCCGAAGCGATCGACCTGACGGGCCTGTTTGTCGGCAAGGGTCCGGTCGTCCAGCAGCGCAATGCTGACGGTGAAGTCGAGGTAGAGAAAGATGATCTCTCCACGCCCGCCTGGACCGGCCCGGTTAGCGTGCTGATCAATCGCGGCTCGGCGTCGGCGTCGGAGATCTTTGCCGCGGCGATACAGGATTATGGCCGAGGCGTGATCGTCGGCGAGCCGAGCTTCGGCAAGGGCACGGTGCAAACCGTGGTCAATCTCGATCAGGTGGCTCATAATCTCAAACCGAAATTCGGCGAGCTGAAAGTGACGGTCGCCCAGTTTTTCCGTATCGATGGCGGCACGACGCAATTGCGGGGCGTCACGCCCGATATCAGCTTGCCGGGCCTTTCAGATCTGACGACCTTCGGTGAGGCAAGCTACGACAATGCCTTGCCGTGGACCCAGGTCAAGCCCGCGAACTACAAGCCTTCAGGGGACATAAAGGCGCTCCTGCCGCAGCTACAAAGCCGCCACGATGCTCGAGTGAAGAACAATCAGGATTTCCAACGCTTTGCAGAAGACGTTACAGAACTGAAGGCGCAGCGCGAGAAGCGGGTTGTCTCCCTCAATGAAACCGAACGTCGCAATGAACTGGCTGCTCAAGCAAGTCGTCACAAGGCGGGCGACCAAATCAACGATGGTGTCAATGCTGGCAACGACGATGGCCTGCAGGCAGACGAGCGTAGCCTGAGTGCTGATATTGCCATTGAAAATGCCCGCAAGAACGTCAAGGACGTCTTGCTGAACGAGGCGGCCTCCATTCTTGCCGATGAGGCAGACCTGCAGAAAGATGTGCCGAAGATTGCCATACAGCGATCGGGGAACGTTGACGGAAACCAGTAATTTCTCGGATGGCACACCCGACATATTGAGTAGCGAAAGGCGCGGAGGACCAGCGAGTCACTCCGCCTTCGCGATTTCGCAATAAAGAATATTGCGGTTCTCGCCAAACCAGACGGATACTTTTGCTTCCAGGTTGGCGGTGCTCGCGTCGGCAATCATTTGCATGTCGTTTTCCGAACGCAGGAGGAGAGGCCAATTCATGAACGTTTCCATGTAGCCGTCCACCTCGATTTCCTGCGAGAAATTCGCAAACAGGAAGGAGCCGCCGGGCTTCAGCATTTCAATGCATTTGCGCGTCAGTCTGACGGCAACCGGAAACGTTAGATAATCGTAGAGACCTGCAGCATAGATGTAATCGAATTGCCCGAGAGCATGCTTGTTGGAAAGCAAGCTCTTCACCGAACCGCCCACCGCCTCGATACATGTTCCGGCAAAATCGCGCGCAACGGTCTCCACACTCGCGGGATCCTGATCGAGCGCAATCCAGCGTTTGATTTTTCTGTCCCTAAGCGCAGATGACAACGCGGCTTCGCGAAGATGTCCCGACGCCACCGCCAGAACCTCGACCGAGCCGGGTCGATCCTTGGCGTACTCATCCACCCGTCGAGCCAGGATATCGCGGCGCTCTCTCACCGCAACGGATGAAGAAGCATTTCTGGTGTATTCATATATGCTTTTACCGAGGTCAGTGGATGCAGTGATTTCTCCGTCGACATTGGCATGACCGTAAATGAAGTCGAGCAAATGTGCGTCACCCGAATAGCCGCGCGGTTTATCGAACGACCATCGCGTGAACGGATCCTGAAACAGAAAATGAGCGACAGGATGGTTCTGGGCAAGGAAGACGATCTCATTCCATATGCTGGCGTGAAATCGACGGCGAATCAGATGCAACGCTTGCGATAGTCGGCTGATAATCACATTGGGATTCACTTCGGATCGAAACTGTCGAAGCGATAAATCGAGCGTAAGAGCAAGCTCCGCCTTCGCGGTTATCATCTGATCAGAGGATGGAAGATAGTCTGGTTCTGTGGGTTGAAAAGCTTGACCCGGTGCTATGAGACTCTCACCGTCGAACTTAAAGCCTTGTGCCATAAATGAACTCCGTCCACGCAATGTTAAGCATAAATATGTAGACGACAGAACGCGATTGGATTTTGCACGTCAAGAGGGTATTTCTAGCAGTACGAGCTAAATTTCGTGGCCATCACGGACAAGATCTTGAAATCGGTGAACTCACGTTTATCGGCAGCAATGCTCGAGGGGGGCGTCGCCGCATGTTCTATGACCAATCATCTTCAGAGCAGATCGCGTCCGCAGCGCCCGCAAGGGCCACTTTTCCGGATGCAGACAGCGTTGTGGCGACAGAAGATCACCATGGCTCCGCTTTGGAGATGAAAGCAGACTACGCATCGGAAAATGATGCCGTTCGTCGGGAATGGGCGCGTAAAGGCTTGTGGATGGCCGTCGCCGTTTACCTCGCCTTTGCCGCGCCTGATAGCTGGCTCATTCCCGACGTCGCGCCGCTGACAATTGTCATGCGATTCGCCGTCGGCGCCATTGTGCTTGTCGCCTTTGAAATGTTGAGGTTGGCGAAGGCGAAGACCGTTTGGCTGGACATTACCTGTGCTTTGGCGCTGATCTCTGGGTATGTCGGTTGGCTTTATCCGGCTATCGCCACAAAATACGCGATGAGCATGTCCTACTACATGATCTTCGGCGCGATTTTCATGATGGGCGCGAACCTGTTCTTCAGCTTCTCGTTTCGCCTGTCTGTCCTGACATCCGGCACCGTATTGGTCGTGTTTTTTGTGGCGCTGTACGGCTTTTTTCCATCGACACCGGCTTACCAACTCGCCTTTGGACTATTCTACGTCTCGTGCTTTGTATTCACCTCGTTCGTGAACTGGCGTCTGAATGTCGAGCGTTACAATGTTTTCCTGAATGCGGTGGAAGCTCGCCACCAGCATTGGGAGGCGACGGAACGCGGAAAGGCATTGTTGCGTCTTTCGCATACCGATTACCTGACAGGCATCGAGAACAGGCGCGCGATCGATCGGAGGCTGGACGAATGTTGGAGCGCCTGGAAAAATGAAGGCCGTGAATTTTCTGTTACCCTGATCGACGTCGACTTCTTCAAGCGTTTCAACGATCGGTACGGCCATCAGGAAGGCGACCGATGCCTGACCATTATTGCCGCGACGCTTCAAAAACTGGTTGAGCGCCATGGAGGCATCATCGGCCGGTATGGCGGCGAGGAGTTCATCGTTGTCATGCCTCTGCAGACGCAGGATGAGGCTACCGACATGGCGGGCAAAATTCGACACGAAGTAGAGACGCTCGCCATCCGCCATGAAGAGCGGCCGGACGACATACAATTCGTAACGGTGAGTATCGGTCTCGCTTTTGTCAGCGCGCGATCGGGGGCAAAGGTGGAATGGCTTGTGCGTGAGGCCGACCTTGCGCTCTACAGTGCCAAGGCCTCTGGCCGCAACTGCGTTCGAACATTTGATCCGACATTGCGGCGTCCGAACGAGGACGCCGGAAAATTGGTGCCGCTGCTGGCGGCAGCCATCGATCGGGGACTGGTATCGCTGGTCTATCAACCGATATTCGATCTTAGAGACGGCCAGATGAAAGCTGTCGAGGCCTTGATGAGACTGCGCCTGCCCGATGGAAGCTCCGTGCCGCCGAGCGTCTTCATTCCCATCGCCGAACGGACTGGGTCCATTATCGAATTGGGTCGCTGGGCGATCAAGACGGCATGTCAGGACATTCTGGCATCAGACCGTATGACCACCGTAAGCGTGAATGTGTCGCCGGTACAGCTAAGATCTCCGGGTTTCGCCATGAGCGTTGCAGCCATCCTGGAAGAAACGGGGGTATCCGGGTCCAGGCTTGCGTTGGAGGTCACGGAAGGTCTGGACATGGAGATGCAACCCGAGGTGCTGCAGTGCATCGCCGATCTCCAGGCGCTCGGCGTCGAGATTTGGTTGGATGACTTCGGCTCTGGCTACGCGGGATTGTCGTGGCTCCGGGCAATCGAGTTCGACACCGTCAAGGTTGACCGAACCTTCCTGCATGATTGTTCGGACCAGCGTGGACTGACCATGTTGCAAGACATGGTCGCTCTCATCCGCAACCGGGGAAACACCATTCTGGTGGAAGGTGTGGAGACGGAGGCCCAGATGTCCGTACTCCAGAGCCTCAGTATTGACCGCGTTCAAGGGTTTCATCTGGGCAGACCGGTGACTGCCGATTTATTGGCGGCAAGCGCATAGTGCCTCTCAGCAACTGGTCGATGAGCCGGTCTGGCCGTGCGATGTTGTTGATTCATTCTTTCTTAATCGTGCGCCTTAAACACGGTTTTATAATTTAGCGATATACAGTCTGGAAACTGCCATGAGGGCGGATCGAGCGCGAATGAACTGCGTCGCCAGCCCTGGTGGTTTATAAGATGTTTCACACACTTCTTCGCTTCGTACGGAGCAAATCCGGCAATTTCGGCATGATCACCGCGCTCCTCGCCGTGCCTTTGATCGGCGCGGCTGGCTTGGCGGTCGACTTTTCGAATGCGCTCAGCTTGCGCAGCCAGCTCTATGAAGCTGCCAATGCTGCGGCGCTCGGAGCGATCTCGGAATCCTCCAGCGGCGTAGCGGCGGCCATGGCCATGTCTGGAGACGGCGTGGTGACAATCGGGCAGGATGAGGCGCGGAAGCTCTTCTTCGGTCAACTCGCAAGCGACTGGAAGAATGTTCCTGTCAATGTCGATATCTCGGTGACGAAGACTGCCAATGTCGTAACGTCAAACATCACTTTCCACGCGACTGTTCCAACGTCGTTTCTGCAGATCCTTGGCGACTCTTCGATTCCGATCGCCGGATCGGCCTCTGCGCAATACCAGACCGCCAGCTTCATCGATTTCTACATGCTGCTCGACAACACACCCTCCATGGGCGTGGGAGCAACATCGACCGACATCGCGAAGATGCAGGCGAATACCAGCGACAAGTGCGCCTTCGCCTGCCACAACATGGATACGACCAACAACTATTATAATCTGGCGAAGAAACTCGGAGTGAGCATGCGCATCGACGTGGTGCGCCAGGCGACACAGAAGCTGACGGAGACCGCGACCACCAGCCGTTCGACGCCCGATCAATATAGGATGGCCGTCTACACCTTCGGCACGCAGGCGGAGAGCGCACAGCTAACGACGGTATCCGGCCTGTCGTCCGACATGACGCAGGTCAAGAGTTATACCGACGCCGTCGATCTCATGACCATTCCCTACCAAGGCTACAACAACGACCAGACGACGAGTTTCGACAACGCGCTTACCCAGATGAAGACGAACATGGGCACGGGTGGCGGCGGCACCAGCAGCACAGATCGCGAAAAGGTTCTCTTCTTCGTGACGGATGGGGTTGGTGACAGCAAAAAGCCATACACCTGCACGAAACCCTTGACCGGCACTCGATGCCAGGAGCCGATCGACACCTCCTTCTGCCAGCCGCTGAAGGATCAGAACGTCAAGATCGCCATTCTCTACACGACCTACCTGCCGTTGCCGGCAAACAACTGGTACAATACCTGGATCGCTCCCTTCCAATCGCAAATCCCGACACGCCTGCAAAGCTGCGCATCGCCTGGCCTGTATTTCGAGGTCAATCCTACACAAGGCATCACCGACGCCATGAATGCACTCTTCCTCAAGATCATCAGAAGCCCTCGCTTGACGAGCTGAGATTTCGCGCGGTTTCTAACGATGACGCAAATGAGGACGGATTCAAACAAAGATGGGTCGGCTCAACGGGAGCGTCGCCGTTCGGGTTCTCGCCACACTGGAAGGTGCAATGCTGGCGGCGAACGTCCTCGACGACCAGTCGTTGTTCAATCATGAGGAACGCAGCAAGGCATCGATCTCGGCGCGCGACGGCATGGCGGGGGCCGTGCCTGGCCGCGTCACGGCAATAGCCGCGGTCGCGCAGCCGAAACGAATGGCCTCGACGGGCGCACATCCTTCGGAAATCGCCGTGGCGAAGCCGCCCAGAAAGGCGTCCCCGGCCCCGGTTGTGTCAACGACATTGCCCGCCGAAAATGCCGATATGAATTCGCTCTGCCCGGCCGTGTGATAGAGCGCGCCGCGTGCCCCGAGCGTGATAATCGCCGCACGGGCTCCTCTATTCAGCAGGATGATACCCGCCGCGCGGGCCTGTTCGTCGGTTTCGATCGCGTGGCCCACCAGTTCGGCTGCTTCCACCTCATTGGGCACAACGAAATCGCACAAGCCGTAGACGCTGTCTGGAATGGCGTGGGCGGGCGCTGGGTTGAAAATCGTCGTAGCCCCTGCATTTTTCGCTATCGATAGCCCGCGTATGGCCGCCTCGAGCGGCTGTTCGAGCTGGGTCATGAAAATGGCGGCGCTTTCAATTTCCGCCCGGTTCGCATCGACATCTTCGACGCCGATAAGGCCTGCCGCGCCCGGCGCAACGATAATAGCGTTGTCGCCGCTCACTTCGTCGACGAAGATGAAGGCGGCGCCTGTGGAAACGCCTTCCATCTTCATCACATTGGCTTTGACGCCTGCCGCCGCATAGGCCGCAAGGGCCATCTCGCCGAACGGGTCGTTGCCAATCCGCGAGATGAAAGTCACCTTGCCGCCGGCCTTGGCCGCGGCGATCGCCTGGTTGGAACCCTTGCCTCCCGGCCCGAGCGTGAAACCCGAGCCCATCAAAGTCTCGGCAATATGAGGCATGCGCTTGGCCTTATAGGCGGTATCTGCGGCAAAAATGCCCAGAATGACTATTCCGCTTTTCTCGCTCATCTGACGTCCTCCATCGGAATGACACCTTTGGTCAGAAGGAAGCATCCATAGAACCGCAGTTCGCCCGTTGCGATGACACAATAGGCCTTCGCGGCGATGTCATAGAAGGCCATCCTTTCGACCGAATACATGGGCGAAGGCTTACCTTCGGCGCGGTCGACAATGGCTTGGACTTCCTGTTGAATCGGCGGAATTTCATTCGGCTTGCCAATCACTTCCATGCGACCCGCCGAAGGCTGGATCGGCGTGTCCAGCGGGAAGACGGAGAGAATTGCGTCGATCGCCTGCGGTGCGGGAATGTTTTCCATGGTCAGCAGCCTGCCCAGGCGGGTCTGGCGAGCTATCGAATCCGATGGAAAGTTTCTGTCGGAAATGACTAGAGAGTCACCGTGTCCCATATCGCAAAGCGCTTGAAGAATGTCGCCGCTGAGTTCGGCTCGGATACCCTTGAGCATGGATCTTTCTATCCCTTTCTGGCGGCCAGAGCGCCGGCCTTGCTTCAATTCGTATGTTCGGTTGTATGTCCGGCCATATTGGCCTTGGCGCGCAAGCACGGGCCGGTCGAACTGCGGATAATCAGCGATGCGTCAATCATCTCGTCTCGCGTGACCAATGACTCATCGAGGAGAAGGCTGACCGCGCGCCGCGCCAGCATGTCTGCCGGCTGGCGTATGGTTGTCAGCCGCGGCACGACGAGATTGGCAAGGGAAATGTCGTCGAAACCCGTCACCGAAAGCTTTCGCGGCACATCGATCTTGAGATCGCGCGCAGCGCGCAGAGCGCCAATGGCCTGCTGGTCGCTAGCCGCCGCAATCGCGGTGGGCCGATCATGCGGCGGGCGTGAAAGCAGCTCGCGGGCAATTCTTTCACCGGATTCGTAGTCGAATTTGCCGTGGGCAATTTCCAGTTCGACGGGTTCGCCGGTCTTGCCGTACCAGTTGATCTGGCTGACGAATCCCTCCTTGCGCATGCGCCCCGCCTCGGTGTCGGCCGGCCCGGCAATATAGGCGATGCGGCGATGCCCGAGCTGATAAAGATGGTCCGCTATCAGCGCAGCCGCCTGCGCATGGTTGGTCGACACCAGGGGAAAGGTGCCGAAGCGCCGATCCAGCGATATGACGGGGACCGATGCTTCCAGGTGGAGGCCAGGACTGTCGCTCGAAGCCACCACGATAATGCCGCGCACCGACCGGTCGAGAAACGCAGAAACGTGGCTCCGCTCCGCCTCGCGATCCTCATGCGAGCTTGCCAGCATGAGGCTATGCCCGCATTCGAGGGCCGCACGCTCGACGCTTGCCGCAAGCTGCGCAAAGAAAGGGTTGGTGATGTCGGGAACGATCAGGCCGATGACATCCGTTCTACTGGTGCGCAGGGCTCTCGCCGTCACGTTCGGGCGGTAACCGAGCGCAGAAATGGCGCCATTGACCTTTTCGCGCAGCACGGGTTTGACCGCGGCTTCGCCCGACAGCACGCGCGAAACGGTGCCCACGGACACGCCCGCATATTCGGCCACATCCTTGACTGTGGGCATCTTTGACATTTTCAAATATCCCGCAGCTACTTTACCGCGCCCGCGGTCATGCCGGCGATGATGTGCTTTTCCAGCACGACGCCAACAAAGACCAGCGGAAGGATACCGGCGGTGGAAAGGGCGGCCATCGACCACCAGTTGATGCCCTGACTGCCTGTCTGGCTGGCAATCATCACCGGCAGCGTATTGGTATTGGTGGAGGTCAGCAGTGCTGCGAAGAAGTATTCGTTCCAGCACAGGATCAGCGCCAGGAGGAACGCTGCCACCATGCCGGGCAGGACCAGCGGCACGATGATGCGGCCAAACGCGCCCCAGATCGACAGGCCATCGACGAGTGCTGCCTCCTCGAGCTCGACCGGCACGGTCGCGAACTGGTCGCGCATGATCCAGACGACGATCGGCAAAACCATCAACGTATAGACGGCGATCATGCCCGCATAGGTATCAAGCAGCGCCAGTTCCTTATAGAGAACCAGGAATGGGAGGGCGAGGACCACCGGTGGCATAATGAGCTGCGACAGGAAGAAAAAGGAAATGTCGGAGTTGCGCATATAACCGAACTTGTAGGAAAAACGGCTGAGGCCATAGGCCGCCAGCGATCCGAGCACGACCGCAAGGGCGGATGCCGTGACCGAAATGATGACGCTGTTCCACAGCCTGCGCATAAACTCGTCACGCACCGTCGATATTTGGAAAATCGTGTCAGGGGAAAGCCCGAGCGAGCGCCAGCCGAGCCAGCTCGGGGAAAAATTGAACCAGGGAACGAGATTGCCCTTCATGACATCTGCGGCGGTCTTGAACGAGGTCGAAACCGTCCAGAACAGCGGGAAGATGCAGACGAACGCCCAGATGACGAGCAGGCCGTAGACGGCGAAACGCATGGCCCACCAGCGAATGCGCTGGCCGCGGGCGAATTTGTCGAAATCGATCGAACCCATCAGAGCCTTCCTGTCATGCGCTTCACGATACGGTCGGAAATCTTCATCAGCACCGTCATTCCGAAAACAATGATCACGAGGTAGACGAGCGCGAGTAGGGTGCCGTATCCGACATTCGAACGGTCGCGGTATTCGCGATAAATGAAACTGGTGACGGAATCCGTCGCCCCGCCGGGACCTCCGGCAGTCACCGTGATGATGATATCGGCAAGCTTCAACTTGAAGATTATGCGGATCATCACCGTCGTCACCGAAACCGGCAGCATGAGCGGAAAAATGACTTGCCAGAAGCGTTGCCACTTTGTTGCGCCATCAACTTCGGCCGCCTCCAGCACTTCCCTGGACAAGGCCTGCAATCCGGCGAGCAGCATGATCATCATGAAGGGAATGAAGGTCCAGGCATCCATTATGATGATCGAAAGCCTCGCCGTCAGCGGATCGCCGAAGAAGGAAGGATTTTCCCAGCCGAGCCAGCGGGCAAAACGCGCGACCGGGCCGAAACGGGTCTCCAGCATCGACTTGCCGACCATCCAGCTCACCGCTACCGGCGACAGCATCAACGGCACGAGGAAGGTTACACGCCAGAACTTGCGGGCAACGATTTCCTGATTGAGGAGCAGCGCCAGGCCGAACGCGATCGCATATTCGACCGCAATCGCCAGGCAATAAAGGATCATGTTCAGCAGGGCGTTGACATAGAACGGATCCGAGATCATCCGGCGCACATTATCGAGCCCATTGAAGCGCCGCCCGGTCGATGAGGCAAGGTTCCAGTCAGAAAAGCCGATCCAAAGCGCGAAAAGCAGCGGGAACACGACCATCGACACGACGAAAAGCGCGGCCGGCAAAACAAAAAGCGCCTTCTTGCCTGTCTCGCCGTAAATGACGACGCGCGTGATGCAAAGAACTGCCGCCCAGAGAAAATAGGCATAAAGAACCGGCCGCCAGTTCTCGAATCCCCAACTGACCCAGCCCAATTCGTGGAAAGCCTGCAATACAAACGACGCTATGAACCATATGGCGCTGAGCCACAGAGCCGTGCGGCCCCAGAAACGACGGCTCGCGGAGATGGAGCCGGCTTCGACCGTGTGGAGCAGGTCGCCTTCGACTGTCGACATGATATTCCTCGCCCGGACAGAATGGGCGCTGGCGAAATCGCTTCCGGTTCGCCAGCGCGTTTATTTCAACCGGTCAGAGCCCAAGGCTCGTCCGATAGAGTTTCAACTGACTATCGCGGCCGATCTGGTCGGTGATCTTTTCCCAGGCGGCGGCAATTGCATCCGCGGTTTCCTGGGCCGACTTGTACTGTCCGGCATAGCCCTTTGCCAGTTCGTCCTCGGCAACAGAGTAATATTGGAAGATGCCGGGGATACGTGGTTCGATGGCGGCGTTCGGGTGGTTGTAGCTGTCGGCGTTCGAACCCAGATAGTCCTGGATATAGGCGCGGTCGTAGCCTGCCTTTTCCCATTCGTCATAGTTGAAGTTGGACTGACGGTAGGGCTGGAAGCCGGAGGGATAAGCCGAAGTCCACAGGGACAGATCCTTGCCGCCAAGATGGGCGGCAGCAGACCAGGCCGCCTTGCGCTTCTTTTCGTCGCTGGACACGCGCTTGGTGACATAGATGCCCCAGCCGAGATAGGCCATATTCGGCGCTTCGTTATATTTGTCTTCCCACTTCCCGGTCTTGCGGTTGTAGACGCGGTTCGAGCCGCGGTTGATGCCGAAGCCGACCACATCCCCTACGACTGATGTGTCCGAAGTGCGCGCGCTAGAGCCGACATCGCCCCACCACATCAGCATCGAGCCGGTGCCTGCGAGGAACTGCGAGAAGGCCGTGGTGCCGGGATCCGCATTGATCTGGTCGGCCGGATAGGCCTTGGCCGCGATCAGATCCAGGACATCTTGGATCGCCTGGACCCATCCGGGGTTATTGACCAGTGGCTTCATATTTTCCGGATCGAACAGCCAAGCCGGATCGCCCGGATATTTGGTGTAGGCCGTCGCGCGGTTCTCGATGAAATAGAAGCCGAAACCGCCCCAACCCTTGAGCGGGTCGAGATAGCCGTAAGCCGGCTGGCCGGTGAGCGGGTCTTTCTTGCCGATCAGCGTTTTGGAAACCTCGTTGATTTCCTGCCAGGTCTTCGGCGGCTTGGCCATGCCGCTGATCGAGCCTTCGCCGAAATAATCCTTGCGATAGGCGAAGGTGTGGCAATCGCCGTCGATGGTTACTCGATAGGTCTTGCCATTCCAGGTGCCGACAGGCGGTTTCAGGTAACTCACAAGGTCGTCGGACTCGATCTGCTTTCCAACCCAGCCGGGCATCTCGTCCAGAAGTCCGCGTCCGGCGGTGTCGCCTTCGAAGGGCGCACCCATTTCCAGGATGTCGAAATCGACCGTGCCGGTCGCGATCGATTGCTGAAGGCGGGCGTTGTAGTCGGCCTGGGCAAGGTCGATCCAGTTGATCTTGGCGCCCGTATAGGCTTCCCATGGCTTCAGGAAACCGCGGAACAGGAAGTTGTGGAGGTTCTGGTTGTTGAGCCCCATAAAGGTCAACTCGACACCTGCGAACTCGCCCTGCTTGACATTGGCCTTGGTCGGGCCGAGGCAGAGCTCGCCCACCTTCTGCCAGTCTGCGTCCGTCGGCGATCCCTTGCCTACGCCCGGAATTTGCAGGATCTGGGCGCGCACGTCATCGGCGGCGAAAGCCATGCCGGGAATTCCGCTCAATGCGCTCGACATGCCGAGCAGAGCCGCAGCGCTGGCCGTACCGCGCAAAACATCGCGGCGACTTGCCTGACGGCGCATCAATGCGTCGTATATTTGGACTTTCATGTCATCCTCCTCCACGTTTGTTTGTGCTGCCGCCGGCCCGTCTTGCGGCCCCGGTTTCGCCAGTCCCATTTAACACTGGCCTCGTGCAGAACTATCTGGTAAGCAAGAAAATGAAACGTTTCATATCGTGCTTGAAAACCGCTCCTCCACGGTCTCCACCTGGAGCATGAGACGGCAAATGTAAAAAGTCAATAAGAAATGAAACGTTTCATGGAGGAGATTGCCGGGTGCATTTGAAACGAAGGTGCTGGGCTGTTTTGCGCGGCTGAATGCTCGAAAAATCCGCAGCAAGATATGCATAAACTGCGCGACTATTCCTGCAGAAAAGGGTCGCCGGAAAGCAAGTGGGAGCGAGATGGCTGAGGTCAATATTTCAGGGGCGCGGAAGGCCTACGGTGGCCTGAATGTCCTGCATGGCATAAATATAGAAATTCGCGACGGCGAGTTTGTGGTGCTCGTCGGCCCGTCCGGTTGCGGCAAGTCGACCCTGTTGCGCATGGTCGCAGGGCTTGAAAGCATCACGGGGGGCACCATTTCGATCGGCGGAAAGATCGTCAACAATCTGCCGCCGAAAGATCGCGATATCGCGATGGTCTTCCAGAGCTATGCGCTCTATCCGCACAAGACCGTCGCCGAAAATATGGTCTTTGCGCTGCGCCTGCAGAAGCAACCGGCCGACATCATCAAACAGCGCCTGCAAGCCGCGGCCGAAACACTCGACCTTGTGCCTTATCTGGATCGTTATCCGCGCCAGCTTTCGGGCGGCCAGCGGCAGCGCGTGGCGATGGGCCGAGCTATCGTCAGATCGCCGCAGGTGTTTCTGTTCGACGAACCGCTGTCGAACCTTGATGCCAAGCTGCGCGTACAGATGCGCAAGGAGATCAAGGAGCTGCACCAGCGGCTGAAGACAACGACCATCTATGTCACCCATGACCAGGTCGAAGCCATGACCATGGCCGACAAGATCGTGGTGATGCAGGGCGGTAATGTCGAGCAGATCGGCACGCCTCTGGAACTTTACGACCGCCCCCGCAATACGTTCGTGGCAACCTTCATCGGCTCGCCGTCAATGAATCTTCTGAAAGGTCGGTATAAGGCTGACGGCGCAATCTTCGTCACGGAGACCGGCGACGAGATCGCGCTCGGTTTCACGCCGGAGGCCTCCGACGGACAGTCTGTGCTCCTGGGCGTGCGGCCTGAACACGTGTCACTCACCGAAAGCGGCCTGCAGGCGACCGTCAACGTCACCGAACCCACCGGCCATGAGACGATGGTGTTCCTGCGCTATGGGTCGGGCGAGCTCGTCGCGGTATTTTCGGAACGTCACGATTTTGGGCCAGGACAGGCCGTCGCAATAGCCCCCCGTCCAGGCAAGCTTCATCTTTTTGATGCGGCATCGGGCAAAACGTTGCGGCCCGATTGAGCTCTGGGCTTCCGGATTGGTGGTTTTGCCTCGCCGCGCTACGCCCGACGGGGCAAACCTTCTGAATCTCTCCCTCAGGCAGGTCGCCGAATAGCCCAGAGTTTTTGCAGTCCCTGTAGTGTCTCGTTTTGCCCGCAACAGGCCGTATGCAAGCCCGCGCCAAACGAGGTGATTTAGCACCTAGAAATTCAGCCTTTGGTAGTATAAAATTAGAAAGCGGACAAGTTTTCCCCGACACTTGGGCGCGCTAAGTGAGCCGTTGTTCGGTTCCCGGCTCTGTCTTGCCCCACAAGGCAGAGCCGAACCTTCCACGAGAAGGAAGGCATCATAGCCAACTTCATGTGCTCACGCCGCTAAGACAAGGAATTCATCACTCTTTCACGGCACCGGTCATCGACGAAACATAGTAGTCGACGAAGAACGAGTAGAGGATGACGACGGGTAATGAACCGAATAGGGCGCCCGCCATTAGCGATCCCCATTCGAAGACATCGCCGCGCACCAACTCCGTCAAAACTCCTACCGGAATGGTTTTATTTTCCGACGATTGAATGAAGGTGAGCGCGTAGATGAACTCGTTCCAGGAAAGCGTGAAGGCGAAAATGCCGGCCGATATCAGCCCGGGCACCGCTAGCGGCAGAATGATCTTCATCAGTATCTGCCAGCGGTTGGCGCCATCGACCAGCGCGCTTTCTTCCAGCTCGAAGGGTATCGACCGGAAATAGCCCATCAACAGCCATGTGCAGAATGGGATGAGGAAGGTTGGATAGGTGAAGATGAGGGCTAGCCTGGAATCGTAAATTCCAAGCTTGAAGACAATGAAGGCCAAGGGGATGAAAAGGATCGAAGGCGGAACGAGGTAGGCCAGAAAAATCAGCAATCCGATCGGACGCGAGCCCGTAAAGCGCACGCGCTCGATGGCATAGGCACCAAAAATCGACGCCAGCAGCGACAGCGCCGTCGATCCCACCGCCACTAGTATCGTATTCCACAGCCAACCTGGATAGGAGGTTTCGAAGAACAGGTACTTGATGTGATCGAGCGTCGGCCTCACAACCCAGAAGGGGCTGTAATTATTGTAGTCGGTCAACTGTGCGTTCGGCTTGATGGCCGTTATGGCCATCCAATAGAAGGGAAACAGAAGCACGAAGACGAAGACCGCCATCGGCAGATAGAGCATGACGATACGGCGAGGCAGGCGGTTCAGATAGCCCATGCCCTGGACGTCGTCGGTAAGAACGGGATTGGCAGTCTCGGTTTTGATGGTCATGGCGTTCTCCCGATCTCAGTCCTGTCCGCCCTGCTGCCATTTGCGGCGCTGCAGACCGAAAAAGCTGAACATGATGGCGCCGAGCAGGAACGGGATCATCGCCACCGCGATCGCCGCACCCTCGCCGAGCTGACCGCCGGGGATCCCACGCTGAAAGGAAAGCGTCGCCATCAGATGCGTCGCGTTGACCGGTCCGCCTTTGGTCAGCACATAGATCAACTGGAAATCCGTGAAGGTGAACAGCACGGAAAACGTCATCACCACGGCGATGATCGGCGTCAACATCGGCAGCGTTACATAACGGAAGCGCTGCCAACTTGTGGCACCGTCAAGGGATGCCGTCTCCTGCAGCGAAGCAGGGATCGTCTGCAGGCCGGCAAGGAGCGAAATCGCAACGAAGGGAATGCCGCGCCAGACATTGGCGATGATGACCGAGATCCGCGCGTTGGTCGGATCGCCGAGGAAATTGATCGGCCCATGGATCAGGCCGATCTTCATCAGGGACCATGAGATAATCGAAAATTGGGAATCGTAGATCCACCAGAATGCCAATCCCGAAAGCACCGTCGGAACAACCCAAGGCAGAAGCACGATTGCCCGGAAGAAGGATTTGAATGGCAAATGCTGATTGAGCAGCAGCGCCAACCAAAGGCCGAGCACGAATTTCAGGACTGAAGCAACGAAGGTGTAGAGCAACGTATTGAAGACGGACAGCCAGAAGACGGAGTCATTGGCCAGGAACTGATAATTCTCCAATCCGATAAAGCTGCCGGCGCGCCCGATCCGCGTGTCCGTGAAGCCGAGCCAGACCCCAAGTCCCAGCGGGTAGGTGAGAAAACAAACCAGAAAGATGGCTGCCGGCAACATGAAGAGGAAGCCGAGCATATTGTTGTTCTGCATGAGCGATCTGATCGGGCTGCGCGTCGTATCGCCGGATGTCACGGTCGACATGGCATTATCTCCTGATGGACAGTCGCAGCATGCCGGCCCCGGCATGCTGCAGATCTTCGCGGGATCAAACCTTGTAGTAGCGGTTTGCCCGGCGCTCAGCTTCTTTCATCGCATCCTCCGGCGTCATCTGCCCCGTCACGGCGGCGGCGAACATGTCGACGAGCACGTAGTCGGCCATGACGCCTGCCGAAGCATAGCCCAGGGGACCGGCATATCCGTTGGGGCGAAGCGTTTCCGAGGCACGGGCATAGGGTGCGTGGACCGGATCGGCGGTCCAAACGGGGTTATTGGCAAAGGCCTTCAAGGGTTGGCAGCAATAGGCGCTCGATCCTTCGATCCAGGCGTTCATCTGGTCGCCTTCCATCATGAACTTGATGTAAGCCTTGGCGGCTTCCGGATATTTGGTATGGCTGAAAAGAACCAGCGAGCTCGTCTGGTGCAGCTCGACACTCTTGCCGACCGGGCCGATCGGGAAGTTTGTGGTTCTGATATCGGCCGCGATTTCGGCAAGCTTCGGATCTTTCTTCGCCGAATAGTAGACCGATACGCCATTTGCGATCAGCGATACTTGTCCGGCAAGGAAGGCCCGGTTGTTGTTGATGTCTTGCCAGCTTTCGGTGCCCGGAATGAAGGTCGCATAAAGATCCATGGCATAGCGGATGGCCGCGAGCGTTTCGGGGCTGTTGATCGTCACCTTGCTGTTTTCATCCACCATCTTGCCGCCATGGCTCCAAAGCAGCCAATGGGCATAATTGTTGCCGTCACCGACGGCCTTGCCATGCGGAAAGCCAGCGGGCGTGCCCTTGGCTTTCATGGCCTTGCAAAGCTCAAGGAATCCCGCCGTATCCTTGGGGAATTCGTTGAAACCGGCGGCCTTTACATGGCTGTCCCGATAAACGACGGCATTGCCGATCGCCGTCAGCGGCATGGCGATGAATTTGTCGCCCCGGGTTGCATAACCGCGCAGGCCGTCATACCAGCCGCCATATTTGTTGCCGAGATAGGTGGCGAGCTCCGTCAGGTCGACGAGTTTGTCAGGATACTGGTGAGCATCGTCGAACCAGCACATCACCATGTCCGGACCGGAACCGACATTGGCGGCGACGGCAGCCTTCGGTCGGATATCTTCCCAGCTTTCCTTGTCGATGCGAACTTCGACGCCCGTCGCCTCCGTGAACTTTTTGGTATTGGCAAGCCAGGCATCCTCGTCTCCCTTGACGAAGGGCGTCCAACGAAGAAGCCGGAGGCTTGCGCCCTTTTCGGGCGTGTAGCTGGGTTCGGTTTGGGCGAAAGATGGGCGTATACCGAGTGGCGAGAGGCCGGCGATACCGGCCGCTGCCGCGGATGCGGCAAGAAAGTCACGTCTCTTGAATGTCATGATACTCCTCCTTTTTAAAACGGGAGCGAATCCCCGGCGCCCACCTTCCCGTCCGGGTGAACGCCGACCATCGCATCCGACCTGCCGGATGCTTCTGCCGCAATGGTTGAACGGGAAGACTCCTCTTCTTCCCGCTCTCCTGAAGCGGCTTCAGACAGTCAATCTCTGACCGCTTTCGGCGTCGAAGAGATGGACATGCGGCACATCGATGGAAATGCGCAGCGTATCGCCGGGTTGGGCATCGATCCGTTCCCGGAAGACGCAGTTGACATCGCTGCCGCCAAACCGAACCGTCATTTGCGTTTCATAGCCGGTCGGCTCGATCACGATGATTTCTGCCGGCAGGCCGTTGTCGTCGGGCGTGATATATTCCGGACGCAGCCCATAGATGAGGTCGCGACCCGTCGCGCCGGCCGGCGGATTTGCGATCGGCAGCACGGTTCCGTCCGACGCGATGAAACGGCCATCACTCTCCACATCGAGGCGGCCCTTGATCATGTTCATCGCCGGCGAACCGATGAAGCCTGCGACGAAAAGATTGGCCGGCTTGTCGTAAAGATCCAGCGGCCTTCCCACTTGCTCCACGACGCCGTCATGCATGACGACGATCTTGTCGGCCATCGTCATCGCCTCGATCTGATCATGCGTGACGTAGACGGTCGTGGTGCCAAGACGCTGATGAAGTCCCTTGATCTCCGCACGCATGGCAACCCGGAGCTTTGCATCGAGATTGGAAAGCGGTTCGTCGAAGAGGAAGACCTGTGGATCGCGCACGATCGCCCGGCCCATGGCGACACGCTGTCGCTGACCACCGGAAAGCTGGCGGGGATAGCGGTCGAGCAATTTGGTGAGACCGAGAATATCCGCGGCCTTTTTGACACGCTGATCCATGTCCGCTTTCGGCGAGCGTTTGAGCATCAGCGAGAAAGCCATGTTCTGTGCCACCGACATATGCGGATAAAGCGCATAATTCTGAAACACCATCGCTATGTCGCGGTCGCCGGGCGCCACGCCATTGACGACGCGATTGCCGATACGGATCTCGCCGGCGGAAATGTTCTCGAGCCCGGCAAGCATTCTGAGAAGTGTGGACTTTCCACATCCGGACGGCCCGACCAAGATCACAAACTCCCCGTCCGCAATCTCGATGTTCACGCCCTTGATGACCGGAAACGCTCCGAATGATTTCCTGACATCGACAAACTCGACACCTGCCATAAAAGCTCCTCCCAGAACTTTGTCCTCATTTTTGACCTCGATCTGCCGGTGACCCCATCCTCCAGGGATATCACAGCCAGAACGTCACCAATTCGCTTTCGGCATCCTATCCCCTGCCGACGAGCGGCATCTTTGTCGCCATCACCGTCATGGTCAGGACGTTTGCCTCCAACGGAAGGCTTGCCATGTAGACGACGGCACGAGCGACATGCTCGGCGGAAATCGTCGGTTCGCTGGCGATTTCTCCATTTGCCTGCAGCACACCGGAACCCATCCTTGCAGTCATTTCCGTTGCGGCATTGCCGATATCGATCTGGCCGCACGCGATATCGAATGGCCGCCCGTCGAGTGCGGTTGATTTGGTAAGACCCGTGATCGCATGCTTGGTCGCAGTATAAGGGGCGGAATTCGGTCTCGGCGTCGTCGCCGAAATCGATCCATTGTTGATGATGCGGCCGCCGCGGGGCTCCTGTGACTTCATTAGCCTGAACGCCTGCTGCGTGCAAAGAAAAGCACCGGTGAGGTTGGCCGCGACCACGCTGCTCCACTGATCGAAAGTGATGTCTTCGAGCGGGATCGCTGGAGCGCCGCTGCCGGCATTGTTGACGAGGAGATCGAGCCGGCCGAATTCTGCCTTGATCTTGCCGAAGAGGTCAGCCACCTGCTCTGCAGCGCCGATATCGCAGGCGATTGCCCGCATCGTACCGCCGGTCTCGGCGGCAAGTTCGCTCGCGGCTTTTTCCAGCACATCGCTGCGGCGGCCGGTAATGACAACGGCATAACCCTCCTCGCACAGCGCCTTGGCGACGCAGCGGCCGATGCCCGTACCGCCGCCGGTGACGAGCGCGATTCGGGTTCCCGATGCAGTTTCGGATTGCCCCATCTCAGATTTTTCCTCCCTCACATGCATGTCAGGCAGATCTCCTGACGCTGTTCAGCTCAAACCGGATTGCCTACGGTCAGCAGAGCCTTGGTCGTTTCGTAAATACGTGTCAGATGATGCTGGAACGCCGCAACGACGGCATCTCGATCATGCCGCGCGAGCGCTTCGATGATCGATACATGATCACTGTAACTGGCTTCGATGGCGCCCGGCTGGGACATGGCGTTGCGCCGGTGATTCATCATGTAGGTGTATAGATCGGTGACAAAATCGGCGAGGAGCAGGTTCCCGCAGGCGCGATATATCGCAATGTGGAACTCACGGTCACAAATCAGGAAACGCATCGCGTCGCCACTGCTGAGACGCTGCGCTTCCAATAGGGCTTGCAGTTTCGCTAACGTCGGATCGTCGATCCGTTCGGCGGCGTCGCCGACAACCTTGAGCTCAATGTGGAGACGTGCCGCGTGGACCGATTCCAGATCGTAGCTGTCGATCGCATTGGGAGAAGCGATCGTAACTGTGATGTGGCTGAGATCGACTTTGCCGACACGACTGCGGCTGCCGTGCGAAACCTCGATGATACCCTGTGCGGCCAAGGTCTGGATGGCACCGCGCACCGTTTCGCGGCTGACATGGAGAACATTGGCCAGCTCGCGTTCGCCTGGCAGCTCGTCGCCTGGCCGCAGCATATTCGTGGCGATCAAGACCATCAGCTTTTCGGCGATGACGCCACGAGCCGTTCGGCGGGCGAGGCTCCGCGCGATATTCGGTACCTCGGTCAAGAGTGGATTGACGCCCATCAAGCCTCCGGTCCACTGGTTGGTCCAGCAGATCAGTTTATTAAAGATAGCTGAGGAAATCAGTCAAGACATTTCACGTTCAAGCGGCAGTTTGCGTCCCGCTCCCCTCGGTGGGACTGCGGAACGTGGTCTCTGGCATCGTTCCGCCGATGCAAAGTTTCAGTTGACCGTTTTCGATGGCGAGGCGACACTTGTAACCCGCAGCAAGGCAGGAGGAAAAAGATGGACGAGCCAGACCGCTGGCGCCACATGGCAAGCGCACCGAAAGATGGTAGCCGGATCCTCGTCACGATCCGCCAGTCCGAACAGGGGCAGGCAGAAGTTGACCTCGCCTATTGGTCGAACGGCGATCATTTCGGTGCAGAAGGATGGCGGGCCTCAGATTCCTCGCCCGGCCGCATTATCGAATACGCCGAACCGGAATTGAAGTGCTGGATGCCGATGCCCTCGGCCAATCTCAATCGCACCTCGATGCCCTCACCCTGGGAGGGTGACGACGCCGAGCAACTCGACGGATCTGGGATTTAAGAACTCCCGCCGCCATGGTGCGAAGATTCGACGTTCGGTGGTTGGAAAAATCCAGTTGCGATGACGCGCGCTTGCAGCTGAGGACGCCTAATTCGCCAGACAATAAGAAGCGACTCGTGGGGCTAAAGCTTTCCTTCTCCGAATCGGCCTCGCCTAGCATGGCAAGAAGCATGTTCACGGCGCATCCGCCGATCTCACTGACATTTTGTGCGACCGCCGTTATCGGCGGACAAGCGTATCGCGACAATGGATGATCGTCGTGACCGGCTATTCTGATGTCCGCGTTGCCCCGTGGCCGACCTTCAGCCCCAATTTGGGGGCGCCGCGATTGCACCGAATGCAATACGGTCGTTGGTGCAGAGGATAGCCTTGGCGACATGACCGCCTACGCCGAGTAACCAGACCTGATATTATGGAGAACACACATGGCTAAGCCTGCGGGAAGACTAGCCCCTGAAACTCTGGGGCCGACGATCACCGTCGGGGAAATCCTCGTGGAAGTCATGGCGACCACGACAGGCTTTGGTTTTAAAGAAGCGCAAAGCCTGTATGGCCCCTTTCCGAGTGGAGCGCCTGCGATCTTCATCGACCAAGTCGCCCGCCTGGGCGGCGCGGCGGGAATCATCGCAAGCGTAGGCAATGACGATTTCGGAGCCTTGAACGTCGAGCGGCTTCAAAACGACGGGGTAGATACTTCCGCAATTTCCATATCAACGGATCGTCCGACAGGCAGCGCCTTCGTCCGCTATCGAGACGACGGATCGCGAGACTTCATCTTCAACATCATGCATTCGGCCGCCGGCTCGATCGAACTGAGCCCTCAGGCAAAAGCGCTTATCGCGCGAGCCGGTCATGTTCACGTCATGGGATCGGCTTTTGCAATACCCGGAGCGGAGGTTGCTATCCGAACCGCTATCGAAGCGGTGCATGAACGAGGCGGATCGGTCTCATTCGATCCGAATGTCAGGAAGGAACTTCTCGGAAGCGGCAACCTTCGGCAACAGTTCGAATACATGCTTCGGAATGCCGATCTGCTTCTACCATCCGGAGAGGAACTTTTTGTTGCTGCCGGTATTGAGGGCGAAGCCGCCGCGGTAACGCACCTGCATGGTCTCGGCATCGACGAGATTGTCCTCAAGCGTGGCAAAGACGGCGCGACCTACTTCGGCGCCGCAGGCGCACGATATGATTTTCATGGTTTTGTCGTCGAGGAAGTTGACCCTACCGGGGCGGGTGACGCCTTCGGAGCAACCTATCTCACATCGCGGCGCCAGGGACTTGGGCCAGAGGCCTCGCTTGAGCGGGCAGCGGCGGCTGGAGCCCGCAATGTAACCCTCCAAGGACCAATGACAGGTCTCCCGAACATTATCGAACTCGACGCATTCATAGCGTCTACTCCGCGGAGAACAAAATGAGCGCTTTTCTTCGAAACCTCGCCGATGCTCGACGCGCAGGGCAGCCGGCTGGAATAACCTCTGTGTGTTCGGCTCACCCGTGGGTACTCGATGCAACCATGTCTTTGGCCCGCAAGAACCCGGGGCCGGTGCTCATCGAGGCCACCTGCAATCAAGTCAACCAATATGGGGGATACACCGGCAAAACTCCCGCTGACTTCGCAAAAGAAGTGCTTGAACTCGCAAGAGCCAGAGGCGTTCCGACATCGGACGTCATCCTCGGTGGCGACCATCTCGGTCCGAACCCGTGGCGCAACGAGACTTCTGCAGCCGCGATGGCGAAGGCCGAGGAAATGGTCGCAGCCTACTTGAAGGCTGGCTTTACAAAAATACACCTCGACGCCTCTATGCCATGTGGCGACGATCCTAAGGTCCTCGGTGACGCCATAGTAGCGGAGAGAGCAGCAAAACTTGCCGCCGTAGCCGAGCGTGCTGCGAAGGTGGTCGGAACACGGCCGCTCTACGTTCTCGGAACTGAAGTCCCCGTGCCGGGCGGTGCGAACCACGCCCTAGACATAGTGGAACCGACAACGGCTTCGGATGCGCAAGCAACGATAGACACCCACCGCGAGATTTTCACTCGAAATGGCCTTTCTGAGGCATTCGATCGTTGCATCGCATTTGTCGTCCAGCCTGGAGTCGAATTCGGCAATGAAAACGTCGTGCCCTACAAGCCCGAACTTGCGCGCGAGCTCACCAAGGTTCTCGACAAGGAAGACAGTCTAAATTTCGAGGCCCACTCGACGGACTATCAAACCGAAGCGTCGTTGGCCGCTTTGGTTCGGGACGGCTTTCCGATTCTGAAGGTCGGACCGGGCCTTACGTTCGCGCTGCGTGAGGGCCTATTTGCCCTCGATCTGATCGCCACGGAATTGAACCGCGGATACTCAAGACGTCTCGCCTCCACGATGGAGCGGCTCATGCTGGCGAACAAGAGCGATTGGCAGGGTCACTACCATGGCAGCAACACCGAAATCGCTTTGCAACTGCTTTATAGCTACAGTGACCGCATCCGATACTACTGGGGTCTACCTGCTGCCATGAACGCAGTCCGAGAATTGGAAGCCACCTTGCAAGGTCGCTCCATCCCGGAGACGCTGGCAAGTCAGTTTCTTGGACG
The DNA here is from genome assembly GCF_029714285.1 of Rhizobium sp. CB3090. Lineage (NCBI taxonomy): Bacteria > Pseudomonadati > Pseudomonadota > Alphaproteobacteria > Hyphomicrobiales > Rhizobiaceae > Rhizobium > Rhizobium sp. CB3090. Next base: position 1,481,248 of record NZ_CP121663.1, read on the forward strand.
CATTGCCGATAAGATTCGTCCAGGCGATGACGTTCCGACCATTGTAAAGCTCTATGTCTCCGATGTTCTCGAGACGTACGGCCGTGCGTGTCGCTCGGCAACTTAATTTCGCCCGGCAGCGTCTTCTCCCCTGGCTGAATGTCGCTGGATGTCTCGATGGTAGGCATCAGCAGGGGAGCGGATGCGCGGCGGGCTGAGTTGAGCCGCTCATGATCTGAGCCCTGACGCCTGCGAGCACCGCGATGGCCTTGCTTCTTCGCATATAGCCGATCCGCTTGCCGTCCGAACCGTTCACCGCAACAACCTCCGGACCATCGAGAAGTGAGGCAGCGACCGTCTCGACCGTGTCGCTGCCTGCTACGCATGGAGGCGTGCCCTCTGGCTCAAGACCTGGCTCGATAAGACTTGATACGCGGACGACTTTCGCCAAGGGAACCTTGCTCACAAACCGACGCACATAATCATTGGCTGGATTGAGGATCAGTTCCTCGGGCGTTCCGATCTGGACCATCGAGCCATTCTGCATGATCGCTATCCGATCTGCAATTTTGACCGCCTCATCCAGATCGTGGGTGATGAAGACGGTCGTCTTGTGAAATCCACGTTGCAGCCTCAGCAGTTCGTCCTGCAGATCGGTGCGGATCAGGGGATCCAATGCCGAGAATGGTTCGTCGAGGAACCAGACCGGAGGATCAGTGGCCAGAGAGCGCGCAATCCCCACGCGCTGTTGTTGTCCGCCCGACATCTCTCGAGGGAAACGCTTCTCGAGTCCCTGAAGTCCGACGGTCGCGATCAGTTCCTCAGCGCGTTTCCTGGCGTCGGCCTGGCTGACCTTCTGAATTTCCAGCGGGAACATGATGTTTTCCAGCACCGAACGATTGGGAAGCAATGCGAAATGCTGGAACACCATTCCCATTTTCTTGCGGCGGATTTCGATCAGTGTCCGCTCGCTGGCAGTGGTGAAATCCAGACCGTCGACGGCGATCGTGCCACGACTGGGCTCGATCAGTCGCGTGAGGCACCGCACCAAAGTGGATTTCCCCGAGCCGGACAGCCCCATCACCACGAAGGTCTCGCCACGCTTGACATCGAAGGTGACATTTTTGACTGCCGCGAAGAGGCCCCTCGCCTTCAGTCCCTCGGAATCGCTCAGATCGAGGGTGTCGATCGATTGCATCGACCTCGCGCCGAAGACCTTGGTCAGGTTGCTGCACGACAGCATCGATTGGTTCGTCATCATAGTTCCCGTGTTCATTTCAAGGAATCTCTTGCTAGGCCGACTGCTTGCTGGATGCCGTTTTGAGCAGCGCATCGGAAATAAGCGCCAAAGCGGCGACGCAAATGCCGACCGCGATGCCCTTGCCAACCTCCGATCGGGTCAGGCTCATGAACACTTCCTGACCGAGATCTTTCGTGCCCACCATCGCCGCGATAATCAGCATCGAAAGCGCCATCATCACCGTCTGGTTCAGGCCGAGCAGTAGCGTCGGAAATGCACTTGGAACCTCGATGTGACGGAAGAGCTGCCAGCTATTGCAGCCCGACATCTTTCCGGCCTCGATACGTTGACTTGGGACCTGATGCAGGCCTTCCATGACGTAGCGGATCGCTGGAGCGATCGAATAGGACACGATGGCGAAGATCGCGGACACATCGCCGTTGCGGAACAACATGACGGCCGGAAGCAGATAGATGAGTGTGGGAAGCGTCTGTAGTGTGTCCAGAACGAACAGCGTGCCGTGCCTCGCCCAGTCGTTGCGGGCGACGAAGACGCCGATCGGCACGCCGGCGAGGATCGCAATGGCAACGGACATCGAGACCAGGTAGAACGACAAAACAGCTTGCGTCCAAAAGCCCGTGCTGCCGATCAACACGAGGAGGGCGGCGACCAGCAGGCCCAATCGAGGCCCGCCGATCAAAGCCGATCCGAGGACCGAGAAGACGACGATCCCCAGAAACGAACGGCCCAACAGGAAGTCGCGGTATGGATAGAACACATCGAGGATCAGGAACGTCCTGATACCGTCGAGGGCATCGAACAGATGGACGTTGATCCAGCTCACCATGTCGTTCCAAATGGAGGCCGATGTGAAGACTAGCTGCTTCGGCCATGTCGCGAGGGCCGGAAGCAAGTACGAGGCGAGCGTGGTGACGATGAGCGCGGCGCCGATGAGCAACCAATCCTTCCTGTTGAAGGGCGGCTGACTGCCGGATTGCCTGTTCGACGTCGCCTGCGTGATCCGATCGAGCAGAATGCCAAGCAGGACGATCCCCATTCCGGCTTCAAGGCCCGCACCTATGTCCAACCGCCGCAACGCTTGCAGAACGAGATAACCCAGCCCTCCGACGCCGATCATTGACGTCAGAATTGCCATGTTGAAGGACATCATGACGACCTGGTTCAAGCCGATGCCGAGCTTAGGCAAGGCGGCCGGGATTTGAACGCGCCAGAGGTTCTGCTGTTTGGTGCAACCTGCCATCGAAGCATATTCCACGATCTCAGGTTCGACGCTCTGCAGCGCCAGAACCGTCGCATGGACCATGGGCGGCAGCGCATAAACGAAAGTCGCGAACACAGCGGCGCTCGGTCCGTAACCAAGGAACATCAAGGTCGGAAGCAGATACGAGAAAATCGGAACCGTCTGCGTCAGGTTCATGACCGCGCGGACGACCGTGTAGACGCCAGCATGGCGAGCGCTCGCAACGCCGATGAACAGGCCTGCGACGGTGGCGAGCACGATGCTGCCCATCACACTTGCGAGCGTGGTCATCGTCGCCTGGTACAGGCCGAGGAACAGGATGTAGAGGACGGTGACCAACGCAAGCAGGAGCAGTTGGATGCCGCCGACGCGCCGCGCGACCCAAATGACGGCGACAGAAACCCCGAGCCATGACATAGGCGGAGCGATCTGAACCTTATTGAAACCATAGCCTTTTTGAATGCCGTCGACGAAGACAGTGGTCAGGGCTTTGATCGGGATGTCGAGCACCACGGCGCAAGCGCGTGTTATCTGCTGAATCGTGACACCGAAAATGTGGACGCCGTTCGCAATGAAGTTGAGCAACTGATCGAACCAGGCGGCGATCGGAAGCAGCAAGCCGGATGGGACACCCCCATACTCGGCAGGCAGGACGAATTCGAAGATCGCGGTGCCGATCAAGATGGCCAGGAATATATGGGTTTTCGTCCCGACGAAGGTCGGATCGGATGTTGTGTCAGCTCTCACGGATAGCTCCAAGACGTTCGGATGCGAAAACGGAGCACCCCGATCGAGGCGCTCCGCTCTTGGAGTTCACTGTGCGCAGGCTGCCCACTTGCGCCACGTCGGCTCGTTGGCTTTCAGCCACTCCGTTGAAACGTCCTCGATGGAGCGACCGTTCACATCGACTTCCTGCACCAACTTGCTGATCGTGTCGTTGTCCATGGTGAAGTTCCTGACGATCTGATAAGCGCAGGGCCACTTCTTCTCGCCTTCGGCCCAGCCCATCTTCTTGATCCAGCCTTCGGGCTTACCGCAGTCATAGGTCGCCGACTTGTTCACACCCCAGGCCGCGTCCGTGGTGCACGCTGCTTCATATTTGGGGAAATTGACGAACTCGCCCTTGAAGACGGCGGGAACCCAATGCGGCACGTAGACCCAAAGCATGATCGGAGCCTTGCGCTCATAGGCCGACTTCAGCTCCGCGAACAGTGCTGCTTCGGTTCCGGCGTGGACGACTTCGAACGGCAGACCGAGAGCCGCTACACGCTCTTCATCATGCCCGCCCCAGGCGACTGGACCGGAGAGATATCGGCCCTTCGGCGCGGTGTCAGCCGTGGAGAACGCCTCGGCGCACTTTTTCAATGCGGTCCAATCAGGAAGACCCGGGCAGCGTTCCTTCATATATTCCGGGTACCACCATTCCTCCTTCGCATGCATTCCGGTTTCGCCGAGGTCGACGACCTTACCGGTCGCCACCGACTTCTCGAACGCGGTCTGCTGCGTGGTCTGCCAAGTCTCGACGGCGATCGTCAGGTCGCCAGATTCGAAGCCGGGGTAGCGCGCAGAGTCATCTGCAACCACCTTTTGGACGTTGTATCCGTAGGAGCCGAGAATCTGGGCGACGATGTCGGTGTTGATCGCCATCGAGGTCCAGTCTGCGACCATGATCTTGATCGGTTCGTCCGACTCCGGCGAGAAGGCCATGGCCGGAGCAAGTCCGATGTTCAGGCCAGCCAGGAGACCCAGCATTTTCAGTGTCGTTTTCATTGTTCACCCTCTTCTTTGTTAAGACAGTTAGCCTTTGGCGTACCAGCCGTTATCGACGTAGAGCGCCGCACCATTGATGAAGCTGGCTTCATCGGTTGCGAGGAAGAGCGCCGCCTGAGCAACCTCCTCCGGCTCGCAAATACGGCCTTGCACGGCGTTGAGATCGGTCTCGCTCCACTTCTGACCGAGACCGTCAAGCTGCTCGATTTCGACAAGGCCGTGCGCGGTTTTCACGAATCCTGGGCAGATCGCGTTGCAGCGAATACCCGCGTCGCGGTATTCGACCGCAATCGTGCGCGCGAGTTGCAGCACCGCACCCTTTGACATGCAATAGACCGACTCCAGCGCAAAGCCCTTCTCACCGCCAATGGACGAGGTGATGACGATTGAACCGCCACCGGTCTTAAGCATGCGACGGACAACGGCTCTGCAAACGAGGAACGCAGACCTGACGTTGATGTCCATCATCCTGTCGTAGTCGGCTTCCGTCGTCTCGTGGAACGGCTTTACGATCAGCGTGCCGGCGTGGTTGAAGAGAACATTGATCGGCCCGAAAGTATCTTCGACTTTTTGCAGCGACGCCTCTACGTCGGCCGATTTCGAAACGTCGGTTTTCAGGAACATCGCCGTGCCACCGTTTGCTTTGATCTCCCTGACGGTCTCGATCCCCGCGTTGTCCTGAATATCGAGGATCGCGACTTTGGCTCCTGCATTGGCGAACAAAATGGAGGCCGCCTTGCCCATTCCCCCGGCTCCGCCCGTGATCACCGCGATCTTGCCTTCCAAGCGCTGGGTTTTGAGATCGTTTGAGATATTCAGATTCACATCGCGCCCCTGTTTAATGGTATATTTCTTAGACCATTGGACCAAGGCGGCAAGATGTCAAGAGCGACGCATGTTCGTTGGCCAAATTTTAATGATATTGGTTTCACCGGCAGCTTGGCCGACAACTCTGGGAAGGAGTGCCGAGCGTTTGATCGCAAAATGCGCGAAGGCCGGAGAGTGCAGGACTAGACGGTGATCGCTTTCACGCGAACCCAATCACGTGCCAGGATTTCGCCAACTACTGCTGCGGCTTGATCGGCGTTTTGTGCCTCGATTGCACCTAAGAGCTTCGAATAGAGGTTCGTGCTGACCGACCGCCAATGGTCGAACTCCGCGACGAAATACGGAAGAAACATCTGGTCGAGACCATCCTCAACCGCATGCGAAATGAGAGGATTGTGGGCCGCATCCGCCATGGCGAGCGTGAACATGGTCTCCGCCTGCTTCAGCGACGCGGGTTCCCTGGCATCACGCATCTGACCGAGTGCCGCGCGCATGCGCTTGAGTTCCGGCAAGGTTGCTCGTGTGGTCGCAAGGCGGATCGCCGCCTGCTCATTTGCCTCGCGAAACTCAAGTATCCGCATCATGCCCGCCCGATCCGACGAAATGCGGAACATAGCGACCTGGTCCAACACCTCGAGCTTTTCCACGAACGCACCGCCATGTTGGCCCCGCTTGATGACGATATACTTGTTGCCCTCGAGGACGCGCAAAGCCTCGCGCAACGTCACGCGAGCGATGTTGATTTCTTCGGCAAGCGCTCTCTCCGAGGGAAGCCGCTCGTTCGGAAGAAGCAATCCGAGATGTATTTGTCTGCGAAGCTTGTCCACCGCCAAGTTGTAGGCGGCCTGCGTCTGAACCGGCCGTAAGCCCCAAAGCATGATCAGACCGCCGTGAAGGTATTGTCGACGAAGAGCTCGACACCATTGACGAAACTTGACGCATCGCTCGCGAGAAACAACGCCACCTCCGCAATTTCTTCCGGCTCGCAGATCCGTCCCTGCATAATGGCGACATCTTGCTCCGAGGCGAGAATGCCGAACTTCCTCAATTGCTTTATCTCATGCTCGCCATGCCGAGTGCGGACGAAACTGGGGCAGAGGGCATTCGACCGGATTCCCTTGTCCCGATATTCGACGGCGATTGATCTTGAGAGCATGTGCATTGCCGACTTCGACGCGCTGTAGAGTGACTCGAGATGCGTCGCCGCCCGCACCCCGGTCGTGGATGTGAAGACGAGCACACCTTTGCCCCTCTCAAGCATGGACGGCAGGACGGCGCGGCTCATCAGAAAAGCGGACTTTGCGTTGTTGTCCATCATCTCGTCCCATTCCGCGAGGCTGAAATCGAGGAACGGTTTCACGATGATGATGCCCGCATGATTGAACAGGATATCGATGTGACCTAAAAAATTGACAGCCGACGCAACCACCGCATCGACGACATCCGGTTTCGACACGTCGCCTTCGATGAACTTCACTCGATGGCCGTCCGCGATCAGCTCCTGCTCAAGCAAGGAACCTGCAACGCCGTCTTTGTCAACGAACACAACGGCTGCGCCTTCTTTGCAGAACAGCCTGGTTGAAGCAGCACCGGCCCCATTTGCACCGCCAGAGATCAGCGCTCTTTTGTTCTCAAGCCGTAGTGCAGTCATGACATCGTTTTCCGTTGGGCTGTCTTTGGCTCAATCTGATGACGTAGTGGATACAGCACATGGCGTCAATCGTAGCGCATTCAATCGCCTTCCGCGTCGCATAAGTATCGACGTAAGCGCGCGTGAGATGCGTTCGACTCGAATGGTGCGCCGACCTTGATCCCTGGTTTTATTAACGTGAACGTCAATCCGCCGATTGGTCCTCTCCGGCCTTTGTTACCGTCATGGTATTGGACATTCAAAAGGGGAGCCCACGTTGCGCAATCGGCGATATGACCAGCCCGTCACAACCACCGGCATATAGCGACAGGTGACCAAAGCCAGATCCAGCAATGTCCTGATTTCCGATCGCAGGCGGTCGCCTGCGTTGATACGTGCGGAGATGCGCCAATTCGTTGTCGACAATTGTTCATACAACATACATTATGATGGCATCTTAAAGAATCGGCAAACCAGCTATCGATCAGGGCTATACGCCGTTCCCGTCTTACCAATCTATGATCGATTTCCAGGAAGATGATCTTGGCATCACCGCGAAAAGTTGACAATGTGAGTGGCCTCAAAGAAACCGGCAGCGCTCGCGTCTATAAGAAGCTGCGTGACGACATTCTTCGCGTCCTCATCGCTCCCGGGACTTCGCTTGACGAAGTCAGCCTTAGCCAACGGTTCAAGCTTTCGCGCTCTCCGATCCGGGAAGCGCTCGTGCGGCTTTCCGGCGAGGGGCTGGTGCAAATCTTGCCGAACCGCAGCATCATTGTGACGCCGATGGAATTCGACAAAATGCCAGAGTTCCTGGACGCTTTGGATCTCATGCAACGGGTCGTTACGCGGTTTGCCGCGCTTCATCGTACACCGGCGGACTTGATTAAAATTCGCGAGGCTCAAAAGGGCTACGAGCAGGAGTTGAGCAATGCGATGAAATCAGGCGATTCCATCGGAATGATCGAGAAAAATTTTGAATTCCACATGGCTATAGCCGCGGCTTGCCGGAATTCCTACTTTGCAGACTCTTACCGTCGTCTCTTGCAAGAGGGTCGCCGACTATTGTTCTTTCACTTCCAATATCAGTCGCTGGACCCAAATTTGACCCAAAAGGAGGTGTCGGCCGCACACGTTGCCATCATTGATGCCATCGAAATGCGCGACGCCGATCGAGCCGAACACGAAGCACATCTCCATGCGGTACAATTCAGGGGCCGGTTCATGGAATTCCTGAACCGGAATCTAACCGCCAAGCTCAGTCTGGACTTTGCCGATAACCAGGGTTGAGGTGTTTAGAGCACTTCCAGGAAAAGTGCGCAGCGGTTTCCGTCCGGAATGCGTAAAAACAAAGGAATAGAGCGGGAAAGCGATTCCGTGAAACGCTGAATCGCTTTAATAGCCGAAGTACGAGATCATCAACTCGATTTGCGTATCGAGCATGCCCGCTCCGTAACGAACCTGGCACCCACAAGCCATCGCGGCTTTAAGCAAGGGCGTCTCGCGCGGCTTCATGATGATATCGGCAACCAGCATGTTGGGCTGCAAGTTGCGTATGTCCACTGGAAGCGGATCCGTTTCGGGATGAAGCCCGCATGGCGTTGCATTCACTAGCATGCTAATGCCTTCAAGGTCGCTACTGGTCGCCGAAACGGCCAAATGCGGATAGCGCCTCTTGATATCTTCTGCGAGCGCAGTGGCGCGCGCGGCATCGGTATCGTTTATCCGAAGCGAATTGCAGCCACTTCTCGCAAGAGAGAAGGCGATCGCTTTTCCGGCACCACCGGCACCGATAAGAAGCACATCCTGGTTGGCTGCATCGCGTCCGTCGTTCAGCATTCCCTTTAAGAATCCCGGGCCATCCATATTCGTCGCAATCATTCGACCGTCGGCTTCGCGGCGGATGACATTGGCAGCTCCCAATTCCTCGGCGGCGGGTTCCGCTTCGTCGGCAAGGGCATACGCATGTTCTTTGTGCGGAACACTGACGACGAGCCCTCCCAAATTGCGAGTTTTCCTGATCGCATCCCAGCCGGCGGCGAAATCCTCAGGAGCAAAATGTACCGGCACCATGACGGCATCGATGCCACGAGCTGCAAACAACGGATTTATCAGCTCCGGAGTACGGACATGCGAAATCGGATGCGCCAGCATGTAAAAGATCTTTGTAGTCCCGGTAATCATTTTTCCTCCGACCTTTCCGAAGCGCCAACCGCAGCAAGCACAATCATCTTTCGAACTTTTCTTGCACATTGCGTATGGAATGTCGACATTAGATATGCAATATTTCGCTGATGGATCGAGCCATCGAGACGGACAGCGGCTCCCATAATCCGGTCGTCCGCCGAGGTGGTGGTCGCATGCTTCGCATCATTCCAAATTCGGAGATTTCTTATGCCAGTCATTCGCATCGATATGCTTGCGGGCCGAACCCATGAACAAAAGAGCGAGATCGCCAAGGTTTTCACGGCAGAACTCGCGCGTATCGCAAAATGCACCGAGGATGACGTCCAGATCGTCTTTAGCGAGTATGAACGGAGCAACTGGTCAAAAAGCGGTGCCATGCTTGATGCAAGAGCCCCTACGGTGATCGCGCGAGAAAAGGCTCTTTCAGGTGAGTGATGTCACGGTAATTGGCGGTGGCATCATCGGCATATGTTCTGCCATTGCGCTTCAGGATGAAGGTTTTGCCGTCGAACTGGTGGATCGCGGCGTGGAAACGGAAGCGGCGAGCTACGGGAATTGCGGTTTGCTTGCAGCAGGCGAGATTGTCCCGATATCCAAGCCGGGCATTCTGCAAAAAATTCCAAAATGGCTGTCGGATCCGAAGAGCCCGCTTTTTGTTCGTCCGAAGGACATGATCGGCCAAATGCCTTGGCTGCTGCGCTTTCTTTGGTCCGGCAGACGGAGCCGGGTTTTGGAAATCGTAGCGGGGATGACCCCGCTTCTTTCCCGAGCCGAGGATGATTATCGAGCCCTTTTGCAATCCGCCGGACTATCCGACAAGCTTGTCACGAAGCCTAATATTATGGCCTTCAATTCGAAGGCCGATATAGATGCCGATAGCTTCACCTGGGACCTCCGGGTCCGACACGGATTCAAACATCGCTTTCTAGACAGCAAGGATCTGAAGGCGATCGAACCGGCGCTTTCTGGACCGATCACCTGCGGGCTGCTTCTGGAGGATTGGCTGCAGTTTTCTGATCCTGGCATCGTCCGGAATAAGCTTGCCGAATTCTTTCAGACGCGGGGTGGCTTCCTACGGAAAGGGTCGGTCACAAACCTTGTGACCCAGGGCGGGAGAGTGTCTGCTATCCGTCTTTCAAATGGGGAGCAGATAGCCGTAAAGCGCATTGTGTTGGCTGCAGGTGCCTGGAGTGCCAAGCTTGCGCGGGACCTCGGGATTAAAGTGCCGCTCGCGGCATTACAGGGTTACCATCATCATCTGCCCAATCCGAATGTGAAGGTGAATCACGCCATTCTTTATTCGAATGGTGGCTTCGTTCTCACCCCCATGGAAAGTGGCCTGCGCATTGGCGGCACCATAGAGGTCGCGGGGCTTGATCCCAAACCCAATTTCGAACGTGCCAATATCATTGCCGAAAAGGCAAAAGCTGTTCTTCCAGGTCTGGACATCATAGGTGGAAAGCAATGGATGGGGCCGAGGCCCTTCATGCCGGATACGATGCCCGTCATCGACAGGGCAACAGATCACGCGAACGTCGTGATGGCATTCGGTCATGGACAAGTTGGCATGACGCTCGGCGCCACGACCGGGAAATTGGTTGCAGATCTGGTCACCTGCCGGAAATCATCGCTGGATCTCACGCCTTACAAGGCCACTCGATTTTCTCTGGGACAGAAAATACCAACGCCGAAAGAGGGTAACGATCTTATTCGCTACCCTCTAAATTGAGCGGGATAACGCCACTTGCCTCTCGGCAAGTGGCCTCCTTTATTTGCGTGGGCCGACCAAAGGCCCGCAGCGCTCGATAGCGATGCGCACCGTTTCCGCCGGATCGCGCTCCCACCAATCGAGCTCGGAGAAAATCTCCAACTCGAACGGGCCGTCGTAGCCAATGTCGTCCAGCCAGCCGCGAATTCGCGGAAGATCGATGACGCCATCTCCCACCATGCCGCGATCACGCAGATTTCTGGTCGGAACAAGCCAGTCGCAATAATGGAAGGTCTGGATGCGCGTAGGGCCGGCGCGGCGCAGCTCCCGTTCAAATGCCGGATCCCACCAGCAATGATAGACATCCGGGACGAGGCTGGCCGATTCATCACCCAGTTCGTCGATAAGGTCATTGCATTCGGTGATCAGGTTCATGGCACTTCGATCACCGCAATACATCGGATGAAGAGGCTCAAGCCCCAGCTTGCCCCCGACAGAGCGCGCATAAGGTGCGAGCTCCACCAAGACGTCGCGAATCCGACGCCGCTGACCGGCCAGATCCTTGTCTCCCACAGGCAGGCCCCCGACAACCATGACGACGCAAGGTGCGCCGATGGCCGCTGCCTGGTCAAGGATGCGCTTGTTGGTGTCGATCGCGGCGCGAAGCTTCGCCGGGTCGGTTTCGTTCACCCAGGCACTGGTGCAAAGCGACGCAACCCACATGTTTGCATCTCGCAAATGGCGTGCGGTCGCCCCTAGACCGTAGTCATCGAGGAAATTCCGCCAGACGGCAATTCCGCGGATGCCTTGGGCGGCATAGCCTTCGATAGCCTGCGGCATGGACCATTTAGGGGTCGTGATCTGATTGATTGCGAAGCGGGAAAGATCGTATCCACTCATTACGCTGCGCCTCCGCGGCGCTTGGCCGTATTTGTTTCGTCGACAGAAAATCCATCGTCTGCAAACACGACCCCGTGGTGCGCTTCGGCATATGCACGCGTGATCTTGCCGTTCGACAGATCGTCGCAGATGAGTTCCAGCGAGCGCTTCAGCGGATTGCCATACCCACCACCGCCAGCCTGTTCGTGACGAACCACGACATTCTTTCCGATAGTGCGGGTGATCTTGGCAGGCAGGACGATGTTTTCGCCATCCGGATCGAGGATGTTGACGCAGGGCGCCGCCGGCTTGCCGCCGAACAGCCCATAAGGCGGATGGTCGTGGCGGTCAGCACGGATCTGGAGAACGGCTTCCTCGGCAAGCAGGCGGTACTGGCGGATGAGACCGAGACCGCCACGATATTCGCCGGCGCCGCAAGAATCCGGCCGCAGACTGTATTCGTCCATCATCAGAGGATAGCGGACTTCCAGCGTCTCGACCGGAAGGTTGGACATATTTTGGGACGGATTGGTGACACCCTCCACGCCATCCTTGTTCCAGCGCCCGCCCCAGGCACCGTTGATCATATCGACCAGCACGAACGGCTCGCGGGTTTCTTTATCCCAACCGCCGAAGGCGAGAACCGTATTACCCCCCTCGCCGGCCGCCATGACCTTACGCGGGGCGATCTGCGACAATGCTCCGAGCACCGTATCAACGACACGATAGCCTGTCAGCGCGCGTGCCGCGACGGCCGCCGGCATCTGCGGATTGAGGATCGAACCTTCCGGCGCCGCGATGGTGATGCAGCGATAGACACCCGCATTGTTCGGAACTTCGGCATCGAGCGCACAGCGCACCGAGAGATAGGTGGCCGACTTGACGAAGGAGAGCGTGGAATTGATCGCGCCCTTCACCTGTGGCGAAGAACCGGCGAAATCGACGTTGAGATGATCGCCATCGACCGTTAGCTTGACGCGGATCGGGATCGCATCGGTCGAGAAGCCATCGCCGTCGATATAGTCCTCGAAGCTGTATTCTCCATCCGGCCAGGAGCGGATTGCTGCGCGCGTCAATTGCTCACCGTAGTCGATCAGGTCATCGAAATAGCTGTCGAGTTCATCCGCGCCGTAGCGTTCGATGAGACGCAGGAGTTCGCGTTCGCCGAGGTTGCACGTGGCGAACTGTGCCTCGAGATCGCCGAAGACCAGTTCAGGCAGGCGGACGTTCTTGCCGATGATCCGCATCAGCGTGTCGTTGAGCACACCCTTGCTGTAAAGCTTCATCGGCGCGATGCGCAGGCCTTCCTGGAAGATTTCCGTGGAGTCGGCCGCATTGGAACCGGGTACACGACCGCCGACGTCGCAATGATGGGCAATTACCACCGAAAAGCCGCGCAGGCTGTCCTGATGGAAGATCGGCCGGATCATGAAAATATCCGGCAGGTGCATGCCACCCTCATAGGGGTCATTGAAGACGATCACGTCGCCGGCCGCGAGATCATTGGCATAGCGCTCCATGATGACAGCCATCGCATCCGGCACGGCGCCCAGATGGAGGGCCACCGTCTTCGCCTGCGAGAGGATGCGGCCATGCTTGTCGCAGAGCGTCACGGAATAATCGAGCACGTCCCGGACGATCGGCGAGCGCGCTGTGCGCATGACGGCAAAGGCCATATCGTCGACGATCGTGTCGAGCGCGTTCTTGATGACGGCGAACGTAATGGGGTCGTTGTGTTTCTGGGCCATGGGAACAGCTCCTTGAATGGGTTCAGGCCAAACGGGTCTTAGGCAAGCGAGGCGACGACATTGCCAAAGGCATCGAGATCGGCCTTCGCACCCGGCGGAATGACGATGGTCGTGTCGGGGCTCTCGATGATGAGCGGCCCGGCCGCGCCGCCTCGGAAGGTGGCGCGCTTGTGGATCGGCGTGTCGATCCAGCCATCCTTGCGGGAGAAATAGATCTTGCGGACGGTGACATCCGCAGGGCCGTCCTCGGGCCGGTGTGCGGTGAAAGCCAGCCGGTTGCCGCTGTTGCCGCTTGCGTTCAGCCTGATGTTGACGATTTCGACGCTGTCGTCTGAGGCATAGCCGTAGATCGCCTTGTAAGCCTCGCGGAAGTCGGCACGCAAGCGCGCCCGATCTTCTTCTGTTACCTTTTCAGGAAGTGCAATCGGCAGCTCGAAATCCTGGCCCTTGAAGCGAAGATCCGCCTCGAAGCCACACTCGACCTGACCTTCCGAATAGCCTTCCTCCGCCAACGAGGCGATGGCCTCTGCACGCATTTCTTTCAGCAGTGCATTGACGCGCTCCACAGGCAGTTGGTCCAGCATACCGTTGAGGCTGCGCAGGAAATAGCGCTCCACCTTGGCAGCCAGCATGCCCGTTGCTGTGAAAACGCCCGGCGAGCGCGGGAAAATCACGCGGGAGATGCCGAGCGTGCGGGCAAGATCGCAGGCATGCACCGGACCCGAACCACCGAAAGCGAGGATCGCGAAGTCGCGCGGATCCACGCCACGCTCGACGGTCACTGCCTTGATGGTGCGTGCCATATTGATGTTCACCACTTCGCGGATGCCGAAGGCAGCATCCTCGATAGAGAGCTTGAGCGGCTCGGCAAGATCGCGCTTGACGGCGGCTCGGGCGCCTTCGACGTCGAGCTTCATGGTGCCTCCGGCAAGCACCGGCGGCAGGAAGCCGAGCACGACATTGGCATCGGTCACGGTCGGAGAGGTGCCGCCAATGCCGTAGCAGACCGGGCCCGGATCGGCACCTGCCGAAAGCGGACCGACATGCAAGAGGCCGCCTTCATCGATGCGGGCGATGGAGCCGGCGCCGCTGCCCACTTCGGCAACGTCGACCGTGGGAACGCGCATCAGGTAGCCGCCCGCCTTGATGAAGCGGCTCGGCGTGGAAATGCCAGCGCGGAATTCATATTCGTTGGCACGGGAGAGTTCCCCCTTGTGGATCAGCGAGGCAGATGCGGTCGTGCCGCCCATATCAAAGACGACGAGATCCTTTTCGCCTGCCGCATCGCCCAGGCGGCCCGCACCGACCACACCGGCCGAACGGCCGGAGGAAATGAAGAAGACGGGCTTCTCCTGCGCCATTCTGGCGCTGGAAAGACCGCCATTGGAATTGCTGATAAGCAGCGGCGCAGAAACGCCGATGTCGCGCAGCCCGTTTTCGAGGCGCTCGAAATAAGCGCGCAGCGAGGGCAAGACGTAGGCGTTCACCGCCGTCGTCGAGGTACGCTCGTATTCACGGATCTCGGGGAGAACCGACACCGAAGCCGTGACCCACATCTTTGGAAAATGCTTGCGCATGATTTCCAATGCCCGCGTTTCGTTCTCGGGATTGCGATAGGAGTTGATGAAGCAGATCGCGACGGATTCCACACCTTCGGCCTCGAAGAACCGGCCGATTTCGATGATTTCCTGCTCGTCCACCTCTTTCAGGATCCGGCCGTCGGCCGTCGATCTTTCATCCACTTCCAAACGGTAGCGGCGGGCAATCAGCGGCACGGCCTTTTCCCAGCTCAGGTCGAACATAGTGGGCGTGCGGACACGTCCGATTTCCAGCACATCACGAAAGCCCTTCGTGGTGATCAGCCCTGTTTTCGCGCCGACCTTCTGCAGCAGGGTGTTGGAGCCAACGGTGGTGCCGTGAACCACTTCTGTTACGGCCGCGACGGAAAGGCTGGCCGTTTCCGTGATCTGACGGATGCCGGTCAATACTGCTTCCTCTGGTTTGGCCGGTGTGGAGGGTACCTTCGTAAAGAAGGTCTCGCCGCCGTCGCCGAAGAGAACCAGATCGGTGAACGTTCCGCCAATATCCACGCCTATGCGTGCGTTGTTCATTGCTTGCCTCCTGCGCGTCAGCGCTTGTGAAAGGTCATGATGAGGTGAAGATGCCGTGCCTCGCGAAGCCCTGCCGGACCCGCATTGAGCGGTTGACCAGCCGTCCGCCTCACGCTATAGAACTAATTAGTTTAATAACGCTATTGCTAACGAAGAAGGAGATGTCCGTCAACGGGAAAATTGCATAAAGCCACGAAATAGATATGAGTTTACAAAGGCTTGCGAAGAGAATGCGCCTCTTCCGCAAACCCTTTCAATTGGGCATTTGCGACTTTGACGATCTTTCTTTAGGGATAGCCAAATGGCCCAAAGGGAATGACCGAAAATCAAGAGGCGGCAGTGAAGAAACGTATCCGCAATCCCGAGCAGACAAAAAGCCGCATCATCGAATTCGCGATCGAGGAATTCACCGAGCGGGGGCTCGACGGGGCGCGCATCGATGCCATCGCGGAACAGTCCCAGACCAACAAAAGCCTGATCTACAAGTATTTCAACAGCAAGGAAGATCTCTACATCGCGAGCCTCGCAAGCACCTATGAGAAGATGCGCGCCTCGCAGCATGAGATCGACCTTAACGATCCCGATCCGGTCGTCTGTATGCGCCAATTGGTCGAGCGCACATTTGATACCTTTGCCAACAATCCGCGCATCGTGCGAATGCTGACCCATGAGAACGTGCTGAATGCGCGCTTTTTGAAAGAGACCCTTTCGGTGAAGCTTCTCTACACACCGCTTCTCGAAAAATTGGAAAAGGTCATCAGCGACGGTCAGGACAAGGGCGTGTTCCGGCCGGGCATCGACCTCAAGCACCTCTACATCTCAATTTCCGCGCTGGGTTATTTCTATTTTTCCAACATGCATACGCTGGGCATCGTGCTTGAGAAGAATCTGGCCGAGGCTGACGCGATTGCCTCCCAGAAGCAGATGGCCGTCGATATGACCCTTGCCTATCTTCGCAACCCGCCGGCATCCATTTGAAGCAAAAAAGGGACCCCATACTTCGTGCATGGGGTCCAGTCTGCTTGGGAGGCCGTTAGTCCAGAAGGTGCACCTGCGGTCCCCAGGTGTCCGAAAGAGCAAAGCCCTTGGCAAAAGGATCGTCAGAGACCAGCCGCAATTCCTGTTTTCCATAGATGAAGCCCTGGCCGGAAATCCGCGGGATGACCGCCTTGCGCCCTCCCACTTCCGCTTCCGCCAACGCCTGTACATGAAATTCTCCGCCGATGATCGAGCGCGAGATCTTTTTATCTCCCACGGATACGAGCCCGCGTGCGTACAGGCTTGCCAGGTTTGCGGAGCTGCCGGTGCCGCAAGGCGAACGATCGACGCGGCCGGGCTTTAGCGTGGTGCAGGTTCTGATTGCGCCGTCCGGCTCGCGCGAGCGGAACATGACATAGGCGATCTCGTCCACACCTAACAGCATCGGATGTTTGACCTTGACCTGCTCCGCAAGCAGCGCCTTGAGCTCAATGCCAGCTTCCGCCAGTGCGCGTGCATTGTTCGGCTCGATGGCAAGGCCGATCTGCTCTACGTCGACGAGGCCGTAGTAGACGCCGCCGAAGCAGATGTCGGCTTTGATGCGTCCCCAGCGCAGCGTGACGATTTCCTGATCGAGCACTTCGGCAAAGCTCGGCACATTATCGATGCTGACGGAAAGGCAGCGGCCATTCTCACAGCGAGCCCGTGCGGTGATGAGGCCGGCCGGCGTATCAAGCCGCACGATGGTTTCCGGTTCGACCATGGCCACGCGTCCGCTTTCGAGAAGCGCGGTTACGACGCAGATGCTGTTCGAACCCGACATCGCATGCGCACGATCGGCCTGTAGCACGATGAAGCCGGCATCCGCGTCGGGACGGGTAGGCTCCAGAAGCAGGTTCACGGTCATGGCTACATTGGCGCGCGGTTCGAAGGTCACGAAACGGCGCAGGCTGTCATCCACATTATTGATGTAGTTCATTTTTTCGAGCGCGGTCGCACCCGGGATTTCCGGGGCGCCGCCCACGAGAACATTGCCGATTTCCCCCTGGCAATGCACCTGGAGAATCTCAAGCTTGCGGTCGAATATCATGTAGGCCTCTCAATTTTGGACGCCGGCGCCCAAGACACTGGAATGATTGAAGGCAGCACTCGCCATAAGCGGGCCGCCCGTTGTTAATCTGCGTAGGGCAAATAGGATCGCCTCTCCACTTCGGGAAAACGATCGCCTGTCCGGACGAATTTGGTGTGCTCTCGGATTGGATCCGGATAGTGTTCCCAGTCGCGCGGCTTGCCCTTCAGCATGGCGCGGTTCACGAATTGGCGGATGCGCTGGCTTTGCATGACATCCTGCTTCAATCGGGCAAGATCCCAGGTTTCTCTCGCCTGCTCCTCAAGCGCCGCCATAGCCGTCTGCCATGACGGTTCGCCCGCGAGATTAAGCGTTTCTCCGGGGTCGTTCGCGAGATCGTAGAATTGCGGGGGATAAGCTTCAGAAACCACGAGTTTGTGGGCGCCTCGCCTGAGCATGACGCGCGGCGCACTGGTACCGCCGTCGAGATGTTCGGCGAACACAATGCGCTCCGGCTCGTCCTGTGAAAGAAGAGGCAAGAGGCTATCGCCTTCATGCGCAGTGATGATTGGCTCCAGGGAACCGGTTGCGAGCTCCACCATCGTCGGCATGATGTCGATCAGCGAGACGGGTGCCATAACCCGCTTCAAGCCCTGTGCACGCGGATCATAAAGCACCAGAGGAACGCGGATTGCCGGATCGAATAGGTTCTTCTTGAACCACAGGCCACGCTCGCCGATCATGTCGCCGTGATCGGAGGTGAAGATGACTACTGTGTTGTCGGCAATGCCGGCATCTTCCAGCGTCTGCCGCAGCTCGCCGAGCTTCCTGTCCACATAGCTGATCATGCCGTAATAGCCACGGCGGGCCTGGCGATAGATTTCGTTTGTCACTTCGAACTTGTCGAGGCTGTAGTGAAAATAGAGCGAACGGCTGTGCGGATCCATTTCTTCCAGCGGGATTTTCGGCGTCCGGGGCAGATCGATTGCCTCGTCCGTATAGAGATCCCAATAGTCGCGGGTGATGACATAGGGATCATGCGGCTGCGTGAAGGAAACCGTCATGAACATTGGCCGCCCGTCCCCGTAGCGTCGCCAGTCATAAATATGCTGGGTGGCACGGCGGGCGACCTCATCGTCGTAGTCGATCTGCTGCGACCGGGCGAGTGGTCCGGCATCGGCGATGGTCTCGACACTGGATACTCCGAACGGCACTGAGCCCTTGGCGTTCAGCTCCTCTGCTTTTAGTTCATCATAGGTCTTCGGCGGAACCCAGCTAAAGTCCGCCGGATAGATTTCCGTCGTCAGACGGTCTTCGTAGCCATGATGCTGGTCTGGTCCGACGAAATGCATTTTTCCCGATATA